>QCMT01000001.1 GCA_003213625.1 OCS155 cluster bacterium AG-422-J23 | reverse complement strand
CTTTAACAAAAAAAGATATTGAAGATTTAGAGTTCGGCAATCAACTTGGGGTTGATTTTGTTGCTGTTTCTTTTGTTCGAAACGCAGAAGATATTATAAATGTCAAGAAATACATTGATGATGATACAAAAGTAATAGCTAAAATTGAACTTAAGTCTGCAGTAAAAAATCTAAAATCAATTATTCAAGAGTCAGATGGAGTAATGGTAGCAAGGGGTGATTTAGGTGTACAACTTCCTCTTGAGAGAATTCCGCTCGTTCAAAAAGAGATATTAAATGAAACAAATTTACAAGGAAAAATAACGATTACAGCTACTGAAATGTTAACTTCTATGATTTCTTCTCATAGGCCTACAAGAGCAGAGGTTTCGGATATTACAAATGCAATACTCGATGGAACTGATGCTGTAATGTTGTCAGCGGAAACCTCAATCGGTGAAAACCCAATTGAAGTTGTCAGTGCCATGGCAAAGATTTGTAGTGAGGTAGATAGTGTTTCTGGTACAAAAATAACTTCATCTAAAGACATATTGACTTCTGATGAACTAACAAATTCTCTTTCAAAAGCTGCAGTACAAGTAGCAAATGATTCTAATGCAAAGGCAATCGTAGCTTTTACTGAAACTGGTAAAACAGCATTGTTGATTTCAAATCATCGACCAGACGCTCCAATTTTTACATTTACAACTGTTGAAAAGACTTTTAATCAACTCAATTTGATATGGGGAGTAGAGCAGATAAAGATAGAGAGATTGGAAACTACTGATGAGATGTTTGCGATTGCAAACCAATGGTTAACTGAAGAGATGAATTTTTTAAAAAATGATAAAGTAGTTATTGTCGCTGGTACACCTCCAAATAAAGAGGCAGCAACTAACCTTATTAGAGTAATGAAGATTGGTGAATTTTAATGGGTCAGAAAATTGAATTAAAAACAACTCAATTTGGAAAAAATGTCATATTCGATTTAAACAGATCATTATCAGGACAAGACGGTGAAACATATCACAATATAGCCCACGCTTCATTAACAAATGAAATTAGTGCACAATTAGCCATGAAACTATTTCAATTCTCAAATGATATTGAAAATATTTTTATTCAATCGAATGTTGTTACTATCAATTTTACAAAAAACATGGGAACTGCAGTTACAGACTTTGAGAAGCTAATTGAAGATTTCTTTCTTTTTTATGGAGATGAGGAAGAATGATAGTTGGGGTCACAGGTGCCTCTGGTTTTATTGGTAAAAAAACAATAAAAATTTTAAAGGATTCTGGCCATGAAGTTAAAAGATTTGTAAGAAGAGAAGTGAAGAATGATGATGAAATTTATTGGAGCCCAGCAAAGAAGGAAATAGATAAAGATAAATTTCAAGAACTTGATGCAATAATCCATTTAGCTGGAGAAAGTATAGCCCCACAAGATATATTAGGCTTCCTCCCATTTGCTGGTGGTCGTTGGTCCAAAGAAAGAAAATCAAGAATTTATTGGTCCAGGAAGTGGGCATCTGATCTTTTTGTGGATACATACAAATCTTGTGAAAAATATCCGAAAATATTTATTACTGCATCTGGAAATGATATTTATGGAGATCACGGAGATGAGATAGTTACCGAAGAAACCTCTTTTAATCGAGGTCAATTTTTACAAATGGTAGCAGAAGAATGTTGGGAAGAACCATTATATGAAATTGAAAAGATGGGTGTAAGAGTAATGAAGTGTAGAGCTGGAATTGTTTTAGGGAAGGGAAATATCGCAACACAAATATTTACACTTATTTCAAAATTTAATTTATCCGGTCCAATTGGAGATGGTAAGCAATATTTTTCTTGGGTATCTGTTTATGACATGGCGGAAGCATTCGTATTTTGTTTAGAAAATGAAAATATCGATGGCGCTGTGAATGTGACTGCTCCTGAACCTTTGCAACAAAAAGAATTTTCAAGAGCCATTGCCAAAATTATGGATAAGGCTTTCTTTGCTCCTCCTTTACCGCCAATAATAATGAGATTAGCTGTTGGCTGGGAACTAGGTGAGCAACTTGGTTTAAACAGTATAAGAGCGATTCCTCAAAAACTATTAAAAGAAGGATTTAAGTTTAAAAACCCTACTTTGGAAACAATGAAAGATGATTTTATTTAATGAGTAGTTACGAAGAAAGAATGTCGCAGAAATATAATTTCTTCTCTTCTGAAGATAAAAACCAAGTTTCTGATTCAGATATCGAAAAGGAAACAAGAAATGAAGAAATTAATGAAAATGTTGATGATGTAAATCAAACTCAAGAAGAAGAAAACATGCTCGTTCCAATATCTGCTTGGAAGAAAGTTTTAGACCAACTAGGAAATTTACATGAGGCTGATAAGTTAATGGCTGAAGCTAGAGAGAGAGCAGCAAAAGCAGAGGCTGAAAGTGAATTTTTAAGAGAAAAACTAAAAAATACACGAGAAGAATTGAATACATTCAAAAAGAAAAAAAGGTTTTTCTTTTTCTAAAAACTTAATTTACAATATTGCTTTCATCAGATACACCTCTGATTATAAAAAATGAAATCATTAAGAGTACAACAAGTGACAACATGGCAGTATTTCGACCTAAATTTAAAGTATTAACAATAAAGCCCCACAAAATCGGACCTACAATTGTTGCAAATCTTCCAACAGTAGAATATAAACCATAAAATTCACCAAGATGTTCTTTTGGACTCAGTCTTGTCATGAATACTCTGTCAACCGCAAATATTCCACCAATGTTGAAGCCACCAATAACTCCAGTTACATAAATTAACCATTCAATATCAAACTCTGTAGAAATAACAGCAATGATTAATGAAACCATCCAACAACCTAAACTAAATAAAGTGCATTTTCTTGGACCATATTTATCTCCAGCTTTACCATAAACATAACCACCGATAATCGAGATGATAATTGCTAAGGCTAACAAATTCTGACTGTCTTCAGCTGTAAGTCCAGCCTCTTCGACAAGATATACAGCGAGTAGACCACTGATTAAAGTATTAATTGCGTCTGCATAAAAGAATCTCCCAATAAGAAATCTTGTAAGACCTTTATATTCTCTGGAATGCTTCCATGACTTAACAACTATATAAAGAGATTCTCTAAATTTTACACTTACTTTATCAATATTAAATTTTTTCTCTTCAATGAATAAAAATGCTGGAATTGAAAATAATAAAAAAAGAATAGCCACGGATCTAAAAATTTCTACATAACTGTAACCAAATTCCTGAAGAAGTGATGCAACACCAAATCCTATAAGTGATCCCATGTATCCAAACGCAACTCCCATGCCAGAAATTTTTCCTCTATTATTTTCATTACTTACGGAAACAAGTAAAGCATCATAGACTACCGAACCAAGGTTAAATCCAATCAATGAAATGATGAACAATAAAACAGATATATTTACATTAAATGTCCCAAGAAGAAAGGTTGCTACTATGCAGATTGCAGTCGTAATGAATAATAATGGTTTCTTTCCTTGTGCACCATCACTTCTTGCCCCTACCCAGGGACCGGTTAGAGCAACAATTACCATCGCTCCTGAAGTTGCCAGACCCAAAGCTTGATCTGTCCAACCTTGTTCACTCACAAGCCAGACCGAAAAATATAAACCAGGAATTACAAATGCATAAACTGTATTTGCTAAATCAAAAAGTAACCAGGAATATAAACTTTTTTTCTTTACTTCGTTCATTAAATTGATTCTAGAGCGTCTTTAAATCTCGTGAGGCCTTCCTCTAGATCTTGATCGCTTAGAGCATAAGAACAACGTAAAAATCCTTCTTTCCCAAATACCTCGCCAGGTACAAATGCAATGTAGAATTTCTCCAATAACCAATCGCAAAGCTCAATTGATGTGCTCACCCCTTCTATAAGACCATCTGTGTAATGACTTACATCAGGAAAAACGTAAAAAGCTCCTGTTGCATTTGGAACCCTTATGTTTTCTAAGGTTCTAAATAAATTGAGGGCATAATTTCTTCTTTTATCAAATGCTTTCTTCATTTCATTTGTACTGTCTAATCCATTTTTTAATGCTGAATATGCAGCAACTTGTGAAATATTTGCAACGTTTGACGTAGCATGAGACTGAATTTTTTTAGACAAACCGATGATATCATCATTACCCATTATCCAACCAACTCTCCATCCAGTCATTGAGTACGCTTTGGCAACACCATTCACTACAATTGTTTTCTCAAGATTTTTATCGATAGTTGCTGGTGATGGTGAAGTAACTCCTTTATAAACTAGATGTTCGTAAAGCTCATCGGAAAGTATCCATATATTTTTATCAAATGCCCAGTTATATATTTCCTCAGCTTCTTCTTTAGAATAGACCACTCCGGTTGGATTGGACGGAGATACCCATACAAGAACCTTTGTTTTTTCAGTAAATTTCTCATCAAGTTGTTCAACTGTAACTTTGAAATCATTTTCAAAATCTGTATCAACAATTACTGGCTCCCCACCTGAAATTTTTACTGCTTCAGGATATGTTGTCCAATAAGGTGAAGGTATTAAAACTTCATCTCCAGGATCAAGTAATGACATAAATGTTGTCAGTATTGCTTGTTTTCCTCCATTAGTTACTACTACATTATCTGGGTCGATTTCAAAATTTGAATATTCTTTTGTTGTTCTAGAAATTTCATCTCTTAAAATCGGTAAGCCACCAACTGCTGTGTATTTATGATAAGCAGGATTTTCGGATGCAATTTTTACTTCCTCTATAACATGTGAAGGTGTTGGAAAATCAGGTTCACCTGCACCAAAACCAATTACAGGCTTTCCTTGTTCCTTTAGAATTCTAGCCTTGTTTGATATTGCCATTGTTCCTGAAGGCGTAATATTGTTATTTAATTTTGAAATTTCCACATTTGTCTCCAAATGTTATTTTAACGAAATAATTTAAAAACTAACCAAGTGATTTATTAAACTTAATTTATGTCACAAATCTTATATGGTAAACCTGTAGCTGAAAACCTTGACTTTAAAAGTAGTACTATTTTTGAAAATTACACAAATAATAATGATAAACCTCCAGTATTAACAGCAATTACCGTTGGTGAAAATCCTGCATCACTTCTTTATGTTTCCGTAAAAGAAAAAAAAGCTAATTTACTAGGAGTAGATTTTAATTGGATAAAATTAAAAGAGAGCACATTAGAAAGTGAATTAGAAGATACTATCTCTGAATATTCTGAATCATCTCAAGGAATGATAGTACAGCTTCCACTGCCAGAACATTTGAATGTTGAAAAAGTAATTGACTTGATACCAAGTGAGATAGATGTTGATGGTCTTACTACTTTTAATTTGGGTAGACTTTATTCTGAAAATTTAAATATTATTCCTGCCACATCAATGGCAATTCTTGAATTGTTGTCTCATTACGAGATTGAAACAGAAGACAAAAACATTGTTATTGCTGGACGATCAAGGTTAGTAACATCTCCTCTTTCAAAAATTTTGAGTTCAAAAAAATTTAATGGAAACGTATCTGTAATTCATAGTAAAACTTCAAATCCTAAAGATTTTGTATCTAAGGCAGATATTTTTATATCTGCTGTTGGTAAATCAAAAATGTTTGATAAATCTTATTTTAAAGAAGGCTCTTATGTCATTGATGTTGGAATTTCAGTTGTTGATGGAAAATCATATGGAGATATTGATACCGCTGATCTCGATAAGTATTTACTTGGGAGAGCCCCATACCCCGGTGGCATAGGTCCAATTACAGTGTCAGCTTTATATTCAAATCTAGCTAAATTGATTAGCTAGCAGCCCACTCTTCTTCAGTAATTTGTGAATTAATATCAACATTTCTTAATAAGAGATATCCAATTACAAAGAATAATGATATACCCGGTAAAGAAAGTCTCGGATTGCCTGTTGAAGCACTGACATAGCTATAAATTAAAGGACCCCAAATAGCTGAAAATCTTGAAATGACTGAAAAGAATCCCATAAATTCACCCTCTGCACCTTTTGGTAACATTGTTGCATAAACACTTCTACTTACTGACTGTAATCCTCCCATGCCTGTTCCAACTATTACTCCCAAGAGTATCACTGGTAAAAGTTGCTGTTCTGGTACAAAATATGCCCCGTTACCTGCCAAAAAGAAAAGTGCAATGGTGAAAATAAGAGTATTTTTTTGTCCAATTCTACCTGCAAGATAACCTGCTAATCTCGCACCAATAAAAGCGATGAATTGAACAACTAGATATACAACTATTATTGAAGTCTGATCAAGCAACAAAACTTCACTAAAAAATGGACCTGCCATATTAATTACTGTCTGGGCCCCATCCCAATAAAATATGTATGCAAGTAAGAAATAAAGTAAAAATGGAAATTTTCTAACTTTCCTTAATGTGTTTAAATTTGTTTTCCAACCAGCTGACAAATAATTTTTGCTAACCGTATTTTCAGATTTTGTTTCATCAATTTTCATTCTTGAAAAGCTAAATATTGAGAATAGTAACCACCATATTCCTGCAAAAGCTATTGCGATTCTAGATGCTAAAGAAGTATCAATTCCTAATAATGACGGTCCAAGTTGAATCACAATCAATGAGAGTAATAGTTGCAACCCTCCTCCTAAATATCCAAGTGCATATCCTTTTGCAGATACTTGGTCGATAGTATCTTCAGTTGTTATATCTTTTAAAACACTGTCATAGAATACGTTGGATCCTGTCGCACCCAGTTGTGCTAGAAAATATATTAAAAGTGTTAAAACAACATCACCTGATTGTGCAAAATAGAATGTTGATGCAAATATAGCACCACCGTAAGCAAAAGATTTAAATAACCTCATTCTTGAACCAGAAAGATCAGCCATTGCTCCAATTGTTGGCATAATTAAGAAGAAAATAAATAAGACGGATCCTATTGCAAATCCCCATACCTCGGCTCCAGTGTATAAATTACCTCTAAATAAAAATCCTTCTTCTGGTACTACGACACTCACAAAATAAACAGGCATAACAGCCCCAAGTGTTGTTGTTTCGTATGCAGATTTTGCCCAATCATACATAGACCAACCAAAAATAGTTTTTTTATCATTTTTTTCGGTCATATTTCTCCTCTTATAAAAACTTTAATCAAATTATTTATTCCATGAGGGGTAGTTGTTAAAAATAAATAAAAAATTAAATTATGCATTCGATATGCTTTATCAAAGGACATATATATGGGATTTAAATGTGGAATTGTTGGTTTACCAAATGTTGGGAAATCAACTCTATTTAATGCTTTAACAGAAGCGGATATTGAATCAGAAAATTATCCCTTCTGTACAATTGAACCTAATGTTGGTGTAGTTCCTATTGCAGATGATCGTTTAGATAAACTTTCAAATATTGTAAATCCAAAAAAAGTATTACCAACTGTAATGGAATTTGTTGATATTGCAGGGTTAGTTAAAGGAGCATCTCAGGGAGAAGGGCTTGGTAATCAATTTTTAGCAAATATTAGAGAAACTGAAGCAATTGTTCATGTTGTTAGAGCATTTGAGAATGAAGATATTGTACATGTTGCAGGTAAAGTTTCGCCCATTGATGATATTGAAGTTATAAATACAGAATTAGTATTAGCAGATTTAGGTACAGTTGAAAAACTTTATCAAAAAGCATCTAAAAGTTCCAAGTCAGGAGAAAAAGAAGGCTTATTGCTAAAAAATTTATTAGAAAAGATACTCCCAAATCTTGAAAATGGTGAGAACCTTAGATCATTAACTTTTTCTATTGAAGAACAAAAATTACTAAGAGGTTTTCAATTATTAACTACAAAGCCTGTCTTGTACGTTGCCAATGTAAGTGAAAATGGATTTAATGAAAATAAGTATCTCGAACAAGTTATTAATTTTGCCAAAACTGAAAATGCAAAAGTTGTGGCAATTTGTGCTGATATTGAGGAAGATATCTCGAAATTAGATATTTTAGAAAAAAAAGAATATTTAGAAGAAATGGGTCAAACCGAAACAGGATTAGACAAACTGGTTAAGGCAGGGTACGAACTTCTAGGGTTAAGAACTTTCTTTACCGCTGGACCAAAAGAAGTTAGAGCATGGACGATAAATATTGGCGATAAAGCACCTCAAGCAGCAGGGAAGATACATGGCGATTTTGAAAAAGGATTTATACGTGCAGAAACAATTAGTTTTGAAGATTACATCTCAAACAATGGTGAAAAAGGGGCAAAAGAAGCTGGAAAATTGAGATCTGAAGGTAAAGAATATACTGTTCAAGACGGAGATGTTATGCATTTCTTGTTTAACAATTGATTAAGCTTTAAAATCTAATCATAAAAAACCCAAGTAAACATGTGGTTTATTATGAATAAGTTTTTAAAAGTAGTCCTTTATCAAAATCAGATTTATAGCATAATAAGCACGTGAAAGTAATAATCGTAGGCGCTCATGGTGAGGCACGCCAACTCATAAATAGAATTAGCACAGGCTGGAATATCTCTGTTATTGATATGGATCAAGAAAAGCTCAGGAATTTTAATCCAAATAGGCAAATAGAAAAATATCAAGGAGACGGGACTTCAACCCTTGTTCTGAAAAAAGCAGGTATTGAAAATGCAAGCGCTTTAGTCACACTAACTAATGATGATGAAGTAAATTTGGAAATTTTAAAGATTGCAAAACAAAATAATATTTACAGGCTATCTTCAATAGTTAACGAAGATAAAAATTCTCAGCAATACAAAGATTTAGATGTTGAGGTTGTAGATCCCGACGTGTTAATAGGAAGAAGACTAGAACATATTCTTGAACCAAGAAGAGTAGTCTCCCAGGCATTTGCTGGAGGTAGAGCTGAGGCGATTGAACTTGAAATTAATTCAGATAGCCCTGCTAGAGGAAAAAAACTAAAAGATATAGGTTCAGATTTTTTCATTGTTGGAGCCTTGTTAAGAAAAGGAAATGTTGTTATCCCTCATGGTGATACTGAGCTTGAAACAGGTGATCTTGTAACAATAGTTTTACAATCAGGAGCTTTCTCAAATGTTATAAATTTATTTTCTGGTTCTGAATCAAGATTTCCACTTGAGTTTGGTAAAAATGTTGCTGTGTTCCTCAAGAATGAAGATGAATTAAAAAATCTTTCTGAAGCAGAGTATTTCATTAGAAATACAAAAGCAGATAAATTAGAGATTCTAACGTCAGGTGACATATTTCCAGATCAAAAGGAAGACCAGACAGATACATATAAAGCGATCATGAAAGATCAAGACTTTGAATTATATAATGTACAAAAATCTTTACTTAAAGAAATTGAGAGCAATAAAGATTCATTCTCTATAGGAACTATATTGATACCATTTGATGAGAAAGAAATTACAAAATCAAAATTAAAAACATATATTAATTTTTCAAATAAAAACAGTATTCCTTTATTGTTTTCGAGATCTTCATTCCCATATAAAAAAATAGGAATACTTGTCAGTGATGATTTTAGTGATAATAGTCCTGTCAATGTAGCATTTGATTTAGCCTCAACTTTATCTGCAGATGTTACAGCTTTAAACATATCTCAACCAAAGTTTCTTCAACCAGAACATACATCAGCTTCAAATAAAAACACTGAAAGAATTCAAGATTTAGCATTATCTAATGAAGTACAGTGTGAGATAGTCAATGCTGAAGGAAATGAAGCAAAAGTCTTCTCTTCTTTCACAGATAAAATTGATCTTTCAATTGTTAGTCAAACTAGTCAGTCCAATTGGCAAGGTAAAAAGATTGCGGAATTTATTCTTCAGAATGCAAAATCTTCAGTTTTATATATACCTAATTAATGGAAAACTTTGACGCTTTATCTCTTGTAATTATTTCTTTAGGTGCTTTTTTATTGCCACTTATTGCACAAAGGATAAGCATTCCAAGTATTGTTTTAGAAATTGCATATGGAATACTTGTTGGGCCAGTTCTAGGAATAGTAAAGATTTCAGAGTTTATATCTGGGTTGGCAATATTTGGATTTATGTTGTTAATGTTCTTATCTGGTTTTGAAATAGAATTAGACACATTTAGAGAAAAAGGTTTGAAAACTTTATCGATACCTCTTGCAATCTATGTTGCTACTGTTGCAACATCCTTTTATCTAATAATTACTCTAGATTATCCAATATTTTTGGCACTTGTACTTTGCACTACAAGTGTCGATATTGTTATAACTGTTTTGAGAAGCGATGATACGATTAAAACAAATTATGGTCAGTCACTTTTTATGTCCGCTTTGATAGCTGACATTTTTACTTTGATTGGAGTAACAGTTTTTGCATCTTTACAACACTCTGAAGGCTTTTCTATATCTAACTTAAATGTAATTTTGTATTTCTTAATTGTAATTTTAATTCTTAGAATTATTCGAAGAGTTGCTTGGTGGAATCCACAAATATTTTCCAGAATGTTTGATGGTAATGACCCAGAGGAAATGGGTATTAGAAGTTCAATAGCTTTAATGCTGACTTTAGTTGGTGTTGCAGTGTTGTTCGATATTGAGTATATCCTAGGTGCTTTTCTTGCGGGAACTTTATTTGCTTTTACGTTTCCAAATAGAGGAAGTTTGGAAAACAGCCTAAAAGGTTTTTCCTATGGATTTCTCATTCCAATATTCTTTATAAACATTGGTCTAAATTACGATATTGAAGTTTTTAAAAATACAGAATTTTATATTCAGGTGTTGAGTCTTTTAGGAATTGCACTCATTGTTAAAATTGTGCCCTCACTATTTCTTATATTTACAAAAATAAAATTTAGACAATTAGTTGCAGGCGGCTTTTTATTAGCTGCAAGATTTAGCTTAATTATTGCTATGGCCGAGATTGGTGTAGAGCTGGAACTTATTTCAAAAGCATTGGAGCAGCAGATTATCTTGCTTGCTGTACTAACTGCAACAATTTCACCAATTTTCTATAGAATTTTTTCTCCAAAATCGACAGAGGCTTAAATTGAAACAGAGAATTGGTCTTTTCTTTAAAGGTGTTGCGATGGGGGCTGCAGATATTGTTCCAGGTGTATCAGGAGGAACTATTGCACTTATCACAGGTATATATGAAGAGCTCATTGAATCAATTAAAAATATTAATTTATCTTTATTTCAAACATTATTTAAAGCTGGAATAAAAGACTTTTGGAAAAAACTTAATGGTAATTTTCTTTTAACGATTTATCTTGGAATAACAGCTGCTGTCTTTCTATTAGCTAATTTAATTAGTTATTTACTTTCAAATCATGAATATAAGATTTGGGGATTATTTTTTGGATTAGTACTTGCGTCAGCCTTTATGATCCTTAGTCAAGTTGAAAAACTTACAAATAAAAATTTTGTTTACCTATTTTTAGGGGTAGTTGTTGCGGGACTTATCTCATTTCTTTCTCCAGCCTCAACTCCTGAAACACCTATTTTTGTATTTTTATCAGGCTCTATAGCAATTACCGCAACTATTCTTCCAGGAATAAGTGGTTCGTTTATATTGTTACTTCTTTCAAAGTATGAATTTATTATTAATGCAATCAAAAGTTTTGATTTACAAATTTTGTCAGTCTTTGCTCTTGGTTGTATCTTAGGCTTAATTATTTTTAGTAGGGTTTTATCATTTATGTTTGCAAATTTTAAGAATGAAATATTATCTCTACTTTCCGGATTTCTTATTGGCTCTCTTATCAAGATATGGCCATTTAGAAATGTTCTTGAATCAAGAGTAAACAGTGAAGGTGAATTGGAGGCCGTTGTAACAAGACCTGAACTACCAAACGCTACCAATGTTGAAGAAATTATATTCTTTCTTGTTTTTACAATATTTGGATATGTAATAATCAATTTTTTACAAAAGAAATCTTTAGAAGATAATAAAGAATAGATTAAGTTAAAATTAAATTATGAGATTAGGACTACCTGAATTACTTATAATTTTATCAATTTTATTGTTACTTTTTGGAGCAAAGCGACTCCCGGGTTTGGCAAGATCCTTAGGTAAATCAACTAGAGAGTTTAAAACTGGCCTAGAAGAAGAATAAACATGAAAAAAGCAATCGTATTGTTTCTTTTTTTATTTATTGCATGCGGATCTCAAGAAACTGTAGAGCTCACAACTGGAAAAGAGATTTACACAGCTAGATGCTCTGCTTGTCACCAAGAAGATTTCTCCGGTAGGGTAGGACCGAGTCTTAAAACGACATCAGTGCTTAATAAACCAGATTCATATTGGCTTCAAACTATTTTAAAAGGAAAAGGGTCAATGCCTGCAGTTCGTATAACCGAAGAACAAGCGCAAATCGTAATTGATTATATAAGAGATAGTAACTAACCCCTATCTGTTGATTTATTAAGTGTTTTAAGATCTTCCTTAACTGGCTCTAAATTTTTCAAATCTTCCAGTCTCCATACCCAGTTGTTTTCTGATGTTCCAGGAATATTAAAACGTGCTTTAGAATCTAGTTTTAATAAATCTTGAGTTGTTGTAATTGCTAATTGGGAATTAGACTCCCAAACTAAAGCAATGAAATCCCAAACATCACTGTTAAAAGAATTTTTTAGGGTTTTGGTATATTCTTTGTAATTTCTATATTTTGACTCATTAACTTCATCGAACCACTCTTGAGTTGTAGGACTATCATGAGTTCCTGTGTAGGCTGCTAGATTATAATCCCATTCATTTGGATGAGTTTCCTCAAAATAATCATCAGAAGCTTCCTCAAATAAAGATTCTTTATCTATGACTTCTGTATCTCCTAGAAAGGGTAAGTCCTCAACATCATCTGGTATTCTTTGTTGAAGCACCTTCATGCCAGGTATGTTGTATTTAGTTAATATCTCTTTTGTTTCCTTAAGAATTACACCAAGATCTTCAGCTAGTAATTTGGTTAAATCAACATCTTGAGAAATAGATTCAAAAAAGTCATGTCGAGGCCCCTCTCTCCAGTGTCCATTAAGTGCAGACTCTCCTTTCGGAATTGCCCAGAATTTGAAGAATCCTACGAAATGGTCAACTCTTAAATAATCGTAAAGATTTAGAGATTTGTTTAACTTTTCTTTCCAGTATTTAAAGTTGCTAGATTTATGCTTATCCCATTTATATAGAGCATTACCCCATACCTGTCCTTGTTGGTTAAAACTATCAGGAACTGCACCAGAAATAAACTCCATCTCACCACTTTGATCTAACTCAAAAATTTCTTTATTTAACCATACATCTGCTGAATCATGGTTTACATAAATTGGAATATCACCAAGAATGTTTATTTTTTTATCATTGGCATATTTTTTTAAATCATTCCATTGTTTAAAGAATTCATATTGTGTAAAAATATGAAAATTCATTAAATTAGATTCATCTTTTAACAATTTTTCAAATAACTTTTCACTATATTCTTTGTATTCGTTATCCCAACTAGTCCATACTGTTTTGTTAAGATCTTTTAATACTAAGAAAGTAATATGTTGTTTTATTAATTCTTCATTTAAAAAATTTGAATAAATTTCATCATCTGGATTTATAGTCTGACATAAGTCTTTAAAGACTAAATCTTTGAAATCATATACTTTTTTATATTCAACGTATTCTTTTGAGAAATTCTCTACATTATAATTCTTGTTATCAAAGCCATCCAATTGCTCAATATCAATTAAATATCTATTTCCCAAGATTGATGACGGACTTGAATATGGTGAAAATTCATCAAGGCTAGTTAGTCCTAATGGAAGTACCTGCCATACATTTGTAGATGTTTCCTCTAGAAAATCGATAAACTCTTTCGATGTATTACCAAAATCACCAATTCCATACTTTGAAGGTAATGCAGTTGGGTGCATTATTAATCCAGATGATTTTTTGATATCCAATTCAATCCTTTCAACTAAAGTATATAGTACAATACTTATTCGGAAATACATTTATGGTTGAAAGACACTCAGTTGAATTTACAGATAAAGATGAAGCACAAAAGCTCGAATTTTTTGAGGGTGATGTACATCTAGGCCATTATGATTTTCGTTTTGATTTTAACGATAAAAAGTTTTTCTCAATTTCAGCAGACGGTACCGTAAATCTTAGAATCCACAGTGAGCCAAAGATAGCAAAGGTCTGGCTTTTAGTTGAGGATGATGATTTAAGACCATTAGAGCTTGATATGTATGCTGAAACAGATAGATTTAAGTTTTGGAATTTAAATTTTAATTTTAGAACTACAGTCTCAAAGTTTAGTTTTGCAGCTCAAACAGAAGATGAGTTAAATATTTATTTTGGAACAAGTGGGGTAGCTAATTTTATTTCTCCTTCAGAAAAATGGATTTATAGCTCAGAGGACTTTCCTCGACACACCATCCCTGATTGGGTTTATGGAGGTGTCATGTATCAGATATTTCCTGAAAGATTTAGGAATGGAAATGATGAAATTACTCCTGAAAATTCTATTCCTTGGGAAAGTACTCCAACTAGATTAGGTTTTCACGGTGGAGATCTTTATGGAGTCACAGAAAAAATAGACTACATCAAAGATTTAGGTGTAAATATAATTTATTTAAATCCTATATTTTTATCATCAAGTACCCATAAATATGATGCTTGGGATCATTTTAAAGTCGACGACACTTTTGGAGGTGACGAGGCATTAAAAGTTCTTATCAAAGAAGCTCACAGTAGGGATATAAAAGTTGTATTAGATTGCTCTTTAAATCATGTGCATCCAAGACACTTTGCCTTTCAAGATATAGTAGAAAAAGGGGAAAAATCAGAATATAAAGACTGGTTTACCGTATTTGACTATCCGGTCCGGTTTTTACATAGACCACACTTATACGCGAATACTCACAAAGTAGGATGGGATGGTAATGCTGAAGAATATAAGACATACCTTGAAAAGACTTTTAAAGAAACAAAAGTTCCCGTTGAAGTTGTTGATGATGATGGACCAATTATAGAACCAACATTCAAAGCATGGTGGGGTGTTCCCGATATGCCAAAAATAAACTTCAAAAATGATGGTGCTAGGCAGTGGGCACTGGATGTTACAGAACACTGGATTAAAAATTTTGATATAGATGGTTGGCGAATGGATGTTGCGAAAGAGCTAGATTTTTCATTTTGGAAAGATTTTAGAGACGTTGCTTATAGTGCAAAAAAAGATATATTGCTTATTTCAGAAATATTTGGAGATACTTCACAATGGCTTCAGGGAGAGAGATTTGATGGAACAATGAACTATTCATTTAGAGAGACTATGACAGACTATTTTGCTACGAAAAGAATTGATAACAAAGAGTTCGCAAACTCTCTCTCCAACTTATATTCGATGTACTCTTTTGAGGCCTTATCTTCATGTCAAAATCTACTAAGTTCACACGATGTGAAAAGATTCCTTAATCGTTGTGGAGCAAATACTGACGGCATGTTTGGAGCTGTATTCCTTCAGGCAACTTTCCCAGGTATAGCTGGAATTTACTATGGTGATGAAATTGGGCTGGGAGGAGCAGATGACCCATTTAATAGAGAGCCATTTCCTTGGGAATCGGAAGATAAATGGAATAAAGACCTTTTAAAGTTTACAAGTGAACTAATGAATATAAAAACAAGTCAACCAATTCTAAGATATGGCAACTTTGAAATGGTTACTTATGATGATAACTATGTCATTTTCAGAAGAGTTTTAAATGATGAGTCACTTTTGTGTATCGTAAATAGGGACCTTAACAACAAAGACATAGAATTAAATACAAATGCTCATAGTGTCGATATGGTCTATGGTGATTGCACTATTGAACTTGATTCAGGTAAATTGAAAATTACAGATATAGCAGATAATTATGGGCTCATAATTAAAGAGAGCTAAATTTTTCAATCAATTAGAAATTTTTCTAATTAAATCATATAATTCAAATAGTTCATTTTGTGAATATACGTATATTAAGAAAGGGAGTGTATGAATAATACAAAATTGCGATTTGGTGCAATTTTATTAATTCTTTCACTGGTGTTAGTAGCCTGTGGCGGTTCAACTGAAGAAACAGTTGAAGAGCCAGCAGTTGAAGAAGCACCAGCTGAAACACTTGCAGCCCCTGCAACAACTTCTCCACCACCGGAAAAGTTGTTAATTTGGGCTGAAGAAAAAATTGCCGTTGCTTTAGATCCTCTTGTAGGTGCATATGAATCTGCAGCTGGAGTTGATGTTGAAGTGGTAATTTATGATTTTGGATCAATTAAGGATGATGTACTTACAGCAGGACCTGCTGGCGAAGGACCAGACCTTTTTATTGGACCACATGACATGGTTGGTGAAGTTGTCACTAATGGTGTTGTTGCTCCAATTGATCTTGGTTCAATTCAATCAGATATTTTTGACGTTGGTATCTCAGCATTTAGTTATGGTGGAGAAGTTTATGGATTCCCATATGCAACAGAAGCTATAGCAATGTTTTACAACTCAGATTTAGTCGATGGTGTTCCATCAACATGGGAAGAAGTAAAAGCAGCTTGTGATGCTGCAGGTACTGAACTCTGTGTGGGTGCACCAGGTGGTGGTGGAGGCGGAGACGCTTACCACAATATTCCATTTGTTCAGTCTGATGGTGGATACATTTTTAAATTTGATGGAGGATTTGATCCTTCTGATGTTGGATTAGACAATGCTAGCGCATTAGCGTCTGCAGAGTTTCTAGATTCATTAGTTAAAAATGGTACAGTCGCAGCGACTGACTATGGTGCATCTATGTCTGCTTTTCAAGAAGGCAGATCTTTGTTTTGGATGACAGGTCCTTGGGCTAGAAACGATGCCGCTGCTGTTAATTATGGTGTTGGATTAATTCCTACATTTGGTGGCAATGCCGCAACTCCATTCGTTGGTGTTAGAGGTATGTTTATATCATCATTTAGCGAAAAGAAAGTATTAGCACAAAGCTTTATACTTGACTTTTTTGCTACTGTAGATGTTCAAGCTGCTATGTATGCTGAAGATCCAAGACTACCTGCAACAAAATCATTGTTTGCAATTGTTGAAAAAGAAGATCCAATTGCAGCACAGTTTGCAGCAAGTGCATCAAATGGAATCCCAATGCCTAACATTCCAGAAATGGGAAGCGTATGGGGACCAGTCGGAGATGCTCTTTTAATTATTAGAGATCAGAATTATGGTACTAATGAAGATACAGGAGTAACTGTTGATTCAGCCGCTGACGCTATGAAATTAGCTGCTCAGCAAGTTAGAGATGCCATTGCTGGTGGATAATTAACAAAATTATTACTTAAATCGGGGCTCATCTAGAGCCCCGATTTTTTTGTGATATATTTATATATACATGAAAACTTCGACAATTTTGAAGTATATATTACTTGGTATTTTCAATGCTTTAATGTTTTATGTTGTTCCTTTAGCAATAAGTTATGAGTCTTGGTTTCTTCTAATAATCATTGGGATCATCACTTTTCTAATAAACATCACTTACATAACAAATAAATTAAAGCCTTTAAAGTGGATTACCCCTGGGTTTGTATTTCTGATTTCTTTTGTCTTATTTCCTGCGGGTTACAACTTTTATGTTTCATTTACAAATTGGCAAACTGGTCATATATTAACTAAAACTCAAGTCATAGAGCGTCTAGAGGATTTAACTTATTCCACAGAAGAGCAAAAAGGTGTTGAATTTGATTTATATGTTATGCAAGATTCAAATTTAGATTTTTTCTTTCTTGCAGACTTCGATCAAGACAATCTATTGTTTGGAAGAGCTGTTACTTCTGATCAATTTGAAGATATTGAATACGCGACACATGAGCCATCTTTTAAAGACTCAAATAACAATATTACTATTCCTGAATCCTTTTATTTACTGTCAGGTAAAGAACAAATTGCGAACTCCAGTACATTACAGGATCTTTCACTATTAGTTGATAAAAATACAAGAATAAAACTTTACAATATTTCTGTATTCGGTGCTTCAAGTGGAAGAATATTTTCATCACAGCAAAAATATACATACGATAAAGATTCTGAAATTTTATATGACAATAGAAAAAATGTTGCCTGTACACTTGGTGATCGTGGAAATTTTATTTGTGGTGGTGAATCGGTAGATCCAGGCTGGAGAATTAATGTTGGTACAGAAAATTATCAAAGAATAGTTGATGACCAACGATTTAGAGGACCTTTAAGTACAGTCGCAAAATGGACTTTCCAATTTGCTTTTTTCTCAGTGGCCCTTGCGTTCATTGTTGGCCTTCTTTTAGCGATAACTCTTAATAATGAAAAAGTAAGATTTCAGAAACTTTATAGATCTATATATATTATTCCTTATGCAATACCAGCTTTTATATCAATACTCGTTTTTAGGGGATTACTAAATCCAGATTTTGGTCTTGTAAATGATTGGCTTGATCCTTTATACCAATTGTTTAATATTGAACCAATTAGATGGTTTAGAACGGAAGAAAGCTCTAAAGCAGCAGTTTTATTAGTCAACACATGGCTTGGATTTCCTTACATGTTTTTAATTGTTACAGGTGCTTTACAGTCAATTCCAAATGAATTAATTGAAGCTTCTAAGGTTGACGGTGCTACTCCTAGACAATCTTTTTTTAAGATAACTTTTCCATTATTGCTAGTGTCAATATCGCCACTTTTGATAGGAGCGTTTGCATTTAATTTCAATAATTTCACATTAATATTTCTACTTACTGGTGGAGGTCCTCCTATTGTTGGAGCTGACGTTTCCGTTGGATATACTGATATACTCATTTCTTTCACATATAACTTAGCTGTATCTGGTGGCAGGGGTGTACAATTTGGTCTTGCTGCAGCTGTAACAACATTAATATTTTTTCTTGTACTAATAATTTCAGCTATTTCATTCAGATACTCAAAAAGACTAGAGCGTGTTTATGGAAACATATAAATTATCTACCTGGTTTAGAGAGTATGGATGGAGGCATTTAGTTGGTTTAACTTTTGTAGTATTTTCAATGTATCCAATACTTTATGTTCTATCTAATTCATTTGCTGATTTTCCGAATTTGGAAAACTCTAAGCTCATTCCAGGTAGTTTTACTTTAAAGCATTATCAATCGTTGTATGGAGACCCACTTGTTCCATACTTTAAGTGGCTATTTAATACATATAAAATTGCTTCACTAGCAGGTATTTTTAATGTTCTTTTAGGGACCTTTGCAGGATATGCATTTGCTAGGTTAAAATTTAGAGGGCGTAGGGTAGGACTAATTACCCTTGTACTTATTCAGATGTTTCCAGCATTTCTCGCATTTGTTGCGATTTATTTACTATTTTTTCAAATTAGTGATATTGCTCCGTTTATGGGCTTAGGAACTCATTTCGGACTTATTTGTGTTTATCTTGGTGGATCAATAGGTTTCAATTCTTGGTTAATTAAAGGGTTTATGGATACAATTCCTGAATCATTAGATGAAGCAGCTAAGGTCGATGGTGCTACCGATTCACAAATATTTTTCAGAATTGTTGCACCATTAGCAAGACCAATCATAGTTGTACTATTTGTTCTTACGTTTATAGGTATATATTCAGACTATATACTCGCTGCTGTTTTTCTAAAGGACACAAACTTATACACCGTAGCATTAGGAATTAATGTGGTCTTCACGGATGATTTCAGTAATGAGTGGGGAAGTATTGCCGCAGCTTCTGTAATAGCAGCTACTCCAATAGCTGTATTATTTCTGTTTTTTCAAAAGCAAATAACTGGAGGTCTTACTGCAGGATCAATAAAAGGATGACAAAAAAAGCACTTTTTATTTCTGGTGGATGGGATGGGCATGAACCTGTTGAAACTTCGGAATTTATAAGCGAACAGATTAAGATATACAATATTGAGAGCAAAATAGTAAATGATCTTGATGTCATGACTGATCTTGAGTATTTAAAAAGTTTTGATGTAATACTTCCTGTTTGGACGATGGGGCAAATAGATGATAACAATTGGGATATTAAGAATTCAAAAATTGGAAATTTACAAGAAGCAGTCCATTCTGGTGTTGGGCTTGCAGGTTGGCACGGTGGTATGACCGATGCATTTAGAGATAATACAAATTATCAATTTCTTGTGGGCAGTCAATTTGTTTGCCACCCAGGTGATTTTGTTGATTACGAAGTAAATATAATTGATAAACATCATGAAATAGTAGATGGAATAAACAATTTTAAAGTTTTTTCTGAACAGTACTTTCTTCACATCGATCCATCTATAAATATCATTGCTTCAACAAAATTCACCAAAGAATATCATGAGTGGATAGATGATGTAGAGATGCCTGTAGCTTATACAAAATCATGGGGAAATGGAAAAGTATTTCACTGCTCTATCGGTCATTATTTAAAAGATTTTGAAAATGAAAATGTTGTAAAGCTTATAATTCAGGGTATAAATTGGACTACTAAATAATATGAATGTTGGAATAATCGGATGCGGTGCAATTTCTAGCCAATACATGATTGGTCTTAAAAAAAATAAAAAAGAAATTAATCTCCTAGCTTGTGCCGATAAAGATGAGAATAAATCAGAATTTTTTGCTAAAGAATATAATATAAATCCGTTATCTGTTGAGGCATTGCTGATGGATAAAGATATAGATATTATAGTCAATTTAACTCCTCCTTCATCACACTTTGATATATCTCTGAAATCATTAGAAAATGGAAAGCATGTTTTTTCAGAAAAACCAGTTTCCTTAACAATTGAAGAAGGAAAAAAACTGTATTCTACAATGAAAAAAAATAATGTTTATTTATTTTCTGCACCAGACACATATCTTGGGCCGGCATTTAAGAAGGCTCAACAAATAATATCTTCAAATAAAATCGGAAAAATTATTGGAGGGTCTGCTAGTTTTACAAGTCATGGTGTTGAAGGTTGGCATCCTAATCCAAGTTTTTATTATAAACGAGGAGGAGGTCCATTATTTGATATGGGGCCATATTATTTAACATCTTTAATCAAGATATTTGGAAATGTGGAGAAAGTGATATCTTACTCACAAAAAACATTCGACACACGTAAAGTAGAAAATCCAGATGTTGACTACAACGAGATTAAGGTTGATATTGATACCCATTATTTTGCTTTATTAAAGTTTGAGAGTGATATTGTTGTAGATTTTCAAGTAAGTTTTGATATATGGAAACCATATGATCCTAAATTAGAAATATATGGTGAAAACTCCTCTTTAAAACTTGCGGACCCAAACAATTATGATGGTGAAATTTCAATATTTAATAAGGAAACTTATGAATGGGAAAGTATCTATACACCTGTTGATAACGAAAATAATTACTATAGGGGACTTGGTGTAGTTGAGATGGTTAAATGCATAACTAAAAATAATATTTCGAGAGAAAATGTAAATTTACCCTTTCATGTATTAGATGTAATGTGTACATTAGATTCTTATCAAAATAATGGTATTTGGGTTAATGTTGAAGAACAATTTTAGATATAGATTAGAGAATTTTTAATTTGATTATTAAAATTCATATAATAAAGAGCGGAGTTATATGACAAATATTCATGAATTCATGAAAAACAGGGAATCTTCAGTTACAAGCGTTGTAGATGGCAAAACAATAATTGACTTTTTTAATCAGAATGCTGATGATTATCCCGATTATCCAGCATTAAATACCCCAATTAATGATGAATATTCTGGTTGGAACTCAACTTCATGGTCTGAATATAGGGAGATGGTCCATAATTTAGCTTCCGGCCTGATCGATATTGGTTTTAGTGCAGGTGAGAATGGTTTTATTGTTAGTGATAATACAAAAGAACACTTCATATCTGATCTCGCAATTATGCACGCAGGAGGAACACCTTCAACTATCTATAAACAACTTAAATCCGGACAGATTGAGTATATTGTTAATTTACTTGATGCAAAGATAGCATTTGTTGGAAATGCCCAATTGTTTGATGAAGTTAATGCAGCAAAAAAGAATTCTCCAAACTTGAAGTACTTGATAATGATAGAAGATTTCGAAGACTATAAAGATCTCGATTATGTTCTAAGTTTTTCGGATTTAATTCAAAAAGGTAAGGATATTAATTCTTCAGATAGATCGAAACTAGATGAAGCAATTTCATCTGTCACCCCTGATTCATTGGCCTGTTTGATATTTACTTCTGGAACAACAGGAAATCCAAAGGGTGTGATGATAACTCACGAAAATGTATTATGGACTGCTCAAAGTCTCTTTGCCGAAACAGTACAGCTTTCAACTAATCCAAGAATTGTATCCTATTTACCCATGGCTCATATAGCTGCAAGACTTGGTGACCACTATCAGTCAATCTATAGAAGAGGTCAGATATTTCCAGTCCCAGTATTAGAAGATATGGCAAAAGCATTACCTACAATTAAACCCTCTATCTTTTTAGCTGTACCTAGGGTTTGGGAAAGATTTCAATCTGGTTTACTAAACAAAATTAATGAATCTGATAAGAAAGATCTTGCATTAAAGGCAATTGATAACGGTTTAGAAAGAGTCGAATATGAGCAAAGAGGTGAAACACCTCCTTTAGGAGTAAGAATTAAAGATGCAGTGTTCAAAAGACTTGTATTTGAGAGATCTTTCAAAGAAGGTTTGGGATTAAGTAATACTGAAATATTTGCAACTGCTGCAGCACCAATGAACCCTGAGGTTCATAAATGGTTTCATGCAATACATATTGATGTTACAGAAATCTATGGAATGACAGAAGACACAGGACCTGCAACAATAGGAATTCCAAATCATGCTATCAATTATGTTGAGAGTATGTTTAAGTCTAATAATGTGGCTATTCCCGAGGTATTAAATCCAATAGGAAAGGTCGGAATACCCCTCGCAGGTACTGAAGTAAAAGTCCTTGATGATGGTGAACTTTGTATAAAGGGTAAACATGTTGCTAAGGGGTACTACAAACTTGATGATGAGACAAAAGAAACATTTGATTCAGATGGATGGTTACACACTGGTGATCTTGCAGAGATCGATGATAATGGATATGTCAAAATCGTTGGAAGAAAAAAAGAAATACTTATTACATCAGGTGGAAAAAATATAGCACCTGTTGAAATTGAAGATCATGTAAAGCCTCATACACTCGTAGGTCAAATTTGTGTTGTTGGAGATGGTAAAAAATTCTTATCAGCCTTAATTGTTCTTGATGGCGATGGTGGCGCTGAAAAATGGGCGGAAGAAAATGGAGTTGCATATAACATTAGTGATATGTCAAAAAATTCTAAAGTTATCGATGCAATACAAGGACAGATTGATGAAGCAAATTCCAAAGTTGCTAGAGTTCAGCAAATAAAGAAGTTTACACTTCTTGAAAATGAATGGACAGACTCTAGTGGTGAATTAACACCAACTTTGAAATTAAAAAGAAATGTTATTGCTGAGAGATACAAAAACGAAATTCAATCAATGTATGAGGAGGCTTAAATATGTCAGATGTTAATTTTGAAAACAGAGTAGCAATTGTTACAGGTGCTGGCAATGGATTAGGTAAAGCATATGCGCTAGAGCTTGGCAAAAGAGGTGCAAAAGTTGTAGTAAATGACCTCGGAGGTGCTGTTGACGGTTCTGGTTCAGGTAGTTCCCCAGCTGACGATGTTGTTAATGAAATTATTAAAAATGGTGGAGAAGCTGTTGCAAATTATGATTCTGTTGCTTCAAAAGATGGTGGAGAGTCAATAGTTCAAACTGCAGTAGATAATTTTGGGACTGTTGACGCTGTAATTAATAATGCCGGGATATTGAGAGATAGAAGTTTTGCAAATATGACAGAGGAAGAATTTTTGTTGATTATTGATGTACATTTAAAAGGAACATTTTATGTGACTCATCCTGCATTCAAAATAATGAAGGAAAACAACTATGGAAGAATTGTAAATGTTGCATCTCCATCAGGATTATTTGGAAATTTTGGTCAAGCAAATTATGGTGCAGCAAAAATGGGTATAGTTGGTCTCACTAATGTCTTAGCTATTGAGGGAGCTAAATACAATATTAAGGTTAATGTTATAGCTCCTACTGCTTACACAAGGATGACAGAAGGACTTATCCCTGAAGATGTTGGCAAATTCATGACCCCTGAGCTTGTCACACCATTAGTTACATATCTTGCATCTGAAGCTTGTGAACCAACCCATGAAATATATGGGGTTGCTGCAGGTAGGTTTGCAAGAATTGGGATAATTACACATGAAGGCTATGTTAACCAACAAGCAACGGCAGAAGACATTGCCAATAACATAGATGAGATAAGAACTATTACAGATGGAACTTATCCTTTAAGTAATGATGATGAAAATATGTTGATAATGAAAGCCTTACAAGGAAATAGCTCTAACGAGTGATCAGTGTATAATTTAATATGGCAAAAATTGAAACAAAACCAGCTGATGCAGAAGAGTTAGTTAAAGATAGACTCAAAGAATTAATTTCATTCAGAGAAGAAAATCAAGATATTAAGGATTTTTGGGGAAAACAATTTGATTTAGGTTTAGCTTGGGTTCATTTTCCAGAAGGCTCTGGTGGTTTAAACGTAAATCCAAAGTTTCAATTACTTGTGAATGAGACCCTTCGTAATGAAGGAATTTCAACCAGTAACCGGATAGCTAATTTACTTGGTATTGGAATGGGCGCTCCAACAATTAAGGAATATGGAACTCAGGAGCAAATTGATAAATATCTAAGACCCATGTTCACTGCTGATGAAATATGGTGTCAATTATTTTCTGAGCCAGGATCTGGTTCAGATTTAGCAAGCCTTTCAACAAAAGCAGTAGATGACGGTGATGGTTACATTGTTAATGGTCAAAAAGTTTGGACTACATTAGGTCACTTATCAAAATGGGGCTTACTTGTTACAAGAACAGATCCGGATGTTCCAAAGCACCGTGGATTAACATTTTTTATAGTAGATATGGAATCTGAGGGAGTCGAGGTAAGGCCATTAAGACAAATTACTGGAGAAGCAGAGTTCAATGAAGTTTATTTTACTGATGTAAAAATCCCAAAAGAGAACGTTTTAGGAGAAGTGGGTGATGGATGGAGAGTATCACTAGCCATATTGATGAATGAAAGAGTTGCTATTGGTGGTAACGTAAGACAAAGAGGAAGTGGAGCACCTGGGCATCTTGTACAACTTTGGAAAGATCGAAACTTAGATGATCCTGTTGTTAAGGACAAACTTGTAGAGTTATGGATTCAACAAGAAGCTGTTCGCCTTACGAACATGAGAGCTTCAGAATTGAGAGAGAAGGGAACGCCTGGTCCTGAAGGGTCTACCAGTAAGCTTCACGAGGCTGAAATTAACAAATCTTCCTATGAATTTGGTATGGAAATGTTAGGAAATGATGGATTGTTATTTCCTAGAGGTTATGAGTTATCTCAACCTGAATTAAATTTTGATAATGATTCTTATGGATTTACAGATACACAAAGTTTATTTTTAAGATCTCGTGCGAACTCAATAGAAGGTGGTACATCTGAAATAATGAGAAATATCATTGCTGAAAGAGTTCTTGGTCTTCCTAGCGAACCTAAACTAGATAAAGACAAGGCATGGAAAGATTTGCCAAGGTCCTAACTGTAAATAATTAAACAAAACTTTCCATCAGAAACTGATATATCTATTTTTTCATTTCTTGCAATGTTTCGAAGCGTTTTAGATTGCCCAAACTCTATATTTTCATTTTCTAAATTCCATTCCGCTCCGGTAATATTTAAGTTTATTAAATCTGAAAATGGTAAAACACTAAATTTATTGTTTATACCTATTTTGATGCTTTCAGATTCTGGAAATAGAATCTTCTGTTCACCGTGAAGCCATAAAATATTTTGGTCTGTATGTAATTTAGCTATAGCAAACAATGATCCAAATAGGTGATCAATATCACCATACTCACCTCCGATTACAGTTACATCTTTGATTTTTAAATTTATTACGTGGTTTAATGCAATTTCAAAATCTGTATAATCTTTATCTTTTTTATATTCCAAAATCTCAATTTTATCTTTATTTACTCTGTCATATGTTTTTGTACTTATGGAATCAAGATCGCCAATAATCAAATCAGGCTTCAAAAATAATTTGTAAGCATGTTCAGCTCCGGAATCAACAGCAACAATATAATCAAATTTCTCTATTTGATCTCTATGTGTCGTATTATCACCACCATTAATGATTAATGCATTTTTCATATTTTATTGAAGGTTATCATACTTTATTTGATAATCGGATTGGCTAAATTCAAAGCTAAAGTGAGTGACTCCATTACTTTTTCTTTGCTATCTCCCTGTGAAAAAACAAAACCTAAATATTTATCTCCAAAAGGTGGTTCTAAAAGATTTGAGTTTTCTGATACAGTAATCTCAACCCCAGAAACATTAGGTATACTTTCAAGCTCATTCTTATTGATCGAGATAAATTTTCCTGATATTGGTGTTGGTATCATTAGTACCCCTACAAAATTACTGAGCAGATCAATACTCTTTAATTCATTATTTAAAAATGCGTGAAGTGCGATTTCTTCAAGTGAAGTTCTAAACAAACCAAAACTTAAGCATCTTGAACATAAACCACCAATCATTCTTGGATTTATCTCAATTATGAATATTTCGTTATTATGTATTTTAAACTCAACGTGTACAGGTCCATTTTCAAGACCTAATTTTTTACAAGCTTTTCCAATTAAATTAACTATTTCTTTTTGAGTTTTATCTGGTATTCCTGTTGGAGCAATATATATAGATTCTTCGAAATAAGGCTCTTTATAATTAATTGGCTTGTCAAATATAACTATCTTGTTTAATTCAGAATTAATTAAATTTCCTTCTAATGCATACTCACTTCCATCGACAAATTTTTCGATAATTAAATCCTGATCTGAACAGTCTTGCATTAATTTTTCCACTGCAGTTCTGTTTTCTTGAAAACTTTCAACTTTTATAACACTTTTGCTGGCTGTGCCGTAAATAGGTTTTAACACAGAGGTTCCATTTTCATTTATAAATATCTCTATATCTTCAATTTTTTTTACGATTGCATTTTGAATTTTTATTTCAGATATTGAATTAAATATCTTTCTAGATTCAAATTTGTTCATCGCTGTATTAATTGATTTAGTGTTATTACCTTTAGCGTTCAATAAATCTACGAGATATGCAGAAAATTTAAGAGCACTATGGTCTACTGGAAGTACATGAGTTACATCTTGAAGTTTTTCTCTTACATCATTCTCTAATTCCTTATCAAAACTATGAATTATTACTGTATCTGAGAATTGACCGGAAACCTGCTGGCTATCTGTAATTACCAAGAAATCAAGATCTAATTTTTCAGCTGATGTAACAAAATCGTTTGATTTGTAGCTATTTTCTGGAATAACAAGTAATAGTTTCTTCATATTTATTTACACATATCTTGAGCTTACTAATATTAAGTATATGACTGACGAATTTAAATTCAATATTGGTGATACCGCCGTTACTAAAATTCTTGAATTGAGAGAGCAAGAACCAGGTGAAAAAGATTATGCCTTGTTTCTACAAATAGATGGTGTCCAAGGTAATCAATATACTTATGACTTAAGTTTCCTTGACTTAGATCAGGCGAGACCAGATGATAAAAGAATAGAATTTGGTGAATTGTCTGTAGTCATTGCTAGTAAAGATGTTGATAATTTTAACGGAGCAAGTCTAGATATGTCAGAGGATCCAGATGCTCCTGGATTAACAATGGATAATCCTAACACTCCAAGCCCAGCAATGTTTGGCAACCCTGAAGACATGCCTGAACTTACAGGTGAACTAGCAGAGAAAGTACAGACAGTTTTAGAGAGTCAGATAAATCCTGCAATAGCCTCCCACGGTGGTCAAGCAAGTCTTGTAGGAGTAGAAGGCCAAGATGTGTATCTTAGACTTGGTGGAGGTTGCCAAGGATGTGGTATGGCACAAGTAACTTTGACACAAGGTATTGAAAAGGCATTAAGAGATGCAGTACCAGAGATAGGTAATATTATCGATGCAACTGATCACGCATCTGGTTCAAATCCTTATTTTGAATCTTCAAAGAAGTAATTAAAAGCTAATAACTGTTTTTCCTATATTTTTACGAGATAAAAAATTTTCTAATGCAAGGGGAGTCTCTTCAATTGTATGAACATTTTTTGGCACAATATTTAATTCACCTTTTTCAATAAAACTTAAAAGTTCTCCAAAATCTTCTGCCGTTTCTTCTGGTGAAGTTGTTGTCCATCTTCCCCACCACACTCCAACTATCGAAACACCTTTTACCAAAGTTAAATTAAGAGGTATCTTTGGAATGTTTCCATCTGTAAAACCAATTACAAGTAGCCTCCCATTCCAAGCTGTAGCTCTCAAAGCTTGCTCAGTCACATTACCACCAACTGGGTCCATGACCACATCAACACCCTTACCATTAGTTAGTTCTTTTGTTGTTTCCTTTAAATCAACTTGGTCATATCGTATAATTTGATCTGCACCCAATGATTTTACATATTCCTCTTTTTCATCACTGCCAACTGCACATAGAGTCTTTACACCCATAACTTTTGCCAACTGGATAGTTGCAGTTCCAATTCCTCCTGCAGCACCAAGAACAAGTAAACTTTCACCCTTCTGTATATTTGCTCTTCTTTTTAATGCGTAATAACAAGTTCCGTAGTTTATAGGTAAGCTTGCCCCAGCATAGGAATCAACTGCTTCAGATACCGGTATAACTAAACTTTTATGTACACTTACATATTCTGCAAAACCACCCATTGGAGGTAAAGCTATAACTTTTGTACCAATCTTAATTTCAACATCTTCTCCAACGTCTTCTACAATCCCACAAACTTCTGTTCCGGGTGTAAATGGTGGGTCCATAACAATCTGATATTTTCCTTGTACCATCAAAGCATCTGGAAAATTTACACCTGCAGCTTCAACTTTTATTAATATTTCATTTTTTTGGGGTTCTGGGATAGGATTATCTTGAATTTCAAGGAGATTAGGCTCTCCAAGTGTTGTACAAACTACAGCTTTCATTACTCTTCTCTTTTAATTATTCCAGACAATTTTTTTGCAAAGTTCTTCTTTTCTTCAATATCAACTTTTCTTGAAATTTGGATTCTTTGTGCTTGAGGGGATCCAGCTCCATGCATAGACTCAGTTAAATAAGCTACAGCATTTCTTCCTAAAGTCATATTTTCTATTAGTCTCAACATTTTGACACGATCTTCAGTATTTATATCTTCTTTACCTTTTAAGTATTTTTTGAGATTTGGGGACATGTCACTTTCGTGAATGTCAATTCCTGAGGGCATTGAAGCAACTAATCCTCCCGCAAGATCTTGTGCTAATCTTCCAATTTCATATGTTTCTTTTGTTACATGTTGCTTACAAACATTTGCCAGTAAATCGTCATTGATAAAGTTTCCACTTTTAGTTTCTTTTCCTTGTAATGACGAAGCAATTCCCGTCGCGTATATTGTTTCATTTAATTTATTCATCTCAACTAATTTTTCTCTGATATGTGATTTGTTTTCGACTCCATTGTATTCAGCAATGGTTGCAGCTGCTCCAATCATTACATCTCCTACTCCAGCTTTACAAACATAAGATCTTCTGTGATAGCATGTAAATCGTTCAACCAACATTGCTGCAAAATCGTATTCACCATTCATAAATATGTATTCATTTGGTATAAATACATTGTCAAAAATTACCATTGCTTCCTGGCCAGCAAAGTACTTATTACCAACATCGTATTCACCAGGCTCCATACTTCTCGTGTCACATGATTGACGCCCATAAATGTAAGTTATTCCTTCAGATTCGATTGGTAGCGCTCCAACTATTGCATAATCTTTATCATCTTCTGTAAGTCTTAAAGTTGGCATGACCACCATCCAATGGGAATTTAAACAACCTGTCTGATGAGCTTTTGCTCCAGAAACGTACACACCTTTATTGTCTCGTTTCACAACTCTGAGATATAAATCTTGGTCTGCCTGTTGATGTGGTGGCTTTGATCTATCACCTTTGACATCAGTCATTGCACCCCCAATAACAAGATTGGATTCATGCATTTTTGTTAAGAAACTTATAAATTTTTTGTGATAATCAGTCTTATATTTTTCATCAATTTCGTAAGTTACTGAATGAAGAGCGTTGAATGCATCCATACCAACACATCTTTGAAAACAAGTCCCAGTTAATTGTCCCAACTTTCTTTGCATTTGGTTTTGTAGATATAAATCTTGATTATTTTCAGCAATATGTAAAAACCTATTAATTGGCTCATTGGTATAAGGAGATATTGCAGATGCTAATTCAGGTTCTCTCTCAGCAAGAGCATAGGTCTCAGCCATTGCTTCTATGCTTGGCTTTATTATTGGATGTGTCAATGGATCTTCTACAAGCTCACCCATTAAGTAGATTGTTAGGTTTCTATTTTTAAGAGAATCTAGATAGTCAGCTTTTGTATGAATTTTTTCCATACAACATTATAAATTGTAAGATTGTGATTTAAAATTTAGTTACAAATTTTAAATTTAGATAACTTCAAATAAACCAGCTGCACCCATGCCACCACCGACACACATAGTTACAACTACGAATTTCGCGTTTCTTCTTTTACCCTCTATTAATGCATGCATCGTCATTCTTGCACCAGTCATTCCGTAAGGATGGCCTATTGATATTGAACCACCATTAACGTTATATATGCTGTTGTCAATACCAAGCTCATCTCTACAGTATAAAGTTTGAACAGCAAACGCTTCATTTAGTTCCCAGAGGTCTATATCTTCAATTTTTAAGTTAAATTTGTTTAATAAATCTGGAACTGCATATACAGGACCTATTCCCATTTCCTCTGGTGCTAATGCTGATACAGTCATACCCCTATAATATCCAAGTGGTTCTAGGTTTCTTTTTTCTGCTTCACTTGCTTCCATTAAAACAACAGAAGCTGAACCATCTGATAATTGTGAAGCATTACCAGCTGTAATGAACTTTCCTTCTCCATAAACCGGAGGAAGAGAGGATAAACCCTCTAAATTGGTCTCTGGTCTATTTCCTTCATCTTTTGTTAATTCAACCTCTTCATCAGTAACCTCACCAGTTTCTTTATTTTTGACACTTTTTGTTGTAGTTGTTGAAATAATTTCGTCATCAAACTTGTTTCCCTCTTGAGCAGCTGCAGTTCTTTGTTGACTTTGTAATGAATATTCATCCTGATATTCTCTTGAGATATTATATTTTTCAGCAACAAAATCAGCAGTTTCGATCATAGGCATATAAGCGTTATCAGCAAGTCTTACGACATTTGGATCTGGAGCAAATCGCAATTCAGCAGTTTGAACCAAAGATATAGATTCAACACCGCCTGCAACAACAACATTCATATTGTCTGTCATTATTTGTTTTGCACCAGTAGCAATGGCCATTAGGCCAGAAGAACATTGTCTATCTATTGTCATTCCTGGAACAGTAATTGGTAATCCTGCTGCGATTCCACTTAGTCTTCCAATGTTCAATGCTTGTGAGCCTTGTTGTTGAGCACAACCCATAATGACATCTTCTATTTCATTTGGATCAACATTTGCTCTTTCAACAGCTTCTTTGATTGAATAAGAACCTAATGTAGGAGCATCTGTTTTGTTGTATGCTCCACGATAAGCTTTTCCAATAGGTGTTCTTGCTGCTGATACTATTACTGCTTCTCTCATCTTTAGTCTTCTTTCTTCTATTCTGTAATTATAAATAAAGTTAAAGGCTCAACAATAGCTGCTGGCTTGTCTTTACCTTCTATTTCAATTGTAGCAGTATGCTTTACCAACCATCTACCAGCTTTTTTATACTGGACATCTGACAAAACAAATCTCCCTCTAATCTTGCTATTTACTGGAACAGCTTCCATGAAACGAACTTTATCAAGTCCGTAATTAATTGCCATTTGAATATTTTCTGGCATGACAGTGTTGTCTGCAGATAAGTAAGTTATCATACTCAATGTCAGGAATCCATGAGCTATTGTACTTCCCCATGGAGTGCTTTTAGCCATTTCTTCATCAACATGAATAAATTGATGATCGTTTGTACCTTCTGCAAATTGATTTATCCTATCTTGATTTATTTCGAACCAGTCTGAAACACCAACCTCTTGACCAATATATTTTTCCATTTCCTCTGCAGGTACAATCATCATGTTATCTCCTCTAATAAATTTTTATTCGCAGCTTTATTTGCAAACTTTATTGTACTGTCCTTAAATGATTCTATTTCATTTTCATTTGTTTTTCCATATGATCCCATGGAATATCTTATGTACACCCCTTCCATTATCATTGCATGTTTCCAATAAGATAACCTTGTGTAAAATTCAATATCTTTTAAATCTAGATTTGATTCATTTAGATATAATTTAATTACATCCTCACGTGTAGGAAATCCACCAGACAGGGTAGGAGAGTAAATAAATGGTGAGTCTTTTTCTTTCTTTGTATTCCAAGAAGCTATAACTGTTCCCATATCTGCAAGCGGATCTCCTAAAGTACAAAGTTCCCAATCCAGTACGGCTGTTACTTTATTATCCTTTACTCGAACATTGTCTAATCTGTAATCTCCATGAACTATTCCAACAGTTTGTTGAGGAGGAATATAATCAAGAAGTAAATTAGTCGCACTTTCTAGTTCTTTTATTTCTCTAACTTTTTGAGATTGGAATTGTTTGTTCCATCTGTTTATTTGTCTTACTACGTAATCCTCATGTTTACCTAAATTACTTAATTCTGAATTTATAACATTAAAATTGTGTATTTCTGTAAGAGCTTTAATGAATGATTCAGTAATTGTTTTTTTCTGTGATTGGTCATAGCGTTCTGCTACTTGGTCGTTAGCTATCGTATCACCCTCGATAAATTGCATAATATAAAAATCATCTGTAGATAGCTCCTTCTTATTGTATAGATAGAGTGGTTTTGGAACCCTTAAACCATTTTCATTTAAAACTTTTAATATTTTATATTCCCTACCCATATTGTGTGCAGATTCTAATTTGAGTCCAAATGGAGGCCGTCTTAATACAAATGTATTTGAATCATCAAAAATTTTAAATGTAATATTTGATCTTCCTACTTTAAATTGTTCAAAGTTAAAATCTTCTGAAATATCTACAACTGTAGAAATATATTTCTTTAGTTTGTCGCTAAAAAAGTCCATCAAACAACATATTAATGAAAGTTTTTTGGTTCAGAAGTTTAAATTGATACAATAAGAATGATGGATTTTAATTTCTCTAAAGAATCACTTGAATTACAAGATAAGCTAAAAACCTTTTTCGCTGACCATATTTACCCAAATGAGGAGCTCTATGAGAAGGCAATTATTGATTCAGGAGATCCATTGCATATTCCAGAAATATTAAATGAGCTTAAATCAAAAGCTAAAAGTGAAAATTTGTGGAATTTATTTCTCCCTGACAATGAATATGGATATGGATTATCAAATGTTGACTATGCACCATTAGCTGAGATAACAGGTCATAATTGGTGGGCTCCTGAAGTATTTAATTGCTCTGCCCCTGATACAGGAAATATGGAAATTTTAGCAGAGTTTGGAACAGCAGAACAAAAAAAACAATGGCTTGAACCACTTCTTGAAGGAGAAATAAGATCATGCTTTGCAATGACTGAGCCAAATGTAGCTTCCTCAGATGCTACAAACATAGGAAGTTCAATTGTCAGTGACGGTGACAATTATGTAATTAATGGTCGTAAATGGTGGACTTCAAATGCAATAAATCCAAATGCAAAAATATGTATTTTTATGGGTGTGACAAACCCAGATAGTCCTCCATACCAAAGGCAGAGCCAAGTATTAGTGCCTATGGATAGCGAGGGACTATCGATAATCAGACCAATGCAAGTATTTGGATATGATGATGGATACACAGGACATCCAGAGCTTTTATTTGAAAATGTCGTTGTTCCAAAATCTAACATCATTGGGGGAGAAGGAATGGGATTTAAAATAGCTCAAGCAAGGCTTGGGCCTGGAAGAATACATCATTGTATGAGGGCTATCGGAATGGCAGAGAGAGCATTATCTCTTATGATCGACCGATCACTTGAAAGAGAAACATTTGGTCAAAAATTAGCTGAACAAGGTGTTATTCAAGATTGGATTGCTCGCTCAAGAATAAAAATAGAGGAAGCAAGATTACTAACTTTGAAAACTGCATGGCTAATAGATACAGTTGGTAAAGAAGAAGCAAAAATAGAAATCTCATCTATAAAAGTATCTGTTGTTGAGGCTGCTTCTTACGTCATCGACAAAGCTATACAAACGTTTGGCGCAATGGGGTTATCCCAAGATACTCCACTAGCTAGGATGTCTGCAGGAGCTCGTGTATTAAGAATTGCAGATGGACCAGATGAAGTTCATTTAAGATCAATAGCAAGAAGAGAAATTAATAAACATAGATAATTATGGAAAAAGTTGCAGTTATCGGTGGTGGACAAATGGGAAGTCAGATTGCGGCTTTATCAGCAATGTCAGGTCATGAAACAAGTATCTTTGATAGCAATAAAGAATATTTAGATAGCAAATTAGTTTTTACCAAAGAGAATATAGAAAATTTAGTTTCTAAAGACTTGATAAAAAAAGAAAGCTTGGATAATTTTAACCAAAATCTTAAAGTTTATGATTCACTTGAAACGGTGGTAGATGATAAAACATTTGTAATTGAAGCTGTAGTTGAAAGATTTGACGTAAAAAAAGAAATTTTTTCAACGATTTCAAAAATACTCGATGAGGATGTTGTTCTTGCAACAAACAGTTCATTTATAGCTGCATCAGAAATTGCGCAACACTGTAAACATCCCGAGAGATTTATAAATATGCACTTCTTTTACCCTCCATTAAGAATGGATCTCATTGAAATTTCATTTCCAGAATCCACTAACAAAGAAATAGTTGATAGGACTAAAAAACTGAGCAAATTGATGGGAAGAACAGTCGTAACTTTAAATAAAGAAACGCCAGGCTTTATTGTAAACAGGATGTTAGGTGCGTTAGTTGATGAGGCCTACGAATTATATGACGAAGGAATAGCCGACTTCAAAGATATAGACATGGCAATTAAGAAAGGATTGAACCATCCACTAGGACCATTTGAATTGACTGATTACTCAGGCTTGGATATTAGTTATTATTCAAAACTTAAAATTTATAATGAAACAAAAAACCCAAAAGATAAACCCAAAAAATTTCTAGAAGAAAAAGTTAAAGATGGGAAATTGGGTGTAAAAACAGGAGAAGGTTTTTACAATTATGACAAACCTTCAAAGTCTTGATCTTTAAGATTAAAAAAGAATTCTCTTTCGGCTTTTATTTTTAAAATTATTCTTTCAGATTGAATTTCAAAAGGGTATGGTTTGTTCCAATATTTCTGAGATAGATCATTAATATTTTTTAAAGCGTCTTCACCTGTAATTTCACCAACTACCTCTCCTCTAATTTCCACAAATTTAAACTCATTATCATGCTTCCAGATCATAACATTGACTCTTGGATCATCTTTTACATTTAAATATTTTCTACGGTGGATCTCTGTATTTATTAAAATATTTTCACCATCTGTATCAACCCACATTACGTGTGTTTGAGGGGCACCACTTTTAAAGAGCGTCGTTAAAGTTGCATAATTAGGCTCTTTTGCCATTGCAATCGTTTTTTTATCTAATCCCATATAATTATCATAGAATATTATGAAAGTTGTTTTGCAAAGAGTTAAATCAGCATCAGTGAAAGTTGATAACTCTTTAATTTCAGAAATTAGCAGTGGCTATCTCCTTTTATGGTGTATTGAAAAAGGTGATACTCCAGAAGATATTGAAACTCTAACAAACAAGATTATTAATTTGAGAATATTTCCTGACGAACAAGGAAAAATGAATAAATCAATAATTGATGCTAATGGAGAAATACTTTTAGTAAGCCAATTTACATTAAGTGGAAATATTCAAAAAGGAAATAGACCATCATTTATAAATTCTCAAGATCCTGAGATTGCAAAAAAAATGATTGATGATGTTGCTGAGATATTTTCTGACAAATTAACCCTTAAACAAGGTATCTTTGGAGCTTTAATGGAAGTTTCACTTATTAACGATGGTCCTTTAACAATGTTTATTGAATCAAGAGATGGAAAAATTCAAAGTTAAGCAGATTGTAACTTTATATTTTTCTTTCCTTCAGCTTCACTAAGTTTTTTATCTAAATAATATTCTTCACCAGCCCAAAGATGTAATCCAAGACCAACTTTCATAGCACATCTTTTGAATGCATCTGATTCAGCATGCTTAGCATTCATGCCGTCACTTCCTTGATCGTGTTCAACATCTCCAATTGATGTTATGGTTACTGATTTGCCATCAATTTGTGTTGTTAGTTTGCCAAAGCAACCAACTACTTTTCCACTATTATCTTGTCTAATTAATTGAACAACTTCCCAATTAAAAGGCCCACATACCTCTAAAAGTCTTTGAGTAATGACAGAATGAGGAATATAGTTTCCAAATTTACCTTTTGGAGCGGGCTTAATCCACTCATCTGGAAATTGTCTTGATAGTTCATATAATTGATTCATTATTTCCTTTCTTTATGACCTAGCTCTTTTGCCCACTTTGGGGCTGTACTGTTGTTTGTATTTATACTTTTTAAGTCAGCTTTTTCTTTCCATTCTTTATATAAAAAAGTATCACGAATCATTTCGGGATTAATATTCTTAGAATTTGAAAAAGCATCAAGACCCTTTAGTTTAGGAACAAAGGTTTGTCCAAGTATTGCAAGTAGAGATTCAACTAGCTCTTCATTGTTATCTGATTTTTCAATAATCCACTCAATAAATTTTCTTAAATCTTGAACTTTCCAACTATAAGATTTATTAAATACAAATACTTCATCACCAAGCCTTACAGGTCCGTTTTCTTCGACATTTTTTGCAATATTTTGATCATTAAAAGACTTAATATTTGTACTTGCTTTTTTTACAGTTGAGCTAGTATTTCTAGCTATCCAAAGGAACTCAATATCTTTTGTTTTGGAAAGTTCCTCGCCATATTCAGTAACAGTAATATCAAAGTCATCACTATCCTGATATGTTATCTCTTTTGTTAAAGATAATATTTCATCTAAATTATTACTCATATGTACTCCTAAACTAAGCGGCTTTTCTATAGTCTTCATGACATCTACAGCTGTCACTATGTTGGTAGCAAACAATCACTGCTTCCAACCCGCATGATTTAAGAATATCTTCAATTTTGTTATTTTTCATAAAAGAAATAATAGAAAACGGATATGACAAAAAATATAAAAAAACATACAACAAGTAATTTTTTAGAATAAGATAGCCATGTAATGAGTAATTCAGACCTTTTTGAGTCAAACATGTATAAAGAGGTCATTAAGCAATATGATGAAGTAACTGAATTCATTAATCTTGATTCGAATATTAGAGAAAGATTAAAACTCCCTCAAAGAGCACTAACGGTGACATTTCCATTCAGAAGAGATGAGTATGATGAGGTTGAAACTGTAATTGGATACCGAGTACAACACGTCTTATCAATGGGACCAACTAAAGGAGGTATCAGATATGCTTCGAATGTAAATTTAGGCGAAGTTACAGCATTAGCAATTTTGATGTCATGGAAGTCCGCAATTGTTGGATTACCCTATGGTGGAGCAAAGGGTGGTGTTGCAATTGATCCAACCCCTCTTTCAAAACAAGAGAAACAAAGGGTTACAAGAAGATACACAGCTGAGTTGTTGCCAGTAATTGGTGTTGACAAGGACATCCCAGGTCCAGATCTTGGAACAGATGAACAAACTATGGCATGGATCATGGATACCTACAGTAATTTCGTTGGCTCACCACAACCAGGAATTGTAACTGGTAAACCAGCTTCACTTGGAGGCTCGATCACAAGAAGAGAAGCAACCGGTAGAGGAGTTGTAGCTATTGCAAACGCTGCTTTAGATAAATTAAATTTAAAATATGAAAACTCAACAGTTGTTATCCAGGGATTTGGAAATGTTGGGCGGTATGCGGCTCTTGACTCGTATGAAAGAGGAGCAAAAGTAATTGCTGTAAATGATTTAGGTGGTGCTATTTATAATAAGAATGGAATTAATATTCCTGAACTCTTTAAGTACATAGCTAAAAACAAATCTGTAAAAGATTTTGATGGTGCAGATAATTTTGACGATGAAATATTGGAAATTGAATGTGATATTTTAATTCCTGCTGCTGTTGGAGGTGTTATCAAATCAAATAACGCAGACAATATCAAAGCAAAAATTATTGTTGAGGGAGCAAACTCACCAACAACCCTTAATGCAGATAAAATATTAAGGGATAATGGAGTTTTACTAATACCTGATATTCTTGCAAATGCAGGTGGTGTTACTGCCAGTTATTTTGAATGGGTCCAAAATACACAGAACTATTTATGGAAAGAAAAAGAATTACACGATCGATTGATCGATGTTCTGACCTCAGCCTTTGAAGAGATATGGATTATTTCTGAAAAGAATAAAGTTGACTTAAGAACTGCTGCTTTAATTAAAGGAATTAAAAAAGTGGCTGCTGCAAAGTTAACTAGAGGATTATTTCCGTAAAAATTCTTCTATATCTTTAACTATTTTATTTTTTGTAATATTCAATTCTTCCAAATTTTTATTGATTTCATCTAGATTTGTATTTTTTAATGGACTGTTATCTGGAAGATTATCTAAACCTCCAACTAAATTTATAGCTTCTAATGTTTCATTAATTTCATCTATTTTTTCATTACAATTTTCCAGCTCAACTGTACTTGGTGCATTTTTATTAAACTCTGGGCAAATTGGCTTGTAGTAACACCAATCACATAATGTATTTTTGATTGTTGGAAAATTGTTACTTTCAAATGCAACTTTAATATTATTCCATATCTCTAAAATCTCTTTTTCCGCATTCCTAAGCATTTCTTCATCTACTTTCATTGTATGAATGGTTGAGTTTTGTAAATAAATTAATTTTAATTCAGCTGGTGTTTCACCAATTTCGTTTTTGATCAATAATGCATACAACTTTAATGCAAAAAATCTTGGTTCTTTGTATTTAGCATTTGGAGCTTTCCCTGATTTGTAATCTACAATAATTAATTCACCTTTATCATTTCTATCCATCCGGTCTAATATTCCACGTAAATTTAAATCCTCTATAGAGCCTCTGACCCATCTTTCTCTCTCTAAAGGATCAAATAACGCAGGATTTTCAAGAGTTAAGTAATTTGAAAGAAGCTTTAACCCATCCAATCCCCATTCCCTTTCTTCGGATTGATCATTAAAAAGATGAACATGTTCATCACTTGCTCGTACATCTGTCCATACTTTCCTGAATAAGTTATGAAGATTTTCTAAATTTCTTTCTTCTTTAGGTAAATCAAATATTTTTTCTAGAGCTTCGTGTACAGTTGTTCCTTTGGCTTGTACTTCATTAGTTGGCTCTTTAATTTTGTCAATATTCGCAAACTTAAATTGTTTAGGGCAGGTTTTAAACTGAGATGCTCTTGATGGTGACAAATTTTTAATCATATTTAAATCTTAACTATTTAATATTTATTTTATTGTCAAGTAGTCTTTGTCTGTGGATAAGTTTTTAAAAATTTTACAAATACTTGGAGTTCTGTCGTTTATCTTGTACTTCATTGTTGCTATTTTATATAATTCTGCCAGCTGGTATAACCACATATTTGGTGGTTAAATATAGATGTTATTTTTGTTATATCCCATATCAGTTAAAGTAATTTAATGACCGATTCAAAAATAAATGTTGCAATTTTAGGTGTAGGAAACTGTGCCAGTTCTTTTGTACAGGGACTTGAATATTATAAAAGTGAACAAGATGAAAATGGTTTAATTTCAGATGTAATTGGTGGCTATCGTGTTTCAGATATAGAAGTTGTTTGTGCATTTGATATAAATAAATCAAAAGTAGGAAAAGACTTATCGGAAGCAATATTTGAAGAACCAAACAATACTGTAAAATTCGCCGAAGTACCTAATTTAGGTGTAAACGTAAAACCAGGAAAGGTTCTTGACGGTATAGGTAAATTTGTAGAAGACATTATTGATCCCACTGAAGATTCAGAAAATGTCATAAAAGATTTAAAAGAATCTGGTGCGGAAATATTAATAAATTTACTTCCGGTCGGTTCTGATGAGGCAGTCAAATTTTATGCTGATTGTGCGATTGCTGCAAATGTTGGATTTATAAATTGTATCCCTGTTTTTATTGCTCGAGACGATGAATGGTATAAAAAGTTTAAAGACAATAATGTCCCTCTTATTGGAGACGACATTAAAAGCCAAGTCGGTGCAACAATTGTTCATAGAGTTTTAGCTCAATTATTTTCTGATAGGGGAGTTAATTTAAAAAGATCTTATCAGTTGAACGTGGGTGGAAATATGGATTTTCTGAATATGCTTGAAGAGGATCGTCTTGAAACAAAAAGAACAAGTAAAACATCTTCAGTTACATCTGTAGCAAACAAAGGTAAAGGAATGGATCCAAAAAATGTTAGAATCGGTCCATCAGATTATGTCGAATGGCTTGAAGATAGAAAAAAAGCATTTATTCGTTTAGAGGGTGAATCATTTGGAGGAGTGCCTCTAAATATAGAAGTTCAATTAGAAGTATGGGATTCACCAAATAGTGCAGGCGTAGTAATTGATGCTGTTAGATATATGAAATTTTTTAAAGATGCTGATGATTTAGAATCTCTTGATTTAGTATCAGCTTGGTTAATGAAGGCTCCTGCTATAGCTGCAAAAGATTCTGATACTTTACAAAAGTTACATGAACTTACACATCAAGAAGATTAAATTTTCTCCAAAGCGTTATTAAACATTTCCATTGCCTCTCTTACTTGATTTAATGGTGTAGTTAAAGGGCCCATAAACCTTATAACGTTTCCCTCTTTTCCACAGTTCACAAGAAGCAATCCATTCTTTTTTGAATTACTTATGATTTTCGTTGCCAATTCTTTAGATGCTGTTTTATTTTCTTTATTTTCGACAATTTCTACACCCTTCATTATTCCATAACCCCTGACATCTCCAACAAACTCAAAATTTTCTTTCATGGTTTCAAGAGATTTCTTCATTATTAATTCTTGCTTGTTTACTTTTTGTAGGAGATTGTCTTTATCAAAAACATCCAGTACGCCAAGAGCAGCAGCGCATGAAATAGGTGAAGCGCCAAATGTACTACCAATTCCCGCATCATGAACAGAGTCCATAATTTTAGATTTTCCAACAACAGCTGCAAGAGGAAAGCCCCCACCAATACCTTTAGCTAAAGTAACCATATCAGGCTCAACATTTACTTTTGTTGCACCAAACATTTCACCAGTTCTACCAAATCCTGTCTGAACTTCATCAAAAATTAACAAAATATTATGTTTTTTGGTTATCTCTCTGAGTTTTTTAAGAAATCCATTAGACGCAGGTATGTATCCTCCTTCACCTAGTTGAATTTCAACGACTATTGCAGCAATATCATTAGGGTCAATTTTTTTTGAAATTAAGTTTTGAAGTTGTTTTATAACTTTATCATCAGATATACCTCTGTAATCATATGGAAAATCAATATGGCTTATAAATTTTGGAAAAGGTCCAAATCCTTCTTTATACGGTTTTTCTTTGCCTGTTAAACCCATAGCCAAGTAAGTTCTTCCATGAAACCCCCCTTTGAATGCAATTATTTTTTCTCTTCCGGTTGCATACCTTGCTATTTTTATTGCATTTTCTACCGCTTCAGCTCCACTATTTACAAGGAAGGTTTTCGTTTTTTGATTTATTGGATATCTTTTATTTATTTGGTCACATAGTTCAACGGCATTTTCATGTGGTGCAAATGCAAAGCATGAATGTGAGTAGTCATTTAATTGTTTTTTAACTCTTCTCACAACTCTTGGGTTTAAATGTCCAGTATTAAGGACGGCATATCCGCCTACAAAATCTAGGTAACGGTTATTATTTTTATCCCAAATTTCAGCATTTTTACCTTTAGCTATAAATGAATCCATTGTTGGATACCATGCTGAAGGAACATTTTTTTTAATTGAACTCATATTCTGGGAAGGCATAGATTTTACTGTAACTGAAATAGGATAAATACTCAATTTAATAGCTATTAAAATGATTTAATGGAAACAAGTACCTTAAATTTTATAGGAACCGTCAGTGCTACAATTTGTGGAATAAGTGGATTAATGATGCTGACAATGAATTTCATAAAAAAATATCAAAGTAAAAAAATTGGAAATACTTTAATATTTATATCAGTCATTTCATTGATAATTCAATCGTTGCTTGTTTCATATACTTATACAATAAATGAAAATATTGGATCTTTTTATTTGTTTTATGCAGTAGTTGTGCTGTTTACACTTACATTTTTGTACGTTTATAGATTTCAAATGAATGAAAAATATTATCTTTATTGGGGTATTGCTCTACTTTATCTTATGGGTCTTGAAATGAGAACAATAGATACAATAGGAGAATATCTAAACTAATGATCGCTAAAATTCTCTCTGATAATTTAACTTATGCTCAAGTAAATTCAGAGAATCCAAACATTTGTTTTCTACATGGTTGGGGTGGAGAAAGTAATAACTGGAAAAATATCTCAAAAGAATTTGAAAGCATTGCTATTGACATTCCAGGATTTGGAAAATCGGTGCCATTTGAGCAAAGCGGACCACCTGAGTTTTATGCAGAATATTTAATTGAATTAATTCCAGATTCTGTAGAAGTAATTGTTGGTCACTCTTTTGGTGGAACGGTTGCTGTACATTTATCTCAATTAAAAAATTATAAAAAAATAGTTGTAATTGGATCTCCACTTATAAGATCACCTATTCAACCAAACCCTTTTTCCTTGTTTAAATTATTCAAATTTTTAAATAAATTAAATATTATTGGTGATCAAAGAATGGAAAAGATTAAAAAAAATTATGGCTCTGACGATTATAAAAACGCTAATAAGGACTTGAGAGATACGTTAGTTCAGGCTGTAAATCATAATATGTCTGAAATTCTTCCAAAAATAAATACACATGTACAACTTGTGTATGGAGAGTATGACTTAATTGCTCCACTTGAAAATGGAAAAATTGCTGACAGTCTAATTCCTGATTCAGAATTAACAGTATTGCTAAAAGAAAATCATTTTTGTTTGGATACCTCAAAAGATCAGATTATTGAGATAATTAAAAGATGAATTTAATCTCTATCGCCACATTAGTGATAATAACTATTGGAACATGTTTCAATGCAATTAGATGGCAGAGAATTGCTCAAAGAGAGCATTACATACCAGGTTATATAACCAAATTTTATTTTAGATGGGTGAGGTCAAGGGGATTAAATAGGTTCATTCTATTTATTACATTAGTTCTTTGTATCATCTCTCTTTTCTTTGCTTATATTCCAATAATCATTTCAGTTATCAATATTTACACACCAGTTGGATTGTCATTAAAGTCAAGAACTAGCAAAGTTGATAAAACAGAAAGACTTAATAGGGTCACATATTGTTATTACTTCCTTGTAGTTTTAGTGTCTATTTTTTCATACACCTTAGGGTATGGCTATTTTCTTGCATTAGCTGCAAATATGTTCTCTTACTTTATTTTTGATCAAGCACTTAGGCTTATGTTTAATTATGAAAAAAATAAATCCAGACCGTTCATTAATGATGCTTCAAAAAAACTGAACTCTAACGCAATTCCTGTAATAGGAATCACAGGTTCATATTCAAAAACAACAACAAAAAATGTTCTTGCCAAGATTCTTGATGAATCAAATAATGTTTTTGTAACTCCAGAAAGTTATAACAATCGCTTAGGAATAGCAAAAGCAATAAATGAAGGATTTAATGACGATCATGAACTAGCAATTATTGAAATGGGAACATATTCAAATGGGGAAATACGTGAAATTTGTTCATGGGTTAGGCCACATGTATCCGTTATAACCGGAATTGCTCCAGTTCATTTGGAGAGAATGAAATCTTTAGAAAATATTCTTGATGCTAAGTCAGAAATAGTAGAACTTGCCGGTTCGGTGGTAATCAATGGTGATGACGAAATGCTATTGAATGAAGCAAGGCTTTGGACAAATCAGAAAAATGTTTACGATTGCTCAATTACTTCCAGAGAAGCAACTGTCTGCGTAGAGTATCAAAATGGTAAGCACGATATTTATGTTGCAAATAATCTACTGGGTTCTGTTAACGGTCCTAAGCTTTTACAACTATCAATATCCCTCTCTATAGGGGTCATGCTCGCATTAGATTTGGATGTGAGAAAGTACTTAAATAAATTAGATTCTCTTGATAAATCTAAACATCGTCAAAACATTTTGAAAAGTGACTTGGGCCACACAATTATTGATAATTCATTTAACTCCAATCCTATGGGAATTGAATATAGTTTAGAGACTCTACAGGAGCTTGCATCAGAAGAATCTGTACGTTATCTTGTCACTCCTGGCATGGTCGAACTTGGTAGTGATCAGTATGCTATAAATTATGCTTTTGCGTTAGAGGCTAGTCAAGTAGTTGATAAGGCACTCATTGTTGGTAAAACAAATAAAAATTCATTGAAAGCGGGATTTCAAGAAAATGATGTTGATTACGAAATATTTCAAAACAGGGACGAAGCTGTAAATTATCTAAATTCTGTTGTAAAATCAGAAGATATTGTTTTATATGAGAATGATCTTCCAGACCACTATCCTTAAATTAAATGAGTAAAACAATTGGAGTAGTATTCGGAGGGCCTTCTCCCGAACATGATATATCAATACTCACCGGTTTACAAAGTGTTCGAATCTTATCAAAAAAGTATGATGTAATAGCTTTATATTGGTCAAAAAATAATGAATGGTATTTAGTTGATAATGAATACGAATCTGTAGATTTTTTGAGTAATAAAAAAATATATAAAAACAAACTTGAGATGAAATTTAACGATGATCCAGGATTTTATCAAAAAAGAAAAAAATTACACTTTGATGTCCTAATCAATGCTTGTCATGGAGGGCCTGGAGAGGATGGCTCACTTCAGTCATTACTAAACATATTTCGAATTAAATATACTGGCCCAGATCAGATTTCTGCTCAAATTTGCATGGATAAGTATGCTTTTTATACCGTAATGAAAGAAAATGGGTTGCCTGTTATAGAAAAAAAGTTAGTAAATACTGAAGAAATGAATATTGATGGAAATTATGTATTAAAACCACGATTTGGAGGATCTTCTATTGGAGTTGAGTTAATAAATGATGCACCAACCGTTCAAAAACTAATAACGAATTCTGATTTATATTCACAAGGGGCTGTTATTGAAAAGTATTTAGAAAATTCAATAGATTTACTTATAGGAGTTAGAAGTTTTCCAGATTTTGATGTATCTGAGATTGAAAAACCACTTAAAAACGAAACACTCTTTTCGTATACTGACAAATATTTGGAAAACGGGGGACTGGAAGGTTCAAAAAGAGAATTACCAGCAAATCTAAACGAACAAATAGAAAAAAAATTGATTGAGATGGTCAATAAAATAAATCAAATAATTCCTACCCGAGGGATATACAGATATGATTTTCTATTGCATGAAAATGCATTGTACATAAATGAAATAAACACAATTCCTGGAAGCCATGCGCTTTATTTATGGAAGAATTTAAATAGTTCAAAATTTGAACTTTTAGACTCCATGATTGACGAAGCATTGTCTAGACAAGTTGATAATTGGTCACTTACTGGTTCCGATGGGATTGCATTAAAAAGTGCAAAAGATATTGCATCAAAGCTTGGATAAATCATGTTCGGAATTTACTGGGATTGTGATGGAACAATTATGGATACGGAAAAATCATATGCTTATGCATGGAAAGATTTTTTATCTAGTAAAGGATTAGATCTACCGATTGAAGAGTTTGATAAATTTGTTGGGATAGATGACAGAATCGTACATGCTGAATTCTCTCAGATTGTTGAACTTGATAATTTCGATTCGACTATGGATGAGCTTCATAAAATTATGAGAGTAGAGTTTTCTGAAAAGATACTCTTTAAGGATTCCTTGCAATGCTTGAAAGAATTCCATGGAGATGTCTTGCAAGCTTGTGTATCAGCATCTCCAAAAGAGGTTCTAAACTTTAAATTACAAGATGCAAAAATTATTAACTATTTCGATCATGTCATAGGTGGAAATGAAGTTTCGAACAACAAGCCTAGCCCTGAAATATATTTAAAAGCTATCGATGAATTAGGTACTACAAAAAATATTATCGTTGAAGATAGCCCAACTGGTATTTTGTCTGGAAAAGAATCGAATAATTTTGTTATCGCTGTAGATAGAGGTATGTTTACCAAAGATCAACTTTCTAACGCTGATTTAATAGTCAAAGAATTAGATCCAATTAATATTAGATCATTACTTCAAACCCTTTAATATTTGACTTTTTTTAAAATAAATTACAAAACTGACTTAGGCGCAATATGTGACTAAGTAATTTCTAATAACATTACTGGAATTTTTCTACTTGTTCTGTTTTGGTACTGTTCATATACCCCATTATTCATAAAGTCCATTTTTTTCCACCATTCAGTTCTTTCAAGATCAAAAATTTCTCTAGCAACCACATTAAATCTTTCTCTACCTATTTGGATTTTGGCTTCCGGATTGTTTTTAAGATTGTGGTACCAACCTGGATTTTTAGGATTACCACCTTTAGAAGCTACTATACAAATTAAATTATCCTCTTTTAAATACACAAGGACGTTTTTACGCAATTTTCCGGTTTTCCCTCCTATACTTTCAAGAATTAAACAAGGTCTGTCAGATATTGTTTTCCCAAATCTTCCGTTTGAATAGATATAAATATAGTTATGTAAAAACAGTACAAAAAATATAATTTTTCTTCTCATTGAGCTAATTTTGTTTTTTTTCTCCACGAAGAGAAACTTCTTGGATAAAAATTGACTGGATCAACTAATCTATTTGCCGGAAACTCCATGGAGGGTTTTATTTGTTGAGTTATCCTTTTATATTTTGGTACTGGTGCAAATGTAGATGCGTAATTTATACCAGATAATACATCTAGTGGATTGTCTAGATAAACTTTAAGCTCTCTTTTTTCATTAATCTCCTTCAAAGTATCCAGTAAAAAAATAATTCTCTTTGTTGATAAATCTAAACTTTTTAACAACTTTATATCGAATATAAACACTACTGGAAGGTCTGAAAGATTATTTAAAGCAGGATCTTCATCACCAAGTGATTCTCCATTAATCCATACAAAATCAGGTTTTTGGTCAGAAGTTAATACTGTTTTTGGTCCAAAATTTTTTTCTATGTCTAAATCTACCTTGATATCTTTACTAGAGATACTCATTATTTCTGGCCAATTTTCAATAGGACAATTATTTATCAATTCACATTCTTTACATATTTTTGGTGCTCTTTTATTGACTTGGAATTTTGAAAACCCATATATCTTGCCTGTTTGAGAACCCATTACCCAGTGCCAACCTAATCTATTTGCAAATCTAGAGCCATCTACAAGATGCTTGTACATGTAATTTTCACTTTCTAGCCAGTACTGATTTGTTCTAAACATCTGATGTGATGAGTACCACATTCTGGTTTGATTTACCATATAACCTGTTGATTCGAGTTCTTGTTCTACCGTTGAAATACAGTTCATTTTTTCGTTTTCAACTACTTCGTTAGGATCATTTTGAACATAAAAATTTAGAAATTCCCTGTTCTGGCTTCCAACAATGGCATATAGATGCCTAGAAAATTCTTGCCATAAAAGCTCATTTCTAAATTTAGTTTTGTCTTGATATTCAAACGAATCTACGTGTTTCCATACTTCTTTAAGACTCAAAAGACCATGTCTTATATATGGTGATAAGTATGAAGATCCCCTTTTTTCAGTTGGATATACATTGTTTCTCTTTTTTGCATAACCATTAATGTCCAAATTGTTAAGGGCTTTATCTGCAAATGACTGTCCACCTTTGAATATAGACTCCTGGTAATCATCACAAGTAATATCTTTAAAGAATGTATTTACTATTTCTTCGTTACTTGATTTTAAATTAATTTCAGGCATCTAAAAATTAATAGTCACCTTGACCAATTTTGACGTTTGAAATGATTTTGATATCCTCTTCTTCCACGATATCAAAATTTATTCTTTGTCCTTGTCTTAAAGTTCTAAATATAGAACCTTTTAGCGAACCGGCTTTTAAATAAACTTCTGATTTATCACTGTCTAGAACTACAATACCGTTACCTGAATTAGGATCGTACGACTTTACAACCCCCTGAGCCATTAAACTTTTTCGCCTCTTTGTCTAATATCTCTTACAACAGATTCAATACCACGCTTGTCGATGATTTTATTTCCTTTTGTGCTAACTTTTAACTTTATCCATCTTTTTTCGCTAGGTAGCCAATATTTTTTAGTTTGAATATTTGGTTTAAACCATCGTGGGTTTCTTTTATGAGAAAAGGAAACATGTTTTCCTGACCTCGGCACTCTACCTGTAACTTGACATCTGTTAGCCATATAATTCCCTCTAAAATACAAGTATAACTATAACTTGTCTAATAATTATTAGGTACTTTGATTTTAAATCTTTTTAGGTATTGTTTGATTGTGATGGAGAGAAGTTTAAGTTATTTAAGTGAAATTTCAGTTTCTGAATTGAAAGGCTTCGGTGAAAAAAGAATTAATTCTCTGAAGAAGCATGGAATCAATTCAGTTACAGATCTGATAAGAATCTTTCCAAGAAAACATTACGACCGATCAAAAATTATGAACTTGAGCGAAGTTCCACCAAATATTGAAAAAGAGATAACTATATTTGGCAAAATTACCGATATTTCAGTTTTTACAACAAAGACAAGACTCAGAATTACTACTTTAACTATTAATGACGAAACCGGAATTGCAAGAGCAAAATGGTTTGGTCCTCAATACATAGAAAGTAGATTCAAAAAAGATGATATTGTTGCGGTTGCAGGTGTTCCTGATGTCAAAAAAACAGGAACTGTAGAATTTAAGAATCCAGTTATTGAGTCTTTTTCATCCGAGCAAGACCTTTCAGAAACAGGTTCATTCATATCTTTTTATCCAAAAATTGATGGTGTACCAAACAAAGTATTAAGAAGTGGTATTAAACAAGCTTTGGAAAGAATTCCAGAATTAAAGGATATTATCCCAGATAAAGATAGAAACAAATTTTCTCTTTATACAAGATTAGACAGTTATCAGAAAATCCATTTTCCTGAAAGTTTTGAGGAATATAAATTAGCAAAAAAACGACTTGCTTTTGATGAATTCATATATTTACAAAGCTTATTTAGTCATTCAAAAGACATTTATAAAACAGAACAAAAATCTTATTCAATGAAAATAGATTCCTCATTATTAAAGAGTTTTGAAACAAAAATACCATTTTCACTAACCAATTCGCAAAAAAGTTGTATTAAGGAAATTTTTGAAGATCTTAGTAGCAATTACCCAATGAAAAGATTGCTTCAAGGCGATGTTGGATCTGGTAAAACTATTGTTGCTGCAGCTGGTGTCTATGCAGCTATTGAGAATGGAAAGCAAGTTGCATTAATGGCCCCAACGGAAGTTTTAGCAGAACAGCATTTAAATTCTTTTGAAAAGTATCTGAATTTTTTTGATATAGATATGCATATTCTGACATCATCTGTAAAAGATAGAAAAAGCGTTATGAAAGTAATCGAAAACGGTGACCCAGCATTGATAATTGGGACACACGCATTAATTCAGGAAAACGTAAAATTTAATAATTTAGGATTGGCAATTATTGATGAACAACAACGGTTCGGAGTAGAGCAAAGAAAAAAATTAATGATAAGTGATGATTTAACACCGCATCAGTTAGTAATGACTGCAACTCCAATTCCAAGAACAACTGCTCTTGCAATATATGGAGATCTAGAGCTCTCAATTATTAATGAAATGCCTCCAGGAAGAAAAAAAATTAATTCGAAAGTTCTTGCTGGAGGAAAACGTGAAAGTAATGAAGTTTTTAACATTGCTCGTGAGCATTTGGAAAAAAAATCACAAATTTTTGTTGTTTGCCCATACATTGAAGAAAGTGAAAATAGTGATATTAAAGCTGCTGAAAAAGTCTATGAGTTATATAAGTCAGAATTCAACAAATATAATGTCGAGTTACTTCATGGAAAAATGAAAGCCGATGAAAAAGAAAATAAAATGCTAAAAATGAAGAACGGTGAAATTGACATCATGGTATCAACAGTTGTCATTGAAGTTGGTATTGATATCACAAACGCAACATTGATGATAATTGAAAGTGCCGAAAGATTTGGTTTAAACCAATTACATCAACTCAGAGGAAGAGTTGGTAGAGGAGATAAACAATCTGAATGTATATTTCATATCACAGAAGGAAAAAGTTTTTCAAAGATAACTAAAGATGGGCAGGAAAGGTTAAATGCAATAGAACAAAACGATGATGGTTTTAAATTATCTGAGTTAGATTTACAAATACGTGGAGAGGGTAAAGTTACTGGTACATCTCAGTCTGGATTATCAGATCTCAAGATTGCTAATTTACGAACGGATTATGAAATACTTGAAACATCAAAAGAATATTTTTTAAGTATGGAAGATGAGGAAATTAAATCAGAACTTTTTCTAGAAGCTAACTTGTTGTTTCCCAACTTTGGTAAGACAAAAGATTCTACATGAGAATTATTGCTGGAAAATTTAAGGGGTTGAACATTAAAACTATTAATGATCCATCAACACGACCAATGATGAGTAGGGCTCGGGAAGGCATATTCAATTCACTTCAAAATGACTTTAACAATTCTTTGGTACTTGATTTATTTGCGGGTTCTGGATCACTTGGTATTGAAGCGTTAAGCCGAGGTGCAAGCTTTGTTACTTTTGTAGATTCATCGGTAGATTGTAAAAAAATTATAGATAAAAATTTATCCGATATTGATCAAAATTTTACCGTTCTTGTTTTAAGCGTCCACGATTACATTACTCAATCTGAGAAAAAATTTGATATTATTTTTTATGATCCACCATTTTCTTTTTTAGTTAATGAGATAAATTCGGACTTAAACACTATACAAAATTTAATGAGAAAAAACTCAAAACTTATTATCCATAGACATAAAAGTTCAGTGCAGTTTGTTTATCCAGAAGGACTAGAATTATATAAGGAAAAAAAATATGGCCAAAGTAATATAACAATATTGAAAAAATGAAAATTTTAATACCAGGATCATTTGACCCACCAACAAATGGACATATCGATGTCATTAAACGATCATCTAGTGTTTTTGACGAGGTGATTGTTGGAGTTGTTGTAAATCCACAAAAAGAGTCAATGTTTGATGTAAGTCAAAGGGAAAATATGTTGATTGAAATTCTAAAAGATTACAAAAATGTGGAAATTAAAAGTTTTGAAGGATTACTGGTGGATTTTGCTAAACAGATGAATGTAAGTGCAATTGTAAAAGGTTTAAGAGCGATGACAGATTTTGATTATGAATTTCAAATGGCTCAAATGAATTTCAATTTGGCAGATTTTGAAACAATATTTATTGCAGCTTCACCAGAATATGGATATGTTTCAAGCTCAATGGTAAAAGAAATATTTTCATACGGTGGCGATGTAAATGCACTAGTTCCATCAATTGTCGTTGAGAGACTAAAAGATGTCTAAAGAGGAAATATCTATTGAAGATGTCGTAAGTGGACAAGTAAAAATGGAATATGTTGATCAACTAGAATTACTTAGAGAAAATTTGTCTTCAAACTCTTTCTTAAACAACAAATCAAATAAAAAGGAACTACTTAAACTTGTTGAAAATTTAATTGATTTAATGCCTGTCGAACTTCGAACTGCAAGATTTATTGTCCGAGAGCAAGAACTATATTTAAAAAAAGCAAAGGAAGAAGCTGAGGAAATACTTGCTAATGCTGACAAAGAGTCATCAAGATTAATATCAGAATCCTTTGTTTTACAAGAAGCAGTAGTAGAAGCAAATGCCCTTGTAAAACAAGCTGAACAAGAAGCAATTTTAAATAGAGCTAACGTTGAAGATAAACTTGACACTAAGCTTCATGAAATTCAATTAAAATTTGATGAATTGAATGAAATTATTGAACGCGAGAAATCAAACTTAAGACAACCTAGAAAAATTTCTGATCCTGAATAATCTAAATGAATAAGCTTCAAACTCAATTTGATGTAAGTTCACTTTTACTAAGCGATAACAGTATTCATTTTGATGTACATGGTTTGTTTGATGTCAAATATGCTGGAAATGAAACCTTAAAAGATAAAACAATAAATCTAAAATTGGAAATTAGTAGTTTGTATGAAAAATTTTGGATAATTATGGATTTAGATTTTGATTTTAAGTCAGAGTGCTCAAGGTGTCTTGATGCAAATAATATTAATAAGCAAAGTAGTTTGAAAATAGATTTTTATAAGAATCAGGAAAATGACTATGAGATTGACTTTAATTCAGAAAAAATTGATTTGTCACCAGTTATTTCTGAAGCGATTTTAAACGAAATGAAAATTCAATATATATGTAAATCAAGCTGTAAAGGCTTATGTTCAGATTGTGGTAAAAACCAAAATTTATTTGAATGCAAACATCCGAAAAAAAATATAAAAGAAAGTCCATTTTCTTCTCTAACTGAGCTAGATTTGTAAGTTGAAAGGAAATAATTATGGCAGTACCTAAGAAGAAAATGTCAAAATCTAGGACAAGAAGGCGTAAAGCTCAACATAAAGTAGCAAAACCGCATTATATAGTTGATCCTGAAACTGGTGTTGCGAAACAATCTCATAGGGTTAATCCTGTTGATGGGACTTATAATGGTCGCCAAGTTAAAGACCCTGAATCAAATTAATTAATCATGAGTACGATTGCTGTTGATGCAATGGGTGGTGACTCTGCTCCTGAAGAAGTTGTAAAAGGAGCTATTCTTGCAAAAAAAGAAGGAGTCGATGTAATTCTTTCAGGTGACGAAAATCTTATTAAAAGCTATCTTGGTAATGAAAAAATACCGGTTATAAATTATCCACAAGTTATATCAATGGATGATGATCCTGCAAAAGCTATAAGATCAAATAAAGATTCCTCAATTATTGGAGCATTAAATTTAGTAAAGGAAAAAAAAGCTGACGCGGTATTTTCTGCAGGCTCAACAGGGGCAACACTTATTGGTGCAATATCAGTATTAGGAAAAATTAAAGGTGTAACAAGACCTACTATTGCATCTGTATTACCAGGTAAAGAAAAAGAGGTAATACTGGTTGATTCAGGGGCAAACTTAGAAGTAAAGCCAAAAGTTCTCTATCAATTTGCAATCATGGGTTCAAAATTATCAGAACTTTTATTTGATATCGAAAATCCAAGAATTGGACTTATCAACAACGGTGAGGAAAGTTCAAAAGGAAGAGAATTAGAAAAAGCTACATTTAAGCTTCTGAAATCATCACAATTAAATTTTATTGGAAATGTTGAAGGTAAAGATTTTGCAAATTCAAAAGTCGATGTTTTTGTTACAGATGGTTTTACAGGGAATGTTGTACTAAAAACTTTGCAGGGAGTTGCAAAATTACAGCAAGATCTTATTTCAAAATCTTTAAAAGAAAATTTATTCAAACCTCTTCTAATACCTGTAAAAAATGCAATATCACCTGTAAAAAGTATGCTTAATCCAAATTCAACGAATGGATCATATTTACTAGGTGTTAATGGACTTGTAATTATTGGCCATGGTTCTTCAAACTCTGAAGCTATTAAGAACGCATTATTGTTTACAAGTAGAGCTGTAGAAAAGCGATTCATTAATAAATTTACAGAAGTTTCAAGTGAATTATGAATGAAAAGGATTTAAAAAAATTTGAACAAAATATTGGATACTCATTTAAAGATATTGAACATTTAAAAATAGCTCTAACTCATAAGTCTTATATTGATGAAGATCCGACTTCACAAACTAATCAAAGATATGAATTCATCGGTGATACCATACTTGATTTCGATTTATCAATATTTCTATTTAACAATTATCCAAACTTAGATGAAGGCAGTCTTACAAAAATAAGATCTGGAGCTGTAGATCAAAATGCTCTTGTTGAACTTGGGAAGAAGATTCAGATAGGTGATTACTTATTGTTAAGCAAAGCAGAAGATAGCACTGGTGGGAGAGATAAAAGTTCAATCATTGAGGATGCTGTTGAAGCGTTAATTGCCGCAATTTATTTTGATGGGGGACTAAAAGAAGTAAATAATTTTGTTTCAAAGTATATATATCCATTGATTGAAAATTTATCAAAAAATCCAGGAGAAAAAGATTACAAAACACGTCTTCAAGAACATTTTGCTAAAAAAGGTAAAAAAGTAAATTATGAAACTTTATCGAAGGGTCCAGATCATAACAAAGAATTTGAAGCTTCTGTTTTTCTTGAAAATAAAGTTATAGGAAAAGGAACTGGAAAATCCAAGAAAAATGCAGAACAAATGGCTGCAAAGAATGCATTTTCTGATATTAAGGAATAAATCTTTTTTTAATTAAAGCAAAAATATAAATATTTAGTATCCTTAAAGGTAACAACAGGGTTAAATATATGCACTTAAAATCAATAGTTGCGAGTGGATTCAAGTCATTTGCTGAAAAAACTACAATAAATTTATCTGAATACACCAACGTAATTGTGGGCCCTAATGGATCTGGAAAATCAAATATAGTTGACGCTATTTCATGGGTATTAGGTAATCAAAGTCCAGGTTCTCTAAGAACGAACAAAATGGAAGATGTAATTTTTGCAGGAACAGAAAAACTTGGAGAAAAAGGTTTTGCTGAAGTATATTTAGTCTTTGATCTAGGCGATAATAACAATTTCAATTCAAGTGAAGTATCTATTGGAAGAAAATTATACAGAGATGGTACTTCTGAATATTTCATGAATGGTCTAACTTGTAGGCTGCTTGATATTCAAGAATTTTTAAATGATGTGGGTATAGGCAAACAACAGCACATAATTATCTCTCAAGGCCAAATTACAGAAATTTTGAATGCTAAGCCTGAAGACCATAGAATTACTATTGAAGAAGCATCTGGGATACTCCCATACAAGTTAAAAAAAGACAAAGCTTTAAAAAGAATAGAATCTGGGGAAAAGGAAATTAAAAGAGCAAAAGATGTTCTTCGTGAGATAAAAAAACAAATTGATCCACTAAGAAAACAGGCTGAACAAGCTCAGCTTCATAAGGAGTTGTCTGAAGTTTTAAAATTAAACAAAACAAAACTTAATATTCTCCAATATAGAAATTTCAATAAAAAATATGATGATATCAAATCACAACTAAATGAAGTAAACCGATTTATTAATGATCTTGAATCTAAACTTGAAGATTTCAAAGTTAGCAAGAACAAACTTAGAAAAGATTTTGGAGAAAATGTTTCTGTAAAATCTTTTCTTGCCAATGCAATTACTGAAGTAAACAAATACAGTGAAGAATTTAAATCTTTATATCAAATTTCAACAGAAAGACAATTGTCATTAGAAAGAATAAAAGAACAATCTACTAGTGAATTAAAAAGATACACAAATCAGATTTATCAAAACAACAACCAAATTTCACAATTGTCCAAACTAATAATTGATAAAAAAGATATTGCTACAGTTAACTCAAAAAAGATTGAAAATTTGAATCTTGAAATTGAAGATGTAAAAAGTAAACAATCGTCTAGTTTGGAAGTAAATGAAGCTTTACTTAAAAATGAGATTAAGTTCTTAAAGAATGATCTATCATCAAAAACTGACATACTTGATAAATCTACAGACAATTTAAATAATTGGATCAAAGATAAAAAAATTATTAATAAACACCTAATGAAGCATGATAAATTCCTTAATAGAAAAAAAATAAATTCTAGATCCTTTAATAAAGTAAAGATTCATACAGATAGTTTGTTACATAGAGAGATTACAGATTTGAGTATTCAAAATGAAAATGCATTACTTAATAAAAATGAAATACAAAAAAGTCTTGATGAGAAACTTTCTTTAATTAGTGAATATAGCAATTCTGATAAATTTAAACAGACTTTAAAAGAGAGGGAGGAATCATTACTTACCGAAAAGGAATATTTAGAAAATGAAACTTCATCAATAAATGAACAACTTATTTCATCTTCTGAAAAGATTAAATATCTTACAGATGAAAATAAAAACCTTTCTAACAAGGTCAAAGAATTAAATTCAAATGATAATTCTGAGGAGATAAATAATTATGAAGCTATAAATTCAAAAGCTTCACAAGCTTATAAGATTCTAAATGAACTCTCTTCAAATTTATCAGAGAGAAATCAAAAACTAGATGAAAATTATAGTGACAATGATGAGCAAATAAATGAAATTGAAGAAAATCTTGAAGATGTTTCAAATAGTTTATTTAATTACAAAGATAAAAAAAGTGACTTAATGGTTAAAGAATCAGAATATATGTCACAAAGAGCTCTTTATTACTCAAATCTAACAAACATAAGTGGATTAAGTATTGATCAGATCGATGATTATGAAACTGGAAATGAGTCAATAAATGATATTGATAATATTATTTCAAAAACTGAAAAACAACTGGACGAACTTGGTACTGTCAATTACTTAGCTTCCGAAGATTTTGAATCTTTAAACACTAGATATGAAGATATATCAACAAACATAGAGGAATTGAATACAACTAAAAAAGAACTTTTAAAATATATAAGCGAAATCGAAGAAGAAATTAAATTTAGAATTGAGAACTCATTCAACACTATTTCTGTAAATTTTGAAGAAGTTTTTGAAAAGCTCTTCCCAGGTGGTAAGGGATCTTTAACATTGACAAATCCTGATAACTTACTTGAATCAGGCATCGAAATAAGTGTGCAACCTAGAGGTAAGAAAGTGAAAAAATTGAGTTTACTTTCTGGAGGAGAACGATCATTAGCTGCAATTGCATTTTTATTCTCTGTATTTAAATCTTTCCCAAGTCCTTTTTACATACTAGATGAGGTTGAAGCTGCTCTAGATGACGCTAATTTACATAGAATGCTAAATTTACTTGAGTTCGTAAAGGAAGATGCACAGTTTTTAATTGTCACTCATCAGCAACAAACTATGCAGGCAGGTGATGTTCTTTATGGAGTAACTATGCAACCAGGATCTGGCTCAAGAGTATTTACAAAAACTAAAAAAGATTTTGAAACTTTAATTACGAAAGGGGAGTAATTGTCTTCTAACGATCAAAAATTAGCAGACTTAGCAAAAGAGATCGCTAAAAAAGCCTATGCACCATATTCTAATTTTCGGGTAGGCGCGGCTTTAATAACTGACTCTGGAAACATATATACAGGTTGTAATATTGAAAATGCTTCATATCCTGCAACAGTATGTGGTGAAGATGTAGCAATCTTAAAAGCTATTTCAGAAGGTGAGACAAAGATTGATACAATTGCAGTTGCATGTATTGATGCAAAAAGCGAGACAGCAATATTTCCCTGTGGAATTTCAAGACAAAGGATGTCAGAATTCAATACTGAACATGTAATCGTCGTAAATGATAACGACTTTCAAAAATATAAGTTTGAAGAGGTATTACCTTTTGACTTTAAGTTTTAGATTATAAATTTTCAGTAATTTTTGGAACTATAGATAAAGTATCAGCAACCAATCCAAGATCAGCAATTTGGAATATAGGAGCTTCTTCATCTTTATTTATTGCAATAATATATTTTGAATCTTTCATTCCAACTTGATGTTGGGTAGCTCCTGAAATACCTAATGCAATATAAACATCAGGTTTGACAGTTTTACCAGTTTGACCAACTTGCTGTGAATAAGGCATCCAACCTGCATCAACTATGGCCCTTGTGCCTCCAATTGCAGCGTTAAGTTTACTTGCAAGATCTTCTACTAAAGACAAGTTTGAACTATCAACCATTCCTCGACCAGCAGACACAACTATTTTTGAATCCTCTAACTGTGGTCCAGATTTCTCTTCAATAAATATATCAAATACCTCTGGCTCTTCAGAATTTATTTCAACTGTTTCATAATTTGTACTATTTAGTTCAATTTGAACTTCTTCAAAAGATTTAGGTCTAATTAAAAGAAGCTTTTTATCAGAAGTAATTTTTGAATTATATTCACTTTCTCCACCATTTATTGAATTAGAAGTTATGACATTTTCACCATCAACGGAGAAATTGATAACATTTGACACTTGACTAGAGTCAAAATCTACAGACAAGAATGCAATTAAATCTCTACCAACATACGTTGATGGAGCCATAACAAGTGAAATTGATTGTTCATCCACCATTGTTTTTAGAGTATTTGCAACTGATCCGAGACTTAGCTGGCTTTCATTGCATTTTAAATATGTATTTTTGAAACTATCAGACCCTATATTTGGTGAATCCACTGTTCCCACTGTTGCAACTTCGAACTCTAGTCCTAGTTCTTTTGATTTTGCAATTATTTCCAAAGCTCCACTTGAAAGCTTACCTTCTACAACTTCACCAATAATTAATGTTTTCATATAGCTTTTAATTCCTTAAGTTTGTCAATTATTACTTGAAAGCCATCGCCCTCATCTACTATTTTTTCACCTTGTTTTGTTGTTGAGACATCTTTAATGTCTATAAATTCTATATTCTGAACAGCACTAAATTCTATATCACTTAGAGATATTTTTTCAACTGGTTTAGATTTTGCCGCCATGATGTCTTTAAAGTTTGGATATCTTGGCTCTACACCTCCAGCTGTAACAGATAGTACACAATTTGAAGGCATTTGAACTTTTTCAGAACCTGTAGAAGTCTGCCTGGTAAGAGAAACAGTATCAGCTATCTCTACTGCTTTTATATAGGAGATACAAGGCAGGCCAAGCATTCTTGATACTTGTTGAGGGATAACACCTGAATATCCATCTGTTGATTCAGTACCAAAAATTGTAATATCAGCTCCAACTTTTTTGGAAAGTTCACTTAAGACATTTGCTGTCATCAATGAATTTGATCCAGAAAGAGAATCATCCTCTAAAACAAGAGCTTTGTCTGGGCCCATTTGTAAAGCTTGCTGTATTCCTTTTTCTGTACCCATTTTCCCCATAGAAATGACAGTTACTTCTGCATCAAATTTTTCTTTTAACTGTAACGCGACTTCTATTCCGTATCTGTCTGTATCATCTAAAACTTGTTCATCTGGCCTACTTACAAGACCTTCCGAATATGTAATATCTAAAGCTGGATCAGGAATTTGTTTTGCACAGACTGCTATTTTCATGTCTTCTATTTTAATATTACAAATTTAAATAGCTAAATTAATTTGACCTAAAAAACTTTTCATAAAATTTTGAAATGTTTTTGATGTTTTGTCAGCAATTTCTATCACTTCTTCATGTGATAATGGTGAATCAGAAATACCAGCTGCTAAGTTTGTAACCAATGAAAATGCAGTTACATCAATTCCAGAATGCTTCGCCACTATTGCTTCTGGAACTGTGGACATTCCAACCAAATCAGCACCAATAGTTTTTGCAAAATTTACTTCTGAAGGAGTTTCATAAGTTGGTCCTGTAAACCAAGCGTAAACACCTTCCTTGTATTCAAAATATTCTTTAGAAACTTCTTTTGCTAAATTTCTAAACTTTAAGCAGTAAACTTCTGACATATCAGGAAATCTTGGACCAAATTCATCTAAATTTTTACCTATTAATGGGTTATTGCCCGTTAAATTTATATGATCTTTAATTGCAACTATGTCTCCTGGCGAGTAATTTTCGTTTATGCCACCAGCAGCATTAGTTACAATTAGGTTTTTAATTCCTAACGTAGCTAAGACTCTAGTGGGTAATACAAGGTCATGAATATCATAGCCCTCGTAATAATGTGCCCTACCAGATAATATTGCGGTAATTTTACCTTCAACTTCAACAAAGGTTAAAGTACCAGTATGCCCCTGTACAGCTGGTTTTATGAAGTTTGGTATTTCCGAATAATCAAAAGTTGCAATAGGATTAAAGCTATTCTCAAAGCCTCCCATACCTGAGCCTAAAATAATTGCAGAAGAAACCTCTGCATTAAAGTTTTCCTTTAAATAATTACTTGCTTCATTAATTTTATCTAGCATTCTGTCCCTATCAGTCATGATAAATGATTGGCACTGCTTTTACCTGGAAATATATTTTCGATTTCATAAATATCTGAAATAGTTGCAGCAATATCTGAAAAAGTATCACCTTCACCAATATATTTAGGTTTTAGGTTATTTTTGTAAATAATAAATGGTACATATTCTCTAGAGTGATCAGTCTTACCATCAGTTGGGTCAGTACCATGATCACCAGTAATAATAATTATATCGTCATCATTTAAAACACTGATTAGCTTATCTAAGCCATTATCAATAATTTTTAAACCATCATAATAACCTGCTGGATCCTCTCTGTGACCGTACAGCATGTCTAGGTCAACTAAGTTAATAAAATAAAAATCATAACGGTTGTCTTCATATTCACTAATCAATATTTCCAATCCATTTTTATCACCTTCTGTGTGAATTGAATTACTGAGAAACTCATCACCAAATAAATCAGAAATTTTTCCAATTCCCAAAGAATTCTTCCCGTTTTTAAATAATTGGCTAAGAATAGTTTCTCCTGGGGGTGTAATTCCAAAATCTTTTCTATCGTAAGTTCTTTGAAATTTTCCTTTATCACCAATAAATGGTCTAGCGATTACTCTGCCAATATTGTATTCGTTGCAATATTCTCTTGATATTTTACAAATTTTGTAAAGATCATTTACTGAGAGAATTTTTTCATGAGCGGCTATTTGAAAAACTGAATCACCTGACGTGTAAAGAATTAATTTACCACTACTTAGATGTTCTTCACCAAGTTCATTTATTATTTCTGTTCCAGACGCATGATAATTGCCTATAAATTCGTGTCCTGTTTCTGAAGATATTTTATCAATTAGTTCGCCTGGAAAACCCTTTGGAAAAACTGAAAAATCTCTTTGTGTTATTAATCCACCGATTTCCCAATGTCCAGTGGTTGAATCGTTTCCTTTTGATGACTCTGCAAGTTTTCCTACTATAGAGCAAGTAACCTCATCTTTGAGTCCGTTTATATTTGTAATTGCACCAAAACCAAGCTTTTCAAAAGTAGGTAGATTAAGCTGCCCATTTGCTTGTGCTACATTACCAAAAGTATTTGCACCTATGTCACCATAATTTTCAGCATCTGGAGCTTCACCAACACCTAGGGAATCTATTACAATCAAAATGCATTTAGACATTACTTTTAAGTTGTTCCAAATAGCCTATCGCCCATGTCCCCAAGACCAGGAACAATGTACCAGTTATCATCTAATTTTTCATCTATTGAAGCAGTTACTAGCGTAATGTCAGGATGGTTTTCCTTGATTTTGTTTATGCCTTCTGGCGCTGAGATTACTGTTAAGGCATGTATATTTTTCGGGTTATATTTTTTTACAGTTTCAATGGCGAACGATAATGAACCTCCAGTTGCTAACATTGGCTCTAAGATAAATACATTTTTATCAACTAAATCAGGAAGCTTTTCATAATAATTTTCTGGTTGAGCTGTTTCTTCATTTCTTTGAACTCCGATATAACCAAATGAGATATTTGGAATTAATTGTTGCACGCCATCCATGAGTCCAAGACCAGCTCTTAAAACAGAAATCGCAACCGAATTATTTTCGATTTGTACACCTTTAGTCTTTGTAAGTGGTGTATCTATTTCTTTTGAAAGGGTAGTGAGATGTTTTGTAGCCTCAACAACTAAAAAATAAGATAGTTTTGATGCAGAATCTCGAAATGTATCAAAATCTGTATTTTTGTCTCTTAAATTAGTTAGGTAATGATCTTTAAGAGGATGTGAAATTTCTATTAATTCCATATTTCTTAGGGTACATTAAATAATTTATCTTTACTAGCACTAATTATTTATAGTAAATATAATTCATAAGTCATTAAGTTAAATATTAACTAATATAGTTAATTGCTAATAGATAAGGATTTAAATGCCAGTAAAAATAAGGCTAGCCCAAAGAGGTAAAAAAAAGAATAGAACTTTTAGAGTTATTGTTGCTGATTCAAGGTCTCCGAGAGATGGAAAATTCATAGAAGATCTCGGATTTTATAATCCACAAGATAATCCCTCATCAGTTGAAATTGATGTTGAGAAAGCTGTGTCATGGTTAGAAAAAGGTGCTCAACCTTCAGAAAGAGCACAGAAGATATTGGAGATATCGGGAGCATGGGCCCAGTGGAGATCCTCAAAGGGTGAAGTTGTATCTATCCCTACACCTCCTGAACCAAAAATAAAAAGCAGCTCAAAAGCACACAACAAGAAAAATGAAGATCAAGCTGAAGACACTAATGAAGAATCCGCTGATGAAGGAAATAAAGGTGAAGAAGAATGAGTGATACTGGAAAAATTGTCAGAAATGTTGTTGAATATATAATTTCACAAATTGTAGAAGATGAAAAATCTGTAAAAGTAGATATCTCATCTTCTGATGATGAGAATGTTGCCATTGAAGTAAGAACTGCTCCAAGTGACATGGGAAGAGTCATTGGAAAACGTGGAAGAGTTGCCCGAGCAATCAGAACTGTAGCTCAAGCTGCTGCAGACGAAGAGGGTCTTCAATCAACTGTTGAATTTATTGACTGAAAATAGTTCATATTTAATCGGAAAATTAGGTAAACCTCACGGTCTTCAAGGATATCAGTATATAAATATTGACAAATATTTTAGAGATATAAATATGAATGATGTTTCCGTCGTTGTAGATAATCATTCCTATCAAATCGAAGACTTTAAATCACACCTTAAAGATAGAAATTTAATTAAATTTAAACATATCAACTCAATTGACGAAGCTGAAAATAATAGAAACTTTGATGTCTACATAAGTGATAAGTACAGATCTTTAAAAAATAAAGAACTCTTACCATGGCCAGGATTTTTTATTAATTATGAATTATCAGATGAAGTAATAATATTAGATTACTTTTATTCGTCAAAATTAATTCTTTGTAATGTTCAAAAAAAAGATGAGGTATTTGTTGTATCTTATGATAAAGATAATTTTTTTTATAAAGACGATACTCTTTATCTAACTGTTAATTAACCAGTCATATATATTACTTGTTGGTTCATCATCTAAATATTCAGGATGCCACTGTATCCCAATTGCGTCCCAGCCATTTGTTATTTCAATTCCTTCGATAACATCATCCTCAGATCTTGCAGAAATAATTAAATCATCACCTAATTTATCGATACCTTGATGATGAATACTATTAACTTCAATATTGTTTTCTTGGACAATTCCTTCTAATTTTGTTTCTTTTTCAATGTTTATTCTATGAACATATCTTCTCGCGTCATCATAAGGTTTTTGATGTTCAATTTCATTAAAACCACTTTTTTTTAGATCTTGATGTAGTGTTCCACCCTTGTAAACATTTAATAGTTGATGGCCTCTACATATAGCCAATGTTCTAATATTTTTATTCTCTGCTTCTTTCAGTAGGTTAAATTCTGTTGAATCACGTAAATCATCCACTCTTTCTACAGTATCATCTTGGTTTTGGTCATACATTTTTGGATTTATATCACCTCCACCAGTAACTATGAGCGCGTTTATACCAGATAAATTAATTGATTCCCTATTTTGTTGCGGAATAATATTAACTTGTGCTCCATGATTGTTACATTGTTTTATAAAATCAAAATTTAAAACTGAGCATTCTATTTCACCGGCAGACATTTTTACATCTTTATTCCCTGTACTAATTCCTACTATAAAATTATTCATTTATATAAAATACAGATTGAACTTCAACACAGACATTAAGTGGCAAACTTGAAACTCCCACCGCAGACCTTGTTGGTTTTTCCGAAAAGAACTCATCTAATTTATCAGTAAACCCATTTAATACTTTTGGTTGATCTGTAAAGTCCGATGAAGAATTTACAAATCCTAAAACATTTACAGGAATCAATTTTTTTATATCTGAAATTGTTAAAAGTGAAGCAATAGTAAGTTCCGCACATAATGATGCTGCATCATACCCTTCTTCTATAGAAATTTCATTAGGGATTTTGCCTATAATTTTCTTTTCGTCAGTTATCGGAACATGTCCTGAAGTATATATAAAGTCACCAATTTTTTTCACTGTTACATAGTTGCCAGCTGCTTTTGGTGCCTCAGGCAATTTATCATTCATCTTTTGATAATTTTTCAAGTAAATCTACAACACGATTTGAATAACCCCATTCGTTGTCATACCAGCAAACTACTTTGATATGGTTGTTATTTAGTATTTGTGTTGATGAAGCATCATAAATACTTGAATGAGGATTCTTGAGAATATCTGTAGAAACAAGTGGAATATCTGAGTAATCTAAAATTCCTTTAAGTTCATTTTCAGAGGCTTTTTTTACTGCATTATTTATGTCATCAATAGTTACTTCTTTCTCTACCTCAACAACAAGGTCTACAACACTACCATTCGGGACAGGAACTCTCATTGCCATTCCATCAAGTTTTCCATTTAATTCAGGAAGAACCATACCAACAGCCTTTGCAGCACCAGTAGATGTTGGAATTATATTTTGTGTTGCATTCCTTCCTCTTCTAAAATCACTGTGAGTTGTCTCTGCTAACGCTTGATCATTTGTATAAGCATGAACGGTTGTCATCAATCCTGATTTAATTTTAAAGTTGTCATTTAATACCTTTGCTATTGGAGCTAAACAATTAGTCGTACAAGATGCATTAGAAATCAACTTATCGTCTGGATTTAAGGAATTGTCGTTTACACCTAAAACTATTGTTGCATCTATTTCATCTTTAGGGGGTACTGTTAGGACAACTTTTTTTGCACCTGAGGAGATATGTTTATCTAACGACTCTTTATCTCTAAAAAAGCCAGTTGATTCTACGACCAAATCAACACCTAAATCACTCCAAGGAATCTCTCCAGGATCACTGTGGGATATTAATTTAATTTTTCTGTCTCCAACAATTAAGGAATCATCTTCTAATTCAACATTCATGTTTAAAATTCCCATTATTGAATCATGTTTAAATAAATATGATAATGTTTCCTTATCACCTAGGTCATTAATTGCAATTACATTTAAATCTGAATTTGATTCAACAATTATTCTTAAAATAGACCTACCTATTCTTCCAAAGCCATTTATTCCAATATTATTCAAATTGTACCTCCGATGATTTCACGGCTTCAATGATTCTTGAGGCATAACCCCATCCATTATCAAACCAAATGATTAGTTTTAATTTATCTTCATCAATACACATAGTTGATAATCCATCAATTAACCCAGAAAGAGAATTTCCAACCACATCTGAAGAAACTATTGGATCATATGTAAATCCAATAATATTTTTCAACGAATTATCTGAGGTTACTTTCTCAAGGTAACTATTTACCTCATCCTTAGAAGTTTTAGTTTTTAAATTCAAAGTCAAATCGATCGTACTTCCATCTGGAACGGGTACTGTCATTGAAAACGAAGCTATTTTATCTTTAAGCATTGGTAATGCACTCTCAATAACTTTTGATGAATTAGTAACTGATGGAATGATATTTTCTCCAGCTGCTCGATTTTTTCTAAATCCAGCACCCGCAACATCAGCAAGACGATTCGAATTTGAATATCCATGAACCGTTGTTAAAAATACTTCATTAATTCCATACTCAGACTCAATAACTTTAAGAATGGGACCAACCGCATTTGCAGTATTTGAGCCAAAAGAAATAATGTCTGATTCCAAACTGATAGATTCATCGTTACATCCAGACACGAGCAATGGAATATTTGAAAAATCAACTGGAGTTGAAGCTATAAATACTTTCTTTGCACCTTTAGAGATATGACTTTGAGCTTCATCTAAATTTTGAGGTTTACCAGTAGCTAATATGACAATGTCTGTATTTAGACTCGTCCAATCAGATTCATCTGCATTTTTCCAAGAATTAAAGATAGTTTCTTTTCCATTAACCGTTATTGTGTCATCAGAGATATTTACTTCATGACGCAATTTTCCATAAATTGAATCGTATTTAAGTAAGTAAATTAAATTATCTTTATCTGCAGTATCAGATACAGATACGATATTTATATTGTCTTCTTCAAGAGTTTGTCTAAAGATGTCTCTTCCAACTCTTCCGAAACCAACTAAAGATACGTTAACCAACTGCCATTCCTCACTTCTGTTTTTTTACAAAAATATTGGTACAATCAAATCATAATATTATCGAATTGTTGAAAATTATGTCTACTTTAGATAAAAAAATTGAAAATTATATTTTTGGAAACATTCCAACTTCAGAGTTACTTGATAAGGCCTATGATATAAAAGTTCAAAATTTTGGTAAAACAATTACTTATAGTCCTAAAGTATTTATCCCTTTAACAACATTATGTCAGGACGCTTGTGCTTATTGCACTTTTGTAAAAACACCCAAAGATGGAGGTACCTATCTTACATTTGAAGAAGTTGATGCGATAGCAAATGTGGGAGAAAAATCAGGATGTTTTGAAGCTCTTTTTACACTCGGGGATAAACCAGAAGTTAAATGGTCTTTTGCAAAAGAGGAGCTAGAACGATTAGGTTTTAGTACAACTTTTGATTACTTGATTGAAAATGCAAAAAGAGTAAATGAGAAATACCATTTATTTCCCCATATTAATCCTGGTTTAATGTCAAGAAAGGAAATTAAAGAATACAGGCAACATTCACCATCTGGGGGCTTAATGCTTGAATCCTTTTCAAAAAACTTATCTCAAAAAGGTAAAGCACATTATGGGGCAAAAACTAAAGATATAAACTTAAGATTAGAAACTCTTGAAAATGCAATGAGTGAAAAATATCCAATGACCACTGGTCTATTGTTAGGAATTACTGATACTAAAAATGAAATCATTCAAGACATATATCAACTTATTAAAACCTGCGAAGTTAATACATCCATACAGGAAGTGATACTTCAAAATTTCAGAGCCAAGCAAAATACATTAATGAAGAATCATTCAGAAATTGTAAACGACCTATTTATGAGAATTATTGCAACAACACGATTATTTTTGCCAAATCACATTTCTTTACAAATACCTCCAAATTTAGCAAGCAATATTGAATTATTTTTAAAATCTGGAATAAATGATCTTGGAGGAATATCTCCAAAAACAATTGATTGGGTTAATCCAGATCATAATTGGCCAAATCTCATCGAACTTAAAAGTGTAATTAAAAAAACAGATCAAAATCTTATCCCTCGTTTACCTGTCTATCCTTCGTATATAAATAAAGACTGGTTAAGCCCAAGTATTTATGAAAAAGTAAGTAGTGTAGTTAATGAAAATGGATACCCAAAAGAACATGAATTTACAAAATAACATATCTTTTCTGAGGATTCGTCCGTGTGATTCAGATAATGAAATTTATTTAAATTCAAGAAAAAAAGAGGGAACTTCATCTTTTTACATAGACAAACCAGTTGATCTTGAAAAAATACATAAAAAAGATTTTCAAACAATTTCAGACACCAAACTTGATGAATCATTTCAATGGTTTGTAACTTACAAAAATTGGAAAGAATTTGAAGATGTTGATTCCCATAGGATAGTTTATAGATCCTCTAATAATTTAGAAAATGATATTGAAGCAATTACACGATTAAATCCATCCTTTGTACTTCTAACAGATTTAGAAAACATAAAATTTCTAAAGAGTATTCAACCTTCACTTAATTTTAAAATATCAAAATATGTTAACTCCATAGAGGAGGCAAAGGAATCTATGGCAAAAGGAGTGCAAGATCTCTGGCTAAGAGACTGGAGTTATAAAGAGATAAAAGAATTAAAAAATAATTCAAACTTTGAATTATTCGAGAGAACACTATTTTCTCTTGTTGATGTAAATAAAGCTCGAAAATTACTATCAAAAATTCAATTTACTAATTTTTTACAATTACGAGATGTAAGAGGGTATAAACGATTTCCTACAAATTGGTCTCCAGGCTCTGGAAAGGAAATTCCTAAACTAAATGGATTAACATATAACGTTTCATCTTCCTTCAAATCAACTAATTTTGAAAAAATCTTATCTAAAGCTCAAGAAGGAAATGAGATTAGTAATGATGAATTAGAAGAACTTTTTAAAACGTCTGGTAAGTACATAAACAAAATCGCAGAAGTTGCAGATAATTTAAATCGATCAATTAATAAAGATGATGTAACTTTTGTTAAAAATCGTAATATTAACTACACAAACCAATGCTATTTTAAGTGTGGCTTTTGTGGATTCTCAAAAGGACCAAAAAGTCTTAACCTCAAAGAAAAACCATACAATTTAGAGCCACAAGAAGTTGTGAAACGAAGTGTCGAAGCATTTAAAGACGGAGCTTCTGAAGTATGCTTGCAAGGGGGTATTCATCCTGAGTACACGGGTAAATTTTATTTAGAACTTGTAAAACAGATTAAAAAAGAAGTACCTGATTTACATATACATGGATTTACTCCTTTAGAAATTTGGCAGGGTGCTGAGACTATAAATTTAAGTGTCGAAGATTACCTAACTCTACTTAAGGATGCAGGATTAAATACACTACCAGGGACAGCAGCTGAAATACTTGATAACAGAATAAGAAAATACTTATGTCCAGATAAAATTACATCTGAACAATGGGGATATGTTATGGAAGTGGCCCATTCTTTAGAAATTAAATCTACTGCAACAATTATGTTTGGTCACATTGATGATGTAAAATCTTGGGTCAATCATTTTGATTTAATTAAAAGAATTCAAAAGAGAACAATGGGCTTTACTGAAATAGTTCCATTGCCTTTTGTTCACATGGGTTCGCCAATTTTTCTTCAAGGAAAAAGCATGCCAGGACCTACTTGGGATGAAGTAACTTTAATCCATGCTCTTGCAAGAATTTATTTTTACGGTTTAATCGATAATATTCAGGCAAGTTGGGTAAAACTGGGACACGATGGTGCTTCAAAACTACTTCATGCAGGTGTAAATGACCTTGGTGGAACACTAATCAATGAAAATATTAGTAGAGCTTCAGGTGCTGATCACGGTCAGCACACAACTGATATAGAATTTGTTGAACTTATTGAGAAAAGTAATAAGAAGCCTTTTTTAAGAAATACTCTTTATACAGAAAAAAAGAGCTTGTCTGCAATTTCAAATTTAGAGAATGTTATCAAACTTTAACGTTATTACTTTATTCCCTGAGATATTTCAAAATTGGATTAATGTTGGCGTTCTTTCCCATGGTATTGAAGAAAAATTATTTGAATTTAGCAGCACTAATTTAAGAGACTATGGCATTGGTTCTTATAAACAAGTGGATGACGCTCCATACGGTGGAGGACCAGGTATGGTATTAATGGTTGAGCCTTTAGATAATGCAATTAAGGAATCAAAGAAAGATATCAACATCTTCTTAACACCAAGCGGACAACAATTAAATGAAGATTTGATACAAGATCTTCATGGATATGAATCAGCGAATATTATTTGTGGAAGATATGAAGGCTTTGATCAAAGAATAATCGAAATGCACAGCGATTATGAAATTGCGATCGGACAGACGGTTGTTTCTGGCGGAGAGATTCCTGCGATGTTTTTAATTGAAGCTCTAGTAAGAAAAATTCCAGGAATTCTTGGGAATTCAGAATCTCTAACAAATGAATCATTTATAAACAACAAATCTGATTTTCCTGTGTATACAAGACCCGAAATTTATGAAAAACTTAATGTTCCTGAAGTTTTGCTATCTGGCGATCATAAAAGAATTGAAGAATGGAAAAAGAATAATTTAAAAGACATTTAAACTCTTTTTATATCTATAATTTCAATCTGAGGGAACATGAATTTAATACAAGAAATTGAAAACAATCAACTAAAAAAAGATTTACCTGATATTAAAGCTGGTGATACTGTAAAAGTTAATGTCAAAGTTTCTGAGGGCAATAGAGAGAGAATTCAAACCTACGAGGGTGTTGTTATCTCTTTAAAAGGTGTTACTGTAAACAAAACGATAACAGTCCGTAAACTTTCTTTTGGAGTTGGTGTTGAAAGAATATTTCCAATACATGCACCAATTATTGATTCAATAGAGGTTACTCGTAAAGGTAAAGTAAGAAGATCAAAACTTTATTATCTAAGAGATAGAATCGGAAAATCTGCAAAAATCAAAGAAGACAGAACTACCTAAAGTAAAATAAAATTATTATTAAATTTCTTAAAAATTTTACAACTATATTAGCTGCCTTTGTACTTGCTACTGTTTTAAGAACATTCTTATTTCAAATATATTTCATTCCAAGCTTGTCAATGTTCCCCAATATAAATATTGACGATAGAGTTTTAGTTGTAAAAGATGAGATTATTAATTACGAATATAATTTGGGTGATATTGTCGTATTTTACGCTCCACAGTCCTCAATTCCATTAAGCACTGACCTTTTGGTTAGTAATTTAAAAATATGGAATCTAATTACTCAAAATGAAGTTAATGATCAAGCCACAGTATATATTAAGCGAATAGTAGGTACACCTGGTGATCAGATAAATTTAGAAAGTAATGGATCAATTTTCGTTAATGACATTGAGTTAGAAATCAAAAACGTAAATACAAACAACGGAGATATATTTGAGATTAAATTATCTGATAATGAATATTTTCTTGTAGGAGATAACAGAGAGAACAGTTTCGATTCGAGAATGTTTGGTCCTATCTCAAGCGATAGAATAATTGGTAAAGCCTATTTTAAAATATATCCTTTTAGTGAATTCAAGAATTTAAATGATTGAAGATCAAAATTGGGCCAAAAATCTAAATCAAAGAATTATCGGCGCTGACGAAGTTGGTCGTGGTTCGTTAGCTGGGCCTATTGTTGGAGCTGCCGTAAAGCTTGAATTTCAACATTTAGATTTATTAAGTGATGTAAAAGATTCTAAAAAATTATCTCCGAAAAAAAGAGAAGAAATTTATGAAAGGGTAAAAGATAATAGAATCGAATATTCTATTTCAGAATGTTCAAATTTACATATTGACAAAAATGGCATATCTGTCTCAAACAAAGAAGTGTTGTTAAATTCCATCAATAAGTTGTATCAGAAATCAGATAAAGTCTATGTTGATCATTTCAAAATTGACAAATTTGGTTCCATTTCTCTGGTTAGGGGAGAAGATAATAGTTACTCCATTGCATTGGCAAGTATTATTGCAAAGGTCTATAGAGATAATTTAATGGTAGATTTTGGATCAAAATATCCTCAATATTTTTTTGAAAAAAATAAAGGTTACGGAACAAGAGAACATTTAAATATGATTCAAAAATATGGAGTTTGTGATATCCATAGACTTTCTTTTAACTTAGGGCCCATGCAACAACCGCCAGGGTGATGATTAACGCAAATATGATATTTGCATAATCTACTTTGTTAGCTTTATATGGTTTATTCGGATCAAAACCCATGTCTACATTCTATATAAAAACTGATTAATATTTATATTATGGTTTTAGAAAGTAACGAAACAAATAACTGCTTGGTTATTTCTTTTAATAGTCCAAAAACTTCTAATTCTATATCTGCTGATGATTGGAAAGAATTAAAAGAGAAAATTAAAGAATTTGAAAAAAGTGACTCAAAATATTTAGTTTTAAACAGAGTTAATGACAATTTCTCCTCCGGTGCTCAATTAGCTGAAAATTTAAATGCATCTATGGAAGATGTATCCGAAGCATCAAAGATGTTATGGGAATGTAAAAAACCAGTGATCGCTGTTGTAGATGGTGTTTGCGCAGGTGCTGCTTCAAACATGATCTTGCTTAGTGATTTCATTATTGCTACACCTGAAACAAGATTTATAGAAGTCTTTGCAAGAAGAGGGCTAGTTGTAGACTTTAGTGGTTCGTGGATACTACCAAGAATAATTGGAGTTCAGAAAGCCAAGGAGCTTATGATGACTGCTACTGAAATAAACGGTAATACACTAAATGATTATGGAGTTCTTTACAAACTAGTAGAGAAACCAGATCTAGATAGTGAATTAGATAATTTAGTTGGCCTTCTCGACAAGCAAAGTTTTATATCTATCTGCATGATAAAAGATCAAATAAGAAAAGGTTTAAACACAAACTTTGATGAGTCATTAAGTAATGAAACTGACAATCAAAATAGCAGATTTGTACATTCTGATGTAATGGAAGGCATGTCTGCATTTGTAGAAAAAAGACAACCAGAATATAAAAATACATTAGATGAATAAATTAAATTAATATTTATTCAAATTAATGAATAGATATGCAATAATAATTTTATATAAATGGAGGTCTATAACTTGAAAAGTAAAAAGACATTAATTTTATTTTTTGCTTTAGCAATGGTTGCAACCGCATGTTCTAGTGCGGCAGTTCCTTGTGATGAAGTAGAAATTACAACTGGTGAAAATGGTTTACCAGATCTTGACGGATGTGAGTTCACATTTGCCGTAGAAAATGCATACTTACCGTTCAACTACATTGACGCTGAAACTGGCGAAGCAATGGGTTGGGATTATGATGTATTTAACTATATGGGTGAATTAATGAACTTTACACCTGTTTATGTTCCAACAGCTTGGGACGGAATGATTCAAGCTACAGCTGACGGTCAGTTTATGATCGCAGGTGATGGAATAACTATAACTGAAGAGAGAGATGAAATTGTTGATTTTTCAAACGGTTATATTAATTTAGCTCAAAGAGTCCTTGTAGCTTCAGGTAATACTGAAATTACAAGTCTCCAAGATCTTATAGATGGTGACTATACAGTTGCTACTCAAAAAGGAACAACAAACTATGAATTTGCTGTTTCAGCACTTGGTGAGGATAAAGTTCAGGCTTTTGATGACTTCAACTTTGCTATTCAAGCTGTCATTTCAGGAGACGCAGATGCATCAATAATTGATGAAACTGCTGGTCTTGGGTATATGGGAGCTAATAAAGATCAGGTTAAATTAGTTGGTGAAGATCTAACATCCGAACAGCTTGGTTTCGCATTTCCTAATGGAAGTCCATTAGTAGATGTCATAAATCAAGGTTTGGCTGAAATGGAAGCTAACGGAAAACTTAAAGAGATAAATAATAAGTTTTTCTCACCAGATTTCTCAGTAACCTATGATGATATTGCAGAATGTGATGAAAACATTCCAGAAGAATATCGTCCAGATGGCTGTGAAGTTTAACCTTTAAATTAAACATAATTTAAATTTGTAATAGGCACGGAAGTCCGTGCCTATTGCTTTAATATGGTAAGAAATGAAAATAAAGAACTTATTTAAACCGGAAAACTGGTGGATATTAATACTTGCATCAATCATTTTCTGGATGATGTTTACAATTTTTACAAATCCTGAATATAACAAGGCTTTTTATTTTATTCTTCCCGGTTTAAGAATTACATTTCTTTCCACTGTTGTATCTTTTTTGATTGCAATTTTTCTTGGTTTGGTTTCTGGAATTGGTCGTATATCCAAAAATAGAATTGCTAGTACTATTTCAAGAACTTATATTGAATTTATTCGCGGTGTCCCTGTACTGATTTTAATATTTACCATTGCTTTTGTCGTTGTCGTAGATGTAGCTGAATTTTTAAATATTAATAATGGAAATGTTCCAATGTTAGTTCGAGCAATAATTGCTTTGTCGGTATTTTATGGAGCATACATTGCTGAAGTATTCAGAGCAGGTATTGAATCAGTTCCTGTTGGTCAGAGAGAAGGTGGTGCGTCCCTAGGAATGTCTGAAAGACAAGTAATGAGATTTATTGTGTTACCTCAAGCTTTTAGAAATATGCTTCCTGCATTGGGTAATGACTTCATATCAATGATGAAAGACTCATCATTACTTTCGGTTTTAGCAGTTGAAGATTTAACTTATAGAGGTCGTTTATATTCTGGTAGTACGTTTAGATTTGCAGAAACATATCTTGTTCTTACAGTTCTCTACTTAATAATTACATTATTGCTTTCAGGTTTACAAAGAAGGTTGGAACGAAGGCTTGAAAACACAGAATAAAGAATTACTAGAAAAATATATAAATTATCTTGAAAATGTAAAAAACTATTCAGATCATACAACCACGGCATACAAAAATGATCTAGAACAATATTTTGATTATTTAAAAAATTCACAAAAAAATTTATTTGATAATGAAGATTTTGTCGATTATTTATTTAGTCTTGAACTTGCAAAATCTACAATCAATCGAAAACTAACTTCAGTAAATAACTTTCTATTATGGTCCTCAAAACTTGATAAATATAAAGGAAAAACATTTAGAAAGTCTGAAAATCTTAAAACAGAAAAAAAGTTACCTAATATTTTGACATCAAATTATATAAATAATCTCATAGATAAATTGCCGACATCTACAGCCAAAGATGTTCGTAATAAAGCAATTATTGAATTACTTTATTCCTCTGGTTTAAGAGTTTCCGAATTAATTAATTTGAAGATAAATGATGTAAAAAATGATGGATCTTTGAGGGTTATTGGAAAGGGTAGAAAAGAACGAATACTACCTATGACAAACCAAGCATATAAAATAATCTCACTTTGGTTAAAAAGTAATCGTGCAGAATTTTTAAAAGATAATGACAATCAATTTATATTCTTAGGTGTAAGAGGACAACAAATTACTGATAGGGAAGTAAGAAGAGTTGTAAATTTAATTACTGGCACCTTCCCTCATAATATTCGTCATACGTTTGCTACTCATGTTCTTGATGGTGGAGCTGATTTACGTGTTGTTCAAGAATTACTTGGACATTCTGATCCAGGAACAACTCAGATTTATACTCATGTATCAAAAAAGAAGCTCCAAGAAAAATACAAAAGAACTCATCCAAGGGGTTGAATAAAACCTTTATTTGATTATCATTTAGTTTAAATAGACACCATATTTGCAAGTTTCCTTGGTGAACGAAAGTTTGGAAACCGCGAAAGCAAAGAAATATGGGATGAACAACCAAAGGAGAAATATGTCAGCAACAATGAAAGACCTGCTCGAAGCAGGCGTTCATTTCGGTCACCAAACACAACGTTGGAATCCAAAAATGGATAAATATATATATGGTGATAAAAGTGGAATTCATATACTTGATTTAAGAATTACTTACGAGGCACTTGAAAAAGCACAGGATTTTGTTCAGAAACTTGTAGCTAATAGCGGAAAGGTCTTATTTGTAGGTACAAAACCTCAAGCACAAAAAGTTATTGAGGAACAAGCATTGAGAGCTCAAATGCCCTATGTAAACCACAGATGGTTGGGAGGTATGTTAACTAACTTCAAAACGATTATTAAAAGAGTTGTATATCTCAATGAACTTAACGCTTTGGAAAGTTCTGGTGAAATAAATGCTTATCCAAAGCCTGAGAGATTGCGAATCAGAAGAGAGATTGATAAATTAACCAAATCTATCGGAGGTATAGCAAACATGAATAAATTGCCAGAGGCAATATTTATTGTTGATTTGTTAAATGAAACTACTGCATTAACCGAAGCAAGCAAATTAGATATACCTATTATCGGTTTAGCGGATTCTAATGTAGATCCAGAAAATGTTGATTTTGTTATTCCGGGTAATGATGATGCTATTAGATCCATTGAGGTTGTAGCAACTGCAATAGCTGATGCCTGCTTGAAAGGTCTTGGAAAGAGAAAAGAAATAGAAGATGGAGAAAATCAAGAATGAGTATTTCAGCTTCAGACGTAAAAAAGCTAAGAGACATGACAGGTGCTGGCATGATGGATGCTAAAGAGGCGCTAAAAGAAACAAACGGCGATTTTGATGCTGCTGTAAAGTATTTGAGAGAAAAAGGCTTAGCTGATTCTAAAAAAAGATCTGATAGAGAAGCAAATCAAGGCACAATTGGTGAATACATTCATTTTCAACAAGACAGAGCAGTAGCTGGAGTTTTAGTTGAATTGGCTTGTGAAACAGATTTTGTTGCGAAGTCACCAGAGTTTAAAGATATTGCAAAACAAATTGCTATGCATGTTGCAGCAATGAGACCTGGTTTTCTAAATATAGAAGATGTTCCAGAAGATAAAATTAACGAAGAAAAAGAAATTATTTTAAAACAATCTGAAAACGAGGGTAAGCCAAAAGAAGTTATGGAAAAAATAGTAGAAGGTAAAATTTCATCCTTTTACAGTGACACTGTTTTAAATGAACAAATATTTGTAAACCCTGAAATTTATGAAGGAAAAGTTGGGGTAATGATTGAAGAAATGTCAGGTAAATTAGGTGAAAGAATTTACATTAAGAAATTTTCTCATCTAGAGGTGGGCAAATAAAACATGTCCAGAGTTTTACTTAAACTTTCTGGAGAATCATTTGCAGATCAAGATACTAATTTTGGTATTGAATCTAATACATTAACTAGAATTGCTGATGAAATTTCAAAAGCTAGTGAAACAGGTGTCCAAATTGGAATTGTTGTAGGCGGAGGAAACTTTTTTAGAGGAGTAAGCGAATCTGCGAAAAACATGGCTCAAGCAAATGCTGATTATATGGGTATGCTTGCTACTGTAATTAACGCAATTGCCCTCAAGGATGCACTAGATAAAAATGGAACAAATACTAGAGTTCAATCTGCAATCACAATGACCTCTGTTGCAGAGCCATACATAAGATTGCGAGCAATTAGACACCTTGAAAAGGGTAGGGTTGTTATTTTTGCAGCTGGTACAGGTAATCCTTATTTTACGACTGACACAGCCGCATCTTTGAGAGCAGCAGAAATTGAAGCTGAAATAGTTCTCAAATCAACTCGAGTTGATGGCGTTTATAGTGATGATCCTGAAAAAAACTCTTCTGCTGAACTTTATGAGCAACTTACATACAAAGAAGTATTAGATAATAAACTTTCAGTAATGGACTTAACTGCAATAACATTATGTGAGGAAAATAACATGCCTATAAGAGTCTTTGATGGCACAAAGGATGGAAATATTTTTAAAGTCTTACAGGGTGAAAAAATGGGAACAATCATTTCGTAATTATGGCAGATAATATCATTTCAGAAGTTGAGCTAGAGATGGGGATCTCCATTGAGCATCTTATTGATGAGTTTGGAAAAATTAGAACTGGAAGAGCTAATCCAAGTTTAGTTACTGGCATACAGGTCGAGTATTATGGTGTAAAAACACCACTTCAACAACTAGCATCTGTAAGCGTTCCAGACCCTAGACTGCTTGTAGTACAACCATTCGATAAAAACTCATTTGAAGAGATTGAGAAAGCTATTCAAAATGCAGATATAGGATTAAATCCTGCAACTGATGGAGATATTATAAGGATTCCTATACCTGCTTTGTCTGAGGAAAGAAGGAAAGAATTAACTAAAGTAGCTTCAAAGGCTGCAGAAGATACAAAAGTTTCTATCAGGTCACATAGAAGAACAGGAATTGACCAGCTTTCAAAGTTAAAAGATGATTTACCAGCTGATGATTTGAAAAGATATGAAGCTCAGATACAAGATCTAACAGATAAGTTTGTCCAGAAAATTGATGAACTTTATAAAATAAAAGAAAATGAGTTACTCGAAGTTTAAATTCTTTTTTTCTTCAGATGAAGAAGGAACATTTTGGCCAGGTGTTGTTGAGCTACCGGTGGATAATGAGGTATCTAGTGTTGAGCCTGCTAATGATGAAAATAAAAATCAGCGAATCATTACTGGTGTAATATTATTTGCAATTCTCTCCTTATTTTTTATATCTAAGCTAAGTGCTTTTATCTTATTTGTATTAGTCGCATTCATCGCTGCTAAAGAATGGTTTGACCTATTTGAATATAGTATTTTCATACCATATCCTTTACTTTTATTTTCAGCACTCGCACCATTATTAGTTGTTTATTTTTATGAATTATCAAACATATTTATTCCATACTTCATATTTCCACTTGGATTGATAATTTATTTAGGTTTTTATACAAATTTTTCAATTTATGAAAAGTTTGGAAGCGCTATGGTTTTTCATTCATGGTTTTCAATAGGAATAGCATCAATAGGTTGGCTTTTAAAATCTCAAGAATTGATTTTTGTTTATCTTTCAATAATTGCAATTGCAACATCTGATATTTTTGCGTATGAAATTGGTAAAAGAATTGGTTCTAGAAAACTTGCTGAAAATATATCACCAAATAAAACTTTAGAAGGATTTTTAGCTGGTTTATTTATTGGAACTTTATTTATGACTTTGAATATTGCAATCAATCTTGATAAAAGTTATCTTTCTTCATTTTTAGTTTCAATCGTATTCATCTCTCTAGGAGTTATTGGTGATTTGTTTATGTCAAAGATTAAGCGATCAATTGATGTTAAGGATTCTGGAACTATATTTCCTGGGCATGGAGGTTTACTTGATAGAATTGACTCTTATTTAATTAGTTTTCCTTACCTTTTAATTGTTTTACAATTTTTTTATTTAAATCTCTAAGTGAGATAATAAGTATATGAATGGGATATTGACTATATTAATGCTTACCTTTTTTGTGGTAATGCATGAAGCAGGCCATTATTTTGCTGCTAGATATTCTAAGGTTGCTGTTTCTGAGTTTTTTGTTGGTTTTGGTCCAAAAATATTTTCTTTTAAACGAAACGGTACAGAATATGGTTTAAAAGGGATCCCATTCGGGGGATATGTAAAGATACCTGGCATGGATGAGTCTGAGCAAGTTGAAGGATATGAAGATAGTGAATTGTTTCATACTTCAAAATGGACGACAAAACTTTTTATTGCCTCTGCAGGGATAATTGTTAATTTTTTAACAGCCTGGATTATGATATTTGCGATTTTTATTACAAATGGAGTTACACAGCCAACCTTGAACATTGAGACGATAGGTGATTCAATCAATCAACAAGATATTTCTCCCTCCCAATCTGCTGGTCTAAGACCTGGAGATACAATTATTCAATTTAATGGTCAAGATGTTGAGACTTGGGATCAACTAGTTTCGATTATAGAAGTTAATCCGGGTCAAGAAGTCAGTATTAAATATCTTCGGGGAAACAGTATTTACCTCACTTCTGCAATTTTAGAAACGCGTGACATCAATGGTTCAGAAATTGGTTATCTTGGTGTCTCACCAGTAATACAACAAACAGATGTTGGAATTTTAGATGCAGCATTATTTACTACTACTTTAGAAATTGAAATGACTGTTGCGGCGGTAGATGGAATATTTACTTTACTTAGTCCAGATAATATAAGAACACTATTGGGTACTTACTCTGGAGAAATTGTTCCAGACGAAGCTAGACCATTAAGTCCAATAGGCCTTGCCCAGGCTGGAAGTCAAATTGCTGATAATGGATATATAAATCTTTTCAGCTTACTTGCTTTTGTTAATGTTTTTCTTGCCGTTTTTAATGCAATTCCCTTGATACCTTTAGATGGAGGTCGTGTTTTGCTATCTTTGATAGAGGGAGTAACAGGGAAAAAAATATCAGATAAAAAACTTTACCCTGTTGCAGCTGTTGTAATTTTTGTATTTGTTTTTATTGGAATAACAGCATTTTATTTAGATATAACACAACCAATTAACTTATGATTTTCAACAGAAGAAAAACTTCTCAAATTCAAGTAGGTAAAGTTGGAATTGGTTCTAATTTCCCTATATCAGTGCAGTCTATGACAACTACTAAGACTAGAGATGTAGACGGAACACTTGCACAGATTTATGAAATTGCCTCAAATGGAGCAGACATTGTCAGGGTTACTTGCAATGAGGTTGAAGCTGCTGAAGGTCTTGTTGAGATTACCCAAAGAAGTCCAGTCCCTATTATTGCTGACATACATTTTCAGTATAAGTTAGCACTTGCTGCAATTGATGCAGGTGTAGATGGGCTTAGACTTAATCCTGGAAACATTAGAAAAGAATCACAGATTAAAGAAGTAGCTAAAGCAGCATTAAGTGCAAATATCCCAATTCGAATTGGGGTAAATGGTGGATCACTTGATAAAGATTTGCTTGAGAAATATGGAGACGCTACTCCTGAAGCTTTGGTTGAGTCAGCTATGACAGAATTAAAGTACCTTGAGGATGTTGACTTCTTTAATATAAAGATTTCTGTGAAACATTCAAATGTACCACTAATGATTGAGTCATACAGATTGCTTGCAGAGAAAGTTGAGTACCCTTTACATTTAGGGGTAACCGAAGCAGGCCCACTTCCAGGAGGACTTATAAAATCAACGGCGGGTATATCAACATTATTAAATGAAGGGATTGGAGATACAATAAGGTATTCATTAACCGCTGACCCTATAGAAGAAGCCAAAAGTGGTAGACAGTTACTCGAATATTTAGGACTCAGAGAGAGAAATTCTCTTGATTTGATTGCATGTCCAAGCTGCGGCAGGGCAGAAGTTGATGTTATTAAAGTTGCTGAAGAAGCACAAGAGGCATTGAATAAAGAAGATATACCTCTTCAGGTTGCTGTTATGGGTTGCGTAGTTAATGGACCCGGAGAGGCTAGATCAGCAGATATTGGTATTGCTGCAGGAAAAAATAAGGGGCATTTGTTTATACGTGGTGAGGTTGTGAGAGTTGTAAATGAAAAAGACATGGTTACTTCTTTACTGGATGAAGCCCGTTTGATTGTAGAAGAAGGAATCGAATCTAGATTGGCAGCTGCAGATGATAATGCAGCAGAACTAGCTCAAAAAGATGTTGAAGATTTATTAAACTCTCAAGGTGATATAAATAACTTTACGGAGAGAAAAAAATCAGTTGTTGAGATTACTTCAAAACAAGATAATGATTAGTTAACGTAATAGAATATACCTATGGTAAAAAAACTGACCCCCATGTCTGAAGATTTTAATCAATGGTATACCGAAATTGTACAACTAGCTGATCTTGCCGATTATTCACCTGTAAAAGGAACTATGGTTATTAAACCTTATGGTTACGCGATATGGGAAAATATACAGTCTTACTTAGATAAAAGATTTAAAGAGACAGGTCATAAAAATGCGTATTTTCCAATGTTTATTCCCAAATCATTTATAGAAAAAGAAGCTGAACATGTTGAAGGCTTTTCTCCAGAGTTAGCAACTGTTACACATGCTGGTGGTAAAGAATTAGAGGAACCATTAATTGTTAGACCTACTTCTGAAACGATAATAAACCATATGTTCGCAAAGTGGATATCAAGCCATAGAGATCTACCTATGCTTATAAACCAATGGTCAAATGTCGTCAGATGGGAAATGAGAACAAGACTATTTTTAAGGACATCAGAATTTCTATGGCAAGAGGGGCACACTGCTCATGCAACGATTGATGAAGCTAAAGAAGAAGCATTACAAATGCTTGATATATATGAAGAGTTCGCAAAACAAGCAGCAGCTGTATCTGTTATCAAAGGGACAAAGTCAGATATAGAAAAATTTGCTGGCGCTACAACAACGTATTCAATTGAAGCAATGATGAATGACATGAAAGCACTTCAAGCAGGAACCTCTCATGAATTAGGACAAAACTTTTCCAAAGCATTTGATATTACATTTTCTGATGAGAATAATGAATTACAACATCCGTATCAAACTAGTTGGGGAGTGAGCACAAGATTGGTAGGTATGATAATTATGGCTCATGGAGATGATAAAGGACTAAAACTTCCACCTAAATTGGCTCCTCATCAAATAGTCATCGTTCCGATAATCCCAAATGACAAAGATAAAGATTCAGTAATGAAAGTTGTAAATCTATTAAACGACTCTCTTAGTGAATTTAGAGTAATCATTGATGATAGATCAGAAGTTTCACCAGGTTTTAAATTTAATGAGTGGGAACAGAAAGGGGTTCCATTGAGAGTTGAGGTAGGACCTAAAGATATAGAAAAAAATACAATCCTTGTTTCTAGAAGAGATGATGAGTCCAAAAATTCATACCCTATGGATGACGTTCAAAATACTATAAAAACACTTCTTGATGAAATTCAAGATAACTTATATAAAAATTCTGAAAATACTCTTAAAGAAAATACGACTCATGTTGAATCTTTTAGCGAATTAATAGAAGTATTAAACAGTAAAAAAGGTTTTGTATCTTGTTTTTGGAAGGAAAATAAGGAAGATGAATTAAAAATTAAAGAAGAGACTAGCGCAACCCTTAGATGTTATCCTTTAGAAAATACTGATTCAGAAAAAGCAGTTAATTCTGATTCTGAAAATGGAAATTTCGCTATATTTTCTAAAGCTTATTAAAAATTCCTTATCTTAAATCAGATTTAAGTTAAAATTGATATAACAACTTAACTACAAAATAGTGGGTTCAAAACCCACTTTTTTTATGAATGGAGGTGATCAAGTGGTTATCAAAAATGACATCTCCCTTGCTATTTCAACATATTTGGAAACAGAAAATCTTGAATTATATGATTTAAACATTGCAGGCAATGAGTCTATCTCTAAAGTTGAGATATTTATCTTCTCACAAGAAGAGCAGGAATTGAGTACCTTTGAAAGACTCAATTATCAAATACAAAGACTACTTGAAGATATAGGGCTTGAAAAAGGGACGTATGAATTAATTCTTTCTAGTCCAGGTATTGAGCGCTCTTTAAAAACAAAAAGACATTTTGAACTAGCTCTAAATGAAGAAATAAAAGTTAATCTCATTAATCCCAAGAATGGAGAGTACACATTCATTGGAAACTTAGTAAATATAAATGAAGAAGATGTTGAGATTTTAAATGATGGACTGACTCATAATTTTGAATACGAAAATATTAAGAAAGCAAAGATTAGATTTAATAAATTTAGGCAAAAAGTAAAAAGTTGAGGTAAATATGAGATTAGGAAGTGATATCAAGCAAGCAATAGAATCTCTTGCTTTAGATAAAGGTGTCGATGTAGATAGTATGTATGAAGCTTTAGTATCAGCATTCAGGTCAGCTTATATGAGAATTCCTGGAGCTGCCGAAGAAGCAAGAGTTACTTTAGATCCTGATAGTGGTGAAATAACTGTATATGCTCAAGAGCTTGATGTTGATGGAAATGTAATAAAAGAATGGGAGCCAGATATAAGTGATTCAGACTTTGGAAGAATAGCTGCACAATCATTTAAACAAATGATGTCAACAAAAGTAAGAGATGCTAAAAGAGCTACTGTACTTGACGCTTATATTGGTAGAGAGGGTGAGTTAATTACAGGTATTGTTACTCAATTTGATCCAAGGTTTAACCAAACAATAATTGATTTACAAGATGCAGAAGCTGTCATCCCATCTAGTGAGCGGATACCTTTTGAACGTCTTGAAAGAGGGAACCGAATAAAAGCATTAATTACTGAGATAAGAACTGAATCAAAAGGTATACCTATTGTTGTCAGTAGAAACAGAGCAGAATTTGTACAAAGAATGTTGGAATTAGAAGTTCCAGAATTAACAGACGGAACTGTTGAACTACGTGCTATTGCAAGGGAAGCTGGAAGTAGAACAAAGATTGCTGTATTTTCAAATGATCCAAATGTTGATCCAAAAGGTGCATGTGTTGGTTCTCGTGGTTCCAGAGTAAGGCAAATAGTTAATGAACTTAAAGGTGAAAAATTAGATGTTGTTGAGTGGAGAGAAGATAAAGTTAGGTTCATAATTGAAGCGCTTGGCCCAGCTGACATTGATGAAGTTATTCTTGATGAGGATACAAAATCAGCAAAAGTAATTGTAAAAGATAGTCAACTTTCACTTGCTATTGGGAAAGAAGGACAAAATGCCCGTCTCGCAGCCAAATTAACTGGTTATAAAATCGATATTGAAGGTTTAGGAGATTCACCTCCTGAGGAGGAAGAGCCTACAAAAGAAGAAGAATAGATTAAATGGCAAAAAAACGTATTCACCAAATAGCTAAAGAGCTTGATATTGCATCAGCTGACGTCCTTCATAAAGCAAAAGAATTAGGTTTTGAAGTTAAAACAGCATCATCAGGATTAATACCAGAAGATGAAGAATTGTTAAAACTGGCTTTTGCAGAAGAATCTTCAGAGCAAGTCATTGAAGAAGAAATAAATGTTGAAATTAACGAGGAAGTCACTCTTACAGAAGAGGATAAAGTTATTGAAGAAGATGAAACAATTGATGAAGCTGAAAATATAGATATAAACATAATTGAAGTTACAGAAGGATCTACTCCAGAGGAAATAGCATCTATATTTGAACTTGATGCCACTACAGTTGTTGCAGATTTGATGTCTCTTGGCATAATGCAGTCACTTACTTCTACATTAAATAATGATGAGATTGAAAAACTTTTTGAAAAATATAATGCAATACCAGAGTTTGTCGAAAAAGTAGAAATAAAAAGATCAGACATAATTGAATCTGAGAAGTTTGAAGATGACCCAGATTCATTGAAAACAAGACCTGCAATCATAACTGTTATGGGTCATGTTGACCACGGAAAAACGAGTTTGTTAGATTATATAAGAAAAGAAAAAGTTGCTTCTGGTGAAGCCGGTGGAATTACACAACATGTTGGTGCATACAATGTAACTAATGAATCAGGAAGTGTTACTTTTATAGATACTCCAGGCCATGAAGCTTTTACCCAAATGAGAGCCAGGGGAGCAGATGTAACAGATATAGTAATTCTTGTTGTTGCTGCAGATGATGGAATAATGCCTCAAACAATAGAAGCAATTAATCATACAAAAGCTGCAGATGTACCAATGGTTGTAGCAATAAATAAATGTGATCTGCCCGAAGCAAATCCAACACTAGTTAAAGCTGACCTTACAAAATACGAAGTAGTATCTGAAGATTTAGGAGGCGACATTCCAGTCGTTGAGATTTCAGCAACTACCGGTGACGGTATAGATGATTTATTAGAAACATTAAATTTGGTAGCCGAGATCGAAGAATTAAAAAGTAACTACGAAGCTGATCCATCTGGCTTCATAATTGAATCAAGGATGGAAGTTGGCAAAGGTAACGTCGCTACTGTAATTGTAAAAAGAGGAACACTTAAAGCTGGTGACTTTATTTATGCTGGTGGAGCGTTTTGTAGAGTTAAGTCCCTGTTTGATCATAATGGAGTGACTTTAAAATCAGTAGCTCCTGGTTCTCCTGCTGACATTATTGGATGGGACACATCCCCCATTGCTGGAGACCAATTTGTTGCTGCAAAGAATCAAAAAACTGCGAAAAACAAGGCTGAAGAAAATCAAAATAAATTAAAACAATTTGATGATACTGCTTACACAGTGGAATCTCGTGTATCAGAGATGATGCAATTACTTCAAGAAGGTGAATTAAATACTATAAATATAATTGTTAAAGCTGATACAAATGGTTCTGTTGAAGCTATAAAAGACAGTCTTTTAAAACTTTCTGATGGTGATGTAAGTATTCAGATTGTACACGCTGCTGTTGGAGGTATCGTATTGTCTGATGTAGATTTAGCTAGTGCTACAGGTTCAATGATTGTTGGGTTCAATGTTAGACCTGATAGTCAAGCTAGAAATATGGGCCAAAGTAAAGGTATTGATATTAGAACATACAACATAATCTATGAATTAATAGATGACATAAGCGAAGCAGTAGTTGGTGAACTTACTTTAAGAACTGAGGAGTCTGTAATAGGTATGGTTGATGTCAAAACAACATTTAAAGCTCCAAAAGTCGGTGTTGTAGCAGGATCAGTTGTTTCAGAGGGTAGAGTTGAACTCGGAGCTAAAGCTAGATTGCTAAGAGATGGAGTTGTAATATACGAAGGCAATATCGTTTCTTTGAGAAGATTTAAGGACGATGTAGAAAGCGTAAATGAAGGTCTTGAGTGTGGTATTGGCTTATCTGATTATAAAGATATCAAACAAGGTGACGTTATTGAAATCTTGGGAGAAGTTGCAGTCTAAATCTTATGGATAAGAACGTAAGAGGTGGAAGAATAAACAGAATCAATCCAATGATTCAACAAATTGTTTCTGATTGTTTTTTAAATAGTTCTGATCCAGTTCTAAATAAAGCAACTGTTACATATGTATCGACTTCACCAGATTTGAAAAAAACCACCGTACTTGTCTCTTCAATTGAAAATAATAAATCATCACTTAATAACTCTCTAGCAAGAAGTAAACAGAAGATTCAAAGAGTACTTTCAAAAGAAATGAAAACTAAATATGTCCCATCAATTACATTTGAACTAGATAATTCATTTGATGATATCGATAGAATAAATAAGATTATTGGAACAATAAATGAAAACTAAGTTAATTGATTATGCTGATAATGGTCCAATTTTTATAACTGGTCATGTAAATCCAGATGGAGATGCTTTAGGTTCAGCTTTTGCTTTAAAATTATTTTTTGATTCTCAAAATATTATATCTGATGTTAATTTCGATATTACAACTAAATTACCATCTAATCTTAATCACCTACCTTATCATTTAATATCCGATGACTTAAAAGAAAATTACAAAACTGTATTTGTATTTGATTGTGGAAATTCATCAAGGCTTGGTAAATACGAAGAAGTTGTATTAGCAGCTGAGAACATTGTTGTTATTGATCATCATGTTGATCCATCTTTTGGAGATTTACAGATTATTGATCCTCATGCAGCGAGTACAACACAAGTTTTGTTCAGACAATTTAAAGATGAAAATATTGAAATTAATGATGAAATGGCAAACTGTCTACTTACAGGTTTAATTACTGATACGGGTCGTTTTCAATACTCAAACACAACTTCAGAAGTATTTAGCATTGCTGCTGAGCTTTTAAGTAATGGAGCTAATCTTTCTAAAATCAGTGAAAACATATATGGTTCAATAGAGTTCAACGCATTAACTCTTCAAAGCAAGATAATTGAAAGAATAGTCCTAAATGAAGACTTACAATTTGCACATTCAATTGTATTTCAAAATGACTACAAAGATTACAAAGTAGAACCAGAAGAAACAGATTTTCTTATTGATGTTGTAAGACTTGTTAAGGAATCAACAGTTGCTTTACTTATAAAAGAGCAAGAAGATGGTTCATTTAAGGGAAGTCTAAGATCAAGAGGCGATATCGATGTCCAAAAAATTGCTTCTATTTTTGGTGGAGGGGGACATGTCGCTGCTAGTGGTTTTTCTAGTAACCAATCACCTGAATTTATTCTTGAAAAAATTGAACATGAAATTAGAAAATCAATCTGACTTTTATTTACTTAATAAACCTAATAGCTGGACATCTCAAGATCTTTGTACATTTTTTAAAAAAAAATATAAATTCCAGAAGGTTGGACATTCCGGAACATTAGATCCAAATGCGGAGGGATTAATGTTGATCGCAACAAATAAATATACAAAATTATTTGATTACATTGACAACACTCAAAAGACGTATGAATTTGAGGCTTTGTTTGGGTTTGAATCATCTACCAACGATACTGATTCAGAGTTAGTAGAAATTGAGTTAATAAATTTGGAAAGTAAATTAGAAGAATTGGATAAAGGTATTTCAGGACTTACAGGCAATATTAAACAGGTACCACCAATTTATTCTGCAGTAAAAGTAAAAGGTAAACGACTTTATAAGTATGCACGACAAGAAAAAGAAGTAGAGCTACCAATACGAGATGTAGCAGTGAATAATTTTAAATTAATTAGTTATGAGGGAAATAAAGCAAAATTTATAGCCACAGTTAGTAAGGGAACCTACATCAGATCATTAATTGTAGACTTAGCTAAATCAATTGGAACGAAAGCGGTGGTATCTTCAATTAATAGAATTGAAATTGGGAATTTAAATAATAAAAATTCAAATGTTATTAAAAACATTGAACAGTTAGAGAGAACAAATATACCTGAACCATTAAATTGGAGAATTTTGTTTGATATACCAATTATTTCAGTTGAGGATGATGTTTTAAAAGATATTAAAAATGGAAATTTTTTGCAAAGTTCATTATTTGGATCTGATGGTCCACATATAATAGAAAATAAAAATTCAATTGTTGCCATTTATGAACCATACAATGAAAATAAGTTCAAACCACAAAAAGTTTTAATATGAAAATTTACGGAAAATTAGATACAACAGAAAAAGTTAATGATAATTCTGAAATTGTCTGCATCGGTGCCTTCGATGGAGTTCACTTAGCTCACCAAGAGTTATTCAAAAAAACAAAAGATTTAAATAAACAATTCGATATTGTTACATTCAATGTGTTGCCGAAGATTTACTTTAATGAATCTCTTAAACCTTTAGTTTCAAAAAAAGAGAGAAATGAAATTTTTGAAACATTTAGTCCAAAAAATTTAATTTATTTAAATTTTGAACAATTCAATAAAATATCATCTACAGATTTTTGTAAGTTTTTGGATGAAAACCTTGGTATAAAAAGAATTGTTGTTGGTAAAGATTTTAAATTTGGTAAAAACAGATCTGGTGATATAAATACCTTAATTGATTATTTTGGTGAAGATAATATTTTTCTCTTAGAAGATTTTTTAATAAATAATGAAAAAGTCTCATCTACTAAATTACGATATTACCTATCTTCTGGTGAGATTGATAAAGCTAATAATCTATTAGGTAGAGATTACTCTCTCACAGGTAAGGTAAAAAAAGGGAAACAGTTAGGAAGTGAGTTAGGTTTTCCAACTGCAAATCTCACATTAGATGAAGAAGTTTTTTTACCAACATACGGAGTATATTACGGTGTTATTGAAGTTGATAAAAAGATGTTCAATTGCATTGCTAACATTGGTTTAAATCCAACCGTTGATGATGAAGATTCTGTAAAAATTGAAGCACATATTTTGAATTTTAACGATGATATATATCATAAGGAAATAAAACTTTCTTTGAAAAATTTTATCCGTGATGAGCAAAAGTTTGAAAATATTGATGAGCTAAAAAACCAAGTTTTAGATGATATTGAATCAGTAAAGAAATACATATAATTTACACTTTAGATCTATTGACTACTATTATTGTTTCGAATGACAACCAAAGAAAAAATAATTAAAGAATACGGTAAATCTGAAAATGATACCGGTTCTACTGAAGTACAGGTTGCTTTACTTACACAAAGAATAAATGATTTAACCGATCATTTAAAAATACACAAGAAAGACCATCACACAAGAAGAGGACTATTGATGCTTGTGGGTAAAAGAAAAAGGCTTCTTCAATATCTTGAAAATCAAGATGTTGAGAGATATCGTTCTTTAATTGATAAACTTGGTTTAAGAAAGTAAATAAATATAAGATAGAGCGTTATTAATTGAGAGCTTTTAAGGAAAGCTGGCAATTAATAACCTCATCTTGGAAATGAGGATAAATGTCCGTAACAAATGTCACATGCAATATTGGTGATAAAGAAATTAAATTTGAAACAGGTAAATTAGCTCTCCAGGCTCCTGGTTCTGTAGTTGTAACATCTGGAGATACAAATGTACTTGTAACAACAGTTGCAAATGAATCAGTAAGAGAAGGAATTGATTTCTTTCCTTTGACTGTCGATGTCGAAGAGAGAATGTATGCCGCTGGTAAAATTCCTGGTGGATTTTTTAGAAGAGAAGGAAGGCAAACAGAGAAAGCAATTTTAGCTTGTCGATTAATAGATAGACCACTAAGGCCTTCATTTAAAGATGGTTTTAGATGTGAAACACAAATTATTGCAACAGTTTTGAGTGTTGATAACGAAAACGAATATGACGTTTTATCTTTAAATGCTGCTTCACTTGGTTTACAACTTGCTGGTATTCCATTGGAATCACCAGTTGGCGCAGTAAGGATGTCTCTCATTAATGATGAATGGGTTGTACAAGCTACGAATACAGAACAAGAAGATTCAATTTTTGATATGGTCATAGCTGGAAAACTCAATGAAAATAATGAAATTGATATTGTGATGGTTGAAGCTGGCGCTAAGGAAAATACATTTGAAAAAATTGACGAAGGAAGCCTTGCTCCATCTGAAGAAATAGTTGCAGATGGTATAGACATGTCTAAAGATTATATTTTATCATTAATAAATTCTCAAAAAGAGCTAGTTTCAATGAATGATATCCCAACTGTTGATTGGCCACTAATTGAAGATTACACCGATGAACTAAAGTCAAAAATTGAATCAAGTTGCAAAGACGAACTTAATGAAATTGCCTCAATAATTGATAGGTCTGAGAGAAGCTCACGCCAAAATGAATTACAAGAAAAAGTTGTTGAAGAATTTTTAGATGAAGAAGAGGATAACTCTAAAGCTATCAAATTAGCCTTTAAATCTATATTTAAAGAATTAGTTAGGGATAGAGTTGTTAGTGGAGGTCCAAGACTTGATGGAAGATCTCCTACAGATATTAGAAATATTTCTTCTGAAATCAATTTATTACCTATGGTTCATGGATCATCTTTGTTTCTTAGAGGTGAAACTCAGGTATTGAATGTAACAACATTGGGCATGTCAAGGCTTGAACAAATGTTAGACACAATAGATACAGTTACCACAAAAAGGTACATGCATCATTACAATTTTCCACCATATTCAACAGGTGAGGCCTATATGATGAGGGGACCAAAAAGAAGGGAGATAGGTCATGGTGCTTTGGCAGAAAAAGCGATACTACCTGTTATTCCTCCAAAGGCTGACTTTCCCTACACCATAAGAGTTGTGAGTGAAGCTATTTCATCAAATGGCTCTACTTCTCAAGCTTCTGTATGTGCATCAAGTCTTTCTTTGATGGCAGCTGGTGTGCCAATTAGAGAACACGTTTCAGGAATAGCAATGGGTTTAATATCTAAAAATAAAGAATTTGTAACTTTAACCGATATTTTAGGAGCAGAGGACGCATTAGGTGATATGGACTTTAAAGTTGCAGGAACCAGAGGAGTGATAACTGCTCTTCAATTAGATATGAAAATTGAAGGTCTACCATCCGATATTTTAAGAAAAGCTCTTGAGCAAGCAAAAGATGCTCGACATCATATCTTGGATATCATGGAAGATACTATTTCAGAACCGGCTGATTCTTTATCTGGTAATGCTCCAAGACTTGAATCAATTGAACTACCTAAAGATAAAATTGGTGAGGTAATTGGGCCGAAAGGAAAAAACATTAGGAAGATTGAAGAGGAAACTGGTGCAAGTGTTGAGATAGATGATGATGGAATACTCACACTTGGTTCAACAGAACAAGAATCTCTTGATACTGCGAAAGAGATGGTAATGGCAATTATTGATCCTGAGGAACCAGAATTAAATCAAGAGTATGAAGGAGAGGTTGTTAGTCTTGCTAAATATGGGGCGTTTATTAATATTCTCCCTGGAAGAGATGGATTAATGCATATATCAAAATTTCACTCTGAAATTAGAGTCGGCGACCCAGAAAAGGTACTTACCGTAGGTGATAAAATTCAGGTAGTAGTTGACTCAATTGAAAATGGTAAAGTTGGTTTAACACCTGTAAACGATATCGAAATACCAGAAGATGCTATTGAGAAGAGACAATCTGGTAAGAGAGAAAGGAAACCAAGATCTTCAAAGCCTCGTGAAAACAATGATGGTAATAAGAAAAGAAAGAGAGTTTCTTTCGAAGACGAATTTGAGAAGGGTATTTAATTACTTACGATTTGCAGTAAGTTTTGTTGGATTTGTTGATTCCGTTGTGATGTAAGCATCTGGACTAATAGTTGAAACAATTTTTAGAACGTCTTTAACTTTTTTTCTTGGTGTGACACACCACGAAATAGTTACTTCTCCCTCCATACCTTCTCCATTTATTACAGTTACACCATATCCATTACTGCGTAGTTCTTTAGCTAATTTTTTACTATCACTATCTTTTGGAGAAAAAATACGTACTACAACATCACCAATTGCAATAGATGATTCAATGTACGATCCAACTATAGTCCCTGCAGCAAATCCCAAAGCATAACCCACTGCCAAATATGGGTCGTTTAAATCTTTTATAACTTGAGATATAGCAATAATCCAAATACCTGATTCAATAAATCCAAGAATTGCACCAAAAAATGGCTTTCCTTTATTAACATAAAGTGTTCTTAGCGTTCCTAAACTTTGGTCGATAAGACGAAGTATAAAAATATAACCAGCTGCTAAAAGTAATTCCATAATTAGCTTTTAAGTTTTGTAGTCATATCGTCGTAGACACTTTTCATCTTTTTATGAGTTTCTTTTACAAGGTCTTCTATGTTTTCTTTTGTATATTTAGACATGTCTATAGGTTCTAATGTCTTAATGAATGCTTTTCCACTACTCATAAATTTTCGACCTTTAGGCCAAATATCACCAGTACCAGCTATCACTACTGGTAAGATCTTTACATTGTTTTGTTGAGCTATGTGAAATGCACCACTTTTAAATTCTCTAAATTCATTTTTATCCACTCTTGTTCCTTGAGGGTAAACCATTAAAGACCAGCCATTCTTAAAAAGACTTCTAGCCTGTTCATTTATTGATTCTCTATCATTTGGATTGTCTCTATCAACTTTTATAAAGTTAAATGCTTTGGCTGCTGTTCTGAAGACAGGTAATTTATAGACTTCTTTTTTGGCCATGAATGCCCATTTAATTTTAAGAAGTTTGAATAATATCAACGAATCAATATTTGATAAGTGGTTCGATATAACAACATAAGATTCATTGTTTTTATATTCAACAGCTTTTGTAAATGTTGTTTTTGCTCTTGCTGCCCATAACCATGGATTTACCCATGATTGTGCTATGTGATATTTTAGAGAACCGTACTTACTAAAAAGACCTACTAACCAAATGCTATAAGTTACTGGAATTGTATAAAGTACCATAATAAATAAATTGATCCAGCTTAATAGTTTATTCTTGAGCATGGGCTTATATTACAGTGATATCATATTCATAAGTAAAAATGTACGAAAAAAAAATTTTTAGAAGTAACTTAAAAAAAGTTGATTACAAAGAATTTAATCTATCGAATAAAAATCAAAAATTTATATCAAAATTAATAGAAAGAAAAAAAATATGTACATATATTCCATTGGATTCTGAACTAGATATTAATTTATTCTTAAATACATTTTTAGAAATTCAAACAACTTTTCTTGATGATAATGAGTTGAATATTTGTCTTTTGAAAGAACCTCTTGTAATCAACAAACTTAAAATTATGGAACCACAAAATATAGAGATAGCTAACACTACTGAAATATTTTTTGTACCAGGATTGGCATTTTCAAAATCTGGAGTACGACTTGGTAGGGGAATGGGACTTTATGATAGACTTTTAGCAAAATATCCAAATTCAATAAAGGTAGGAATATGTTCAAGTGTAAATCTTTATGATAAGTTACCCCAAGAATCACACGATATACTAATGGATTATGTTCTCACAGAGAACGAAAATTTTAAAATACATTAAAATTACAAACTATGGATATAAGCATCAATGTTGGTTATTTTGGACCTCATATTTCAGAAGACAAAGATTTAATAAAAAAATTAGACGATATAGGAGTATCTTGTGTCTGGACGGCTGAAGCTTATGGCTTCGATGCAGTAACACCTCTTGCATATTTTTCCGCTTTAACTGAGAAGATGAATATTGGTTCAGGGATTATGCAAATTCCTGCAAGAACGCCAGCAATGACAGCAATGACAGCTGTAACACTTGATCAAATGTCTAAAGGAAGATTTAGATTAGGTTTAGGTGTTTCAGGTCCACAAGTTGTGGAAGGTTGGCACGGTGTACCATATGGAAAGCCACTTAAAAAAACCAGAGAATATGTAGAACTAGTTCGAAAAATTATTAGCAGGGATGGAAAAGTTGAACATCATGGCGATTATTATGATTTACCTTTAGAAGGTGATGAGACAACAGGTTTAGGTAAGCCACTTAAGCTAATTGAGCAACCCTTCAGAAGTGAAATTCCAATATATTTAGCTGCAGTTGGATTAAAAAACGTAGAACTAACAGCAGAAATTGCGGAAGGATGGTTACCGTTTATGTACTCACCAATTAAGGGTGAGGATATCTATAAAGAATCTCTAAATAATGGATTCAAAAAATCTGGTGATTCTGATAAAAAAAATAAATTTGAAATTGTAACAACTGTATTTGGTCGTGTTTGCGAAGAGGATGAAATTGATCAATATCTATATCCCGCACGAAATATTTACACGCTATATGTTGGAGGCATGGGCGCTAAATCAAAAAACTTCTACTACAACTTATTTTGTGAATATGGGTATGAAGATATTGCAGATGAGCTTCAAAATCTTTATTTGAGCGGTAATAAAAAAGAATCCGAAGAACTCTTTCCAAAAGAGTTGTTAAATGAATTAACACTTGTAGGTACCAAAAAAGACATAGAAAAGAAATTGGAAACCTGGAAAGAAAGTAACATAACTGAGATATCTCTCTCGCTTCCAATTGATTTTGAAACGGTTAAATTTATAAAAGAATTATTGTGAAAATTCTTTTAACATCGTTTTATGATTTAGGTAAACAACCAAAAATTATCGCTGAAATTGTTGATAAGTATAAATCTGAAAATATTGAATTCGATATTGTTGACTTTTCAATTGATAATCCTGAAATAAATATAGATCAATATGATGTACTTGGTATATATGCACCAATGCATACTGCAACTGTTTTATCTATTGAATTTTTAAAGAACAAAACATTACCAAATAAAGTATTTACATTTGGTCTTTATGGTTCTGTACTTGAAGATTTTAACTCATCAATCAAACACATTAGCAATATTGAAAATGGAGAGTTAGATTCATTTTTAGATATAAATAAAAATAAATTATTCTCACTAAAAAACAATATACCAAATAGAGACATTCTTCCCGATATATCTAATTATGCCCATCTAGTAAACGGATCTTCAAACTTGATAGCTGGATCAGTTGAAACAACGTATGGCTGTAAACACTCTTGCACACATTGTCCAATACCAATCTCATTTAATGGTAATTTTAAGACCTACAGTTTAGAAAAAATATTACTTGATGTTGGAAACCAAGTTAACTCTGGTGCAATGCACATATCATTTAATGATCCAGATTTTTTTAATGGTCCAATCCATGCTTTAAAAATACTTGAAAACCTTAATTTAAAATTTCCTGAAGTGACTTATGATTCAACAATTAAAGTAGAGCACATAATTAAGTATGAAAAGTACTTTAAAGAGCTTTCTTCTTTAAATATGATTTTTGTTATATCTGCATTTGAAACTACAAACGATGAAGTTTTAACCATTTTAGAAAAAAATCATTCAAGTATTGATTTGTCCAACGCGATAGAGATATCACAAACAAATAATATTGATATCCGTCCCACTTGGATGCCTTTTTCTCCATGGACAAATCAAAATGATTTGATAGACATAATTAATTTAATCGAAAATTATAAACTTAGAGAAACGGTTGACCCTATTCAATTAACTATCAAATTATTGATTCCTAAACATTCACTCATTCTCCAAAGATCAGAAATCAAAAAATATATAAAGGATTATGATAAAAATTCATTGAGTTACATGTGGGATTATAAAAATGAAGATGTAAATAAATTACAAGTATCTCTTTTTAAATATTTACTAGATACTCCTGACTTGGATGAGCATAGTCAATATCTAGGTATGGTCAAAATTATTGAAAATATGACACAATCTGATTTGAAATTAAATTCAAATTACAGTTATAAAAATGTACCAAAATTATCTGAAACTTGGTTTTGTTGTGCAGAGCCAAGTCAGATACAACTTGATAGAATTAAAACAAATACAGCTTTGATATGACAGAAGTAACTAATGAAGATATAAACGTATCTACTTGGAAAATTCCAAGTCCTCTTGGCATCATTGGAAGTCATGCAGAAGGCGAGTTCAATGGTATGACTGCTAGCTGGATTACTCAAGTAAGTATGGAGCCAGCTCTTATTGGAGTTGGCATTGACAATAAAAGTGTCACTTTTGACTTAATGAATAGAAGTGAATATTTTACATTAAATATGTTTTCACCAGAATATACAAAAGTCTTCGTAAAATTTTCAAAACCTGCTGAGTACTCAGAAGGCTTTTTAAATAAAGAGCCAATAACTTTAACGAAAAACTCAGTTCCAATATTTGATAATGCAACAGTATGGTTTGAGCTCAAGACTGATCAAAAAATTAACTTAGGAACTCACACTTTTTTTATTGGTGAGATAATTGATTGTAAAACACTTAACCCAGATGAAAGGGTCGCTTATATGGGGGACACAAGGATGAAATATGGCGGTGTTCCTCGAGGTGGACATTAGTTCACATTTATTTAATATCTCAAAATCTATCATTTCTTATCCTTGAATTATTATTAGAGATGAAAGGATTTATATGAAATTAAAAAAAGGAGATTTAATTAACGAATTAACTCTACCTTCTGTAGATGGTTCCACATTCAATCTTGAAACAATAAAAGGAAAGAAAGCTATGATATCTTTCTATAGATATTCTTCATGTCCATTTTGCCATTTACGAATAAATGAAATTATTTCTAAAAAAAGTGAATTCGGAGATAATTTTGTTCCAATTGCAATATTTGATTGTGACTTTAATGATTTAGTAAAAAATTCAAAAAAACATGATGGTGAAATAACAATTCTCTGTGATGATGATCGTATATATTTTGATAAGTTTGAGGTTCAAAACAGTTTCCTAAGATTTTTATTTGGTATAACAATTAGAGTAGATCGCTTTTTTAAAGCTCTTTTAAAAGGATATAACCCAGCTTCTAATATGAGTGGAGCATTTCTAGGTTTACCAGCAGATATACTTATTGATGAAAATGGGACTGTTGAAAAGGCATTTTACGGATCTCATACAGCTAGTCATATACCTTTGAACGAAGTTGTTCTTTTCTCAAAAAGTTAAAATATTAATTATTGAACAGTAAAGATGATTAACTTCTACTTTTATATACTGCGTAAAAACCAACGATTATAGAACTTATCAAGAAATAGCTTAAAGCAACAATCGTAATGATATTTAACCCTAATAATGATGCTACAGCGGCGGCTATTGGGAAATTTTGTAATGTACCCTCAGCAATGATTCCTTTTCTGTCTTCATCACTAATTTTTGTTATTTTTGATACAAGATTAATTCCTACGAATATTGTTAACAGATTTAAAACTACAAATATAAATGATGATTTGAAAATATCTACAAGAACATCATTTAATTCTATTGGTACACCTATAGCAAGAATTAATGTAATAACAGTAAAAACTTTTTTAATATTTGGTTGGGAGTTTGTTGCTTTCTCGGGGAAATAATATTTTATAACCATCCCAATAATTACAGGAATTAAAACAAGATAAAGTAACTCTATTAATAATTCTGTTGAGTCAATTTGTACTTGTACCCCAACTTTATCATTAAATATAGATGCAACATTTAGCCAAAAAGGTATAGTCGCAAACGCAATAAGTTGAGTCACGATTGTAAGCGATGTAGTGAGGGCAACATTGCCTTTCATTAATGATGAATACATTGAAGATATATGACCGCCTGGTGCACACATTATTACAATTATTCCGATTGCTACTGATTGATTATCAATGAACAAACTTGTAACTATTCCAACAATTGGTAAAAGTGTAACTTGAATTAGAAGCCCTACAATTGAGCTTTTGGAATTTGTTATTAAATTTTTAAAACTTTCAATATCTAAATCAGTACCAACCCCAATCATAAGGAGTGGAATTAGGTAGGGTACTAAATCTAAAAAAAATGAATTAATTTCCATTTAGTTAATATTATTAGAAAAATAATGAAATGTATTAAATGTAAACATAAATGGAAAAGAACAAAACTAACTGAGTATGTCTCATTTTTATCGCAATGTCCAAAATGTAAAAGTAGAATAATTCTAAGGTATTAATGAAAAAAGCAATTTATTACATTCAATCATCATTTGTTTTATTTATATTTGCACCAATAGCTCGATTGATTAGTAAATCTTGGTATGAAAAAAAGGTTCTTCCAAACACAATTAATAGGGGATGCTCGTCTAAGCCAACAATGTATCAAAGAAAAAAAGTCATACCTGGAGCATCAGGTGAAGTTCTTGAAATAGGAATTGGACCAGGTATAAATATACAATTTTATGATCCTAATAAAGTAACTAAAATTATTGGAGTAGATCCTTCTGCAGAGTTAAATAAGATTGCACAAAAAAATGCTGACAAAGTAAACATTCCAATCGATTTTCTAATAACAACAGCTGAGGAAATTCCACTGCCTGATAATTCTATTGATACTGTAATTTCAACATATACACTCTGTTCTATTCCAAACCCATCACTTTCACTTAAAGAGATCTATAGAGTTCTAAAACCTGAAGGTAAATTCTTATTCTGTGAACACGGTATTGCTCCATCAAAAGGTGTCGCAATGTTCCAAAACGGTATTGATTTTTTCTGGCCTGCTATTGCTGGAGGATGTCATTTAAATAGAGATATGCCTTCGTTATTGAAGAGTAATGATTTTAATTTACAAGAATTAGATGCAATGTACTTACCGGGCACACAACGCTTTTTAGGATATAACTATTGGGGTGTAGCTACAACTTAGATATCTTTTATTGAAAGAATCGCTTCAACGCAAGCATTTGGTTGATCTTCTTGTAAAAAATGTCCGGCATTTTCAATTGTTACATGAGGCATGTCTTTGCACCCAGGAATTAACTTATAAAATGAATTTTCAACACCAGAAAATATTGGGTCCTTATCGCTAAATGCGCATAAAAATGGTTTTTTCCATTCTCTTAATATTTTCCAGGCTTCTTTATTTGGTTCCGCACTTGGAGTTCTAGGTGTCCCTGGAACTAAGTTTGGAAATTGTCTAACTCCTTGTTTGTGATCATCATCTGGAAATGGAGCATTGTATGCAGCAAGGGCATTTTCATCTATTCCTTTTGTCGTCCCATTTCTTACCTGTCCGCCAACATGAAGGTCTGGTTTTATCTGTAAAAATTCACGAAACACGGCAAACCCTTCGCTTAAAGGAGCTTTGCCAGTTGGCAGTCCTGTATTTGCAGCAACAATTTTTTCAAATCTATCACCATACTTTGCCGCAAGTCTTAAACCTATCAAGCCACCCCAGTCTTGACAAAAAAGTGTAATATTTTTTAAATCAGTATTCTCAATAAATTGTGACATCCAATCTACAAATCCTTCATAGGAATAGTTATACCTCACTGAAAATTTATCAGATTTTCCAAATCCAGGTAAATCAGGAACAACTACTCGGTATCCATTCTCTTTTAATGGATCGATCATGTTTCTGTATAGATATCCCCAAGTAGGATTCCCATGTAAAAGAAGAACACATTCATCACTAGTAGAATTTTCATCAACAAAATGAATATCCAATTCTCCAAATTCTGAAGTTACAGTTGTGAAATTTTCTTTAAATTTCCAATCACTAAGATTTTCAAATAAAGTTAAATCTGTTTTTAAAATTGACATGATTATATTTTAGTAATCATGATTAAAATTTTCTTATTTACTTCAAAGTAACTATCAAGCCTAAAAAACTTAAATTAATATGTATATGATGAGAAAAACTATCAATAAGTCTTTTCCATATATTGTTGGAATAATTATCGGAATCGTAAGTTTTCTACCATTTACAAGACCAACATCTACAGCCGCATTCCTAACCGGTTTTGGGAAAGATGCTATTAATCAGTGGAATTATTATCTTGATTACGGATTAGAGTCTCAAAATATTTGGCAAAGGGCTTATGTTTCATTATTAGGATTACTACCTAGCGCTAGTCCCGAAGTTATTTATCTGCAGACAAGTTTTGATGACGGGGGAGAGTCACTGTCTGGTAATTGCAGCTACACACTATCAGGAGAAGTTCCTGATGCACGGTACTGGAGTTATGCAATTTATGGAAATGATAACTATTATCTACAAGATCCTAATAGCTTATTTGATGAACCAACTTTTGATGATTTGTTTGCTCAAGTTACAAATGGAAGCGAGCTTACATCGATAATTGGTGAAAATTACATAATAAAAATAGATAATAATCTAATTAATCAAAATGGAACATTAAGTCATTTTGGAAATGATTTCACCTTAATTTATAGAATTTACGGACCTAACTTAAATTATTATGAAAATCCAATATCGATTCCTGTCGCAAGCATTATCAATGAAGGTTGTAAATGAAAAGTTGGACTATAAAAATTTCAATAGTTGCTTTGATCACCCACGTTTTTTTAATTTTTATGGGTCCATATATAGTTATGAATCAATTGGATAGGAATATTGCTGATGCTATCGAAAATCCCTTCGACGGCTGTGAGGATACTTATGACGGTATAATTGGATATTTAGATCAGGTTTGTATCTCTAAAAGATCCTCAACAAGAATGCCAAATTATGATTTTATGTACACCATGTGCAGATATGACTTAGCTAATGGGGATTTATTTGTATCTATGCCCGTACCAGAAGATGAACGTTACTGGGTTGTACATGTGCACAATAACAATACAACTGTTGAGTTTAAAATTAATAATTTACAAATAGAAAATGAAAGGTATGAATTTTTGGTAACAAGCTCAAATAACCAAAATGAAGAAATAAAAAAAATAAAAACAACAAATAAAGGAACAGTTTTTTGGAGACTATTAGTTAATACAGCAGATGAGATCTCTAAATTAGATGAGTTTAGAAGGACTACAGTTTGTGAATACAGATAATAACTACAATCCTATTGATTTATCAAAAAGTTTTTTAACAAAAAAAACATTGCCTAATCAGGTAAGTATTCAAGAGGGTTTCAATGTTGAGTTGTTTGAAGTTAATAAAAATTTAGCTTTCATAAAAAATTTTGGGAATGTAGCTGCTTTTAAAGATGATACATCTGCATTGTTAATAGATACAGGTATGGGAGTTTCATCTGTTCAAGTTGTAAGTAAATTAAAGGAATGGGGAATTGAAAATGTGGAATTTATTATTTATACCCATGGGCATGTAGATCACGTTACGGGTACTGATTACATCATTAATGCATTTGAGAATAGCAACACAGAAGTTATTGGTCATAAAAATATTGTTAATAGGTTTGATCGCTATAAAAAAACTATTGGATATAACGGTATTATTAACCAAAGACAGTTTGGATTACCTTCTCCGGTTTTTCCTAATGAATTTACTTATCCTGATACAACATACGATGATAGTTATGAACTTGAATTTAACAATTCCGTACTGAAGTTGTTTCACGGGAAAGGTGAAACTGATGATGCAACCTATATTTATTCAGAAAAAGACAATGCTCTATTCACAGGTGATTTTTTTATATGGTCCTTACCGAATGCTGGAAATCCATCCAAATCTCAAAGATATGTGGGTTCGTGGGGAGAAGTGCTTAAAAAAATGTCTGAATTAAATTCGGAATATCTTTTTCCTGGTCATGGTCCATTGATCAAAGGAAAAAAAGAAATTACTAAAGTACTTCTTGATACAAGTAATTGTATGTTGTGGATTGAGGACAATGTTTTATCATTGATGAATAGTGGACATTCTCTTCGAGAAATTCATTCAAAATTATCACTTCCTCCTGAATTTCAACAGCCATATTTAGTTTCTGTATATGATGACTTCAAATTTCTAATTAATTCTGTATGGAGACAATATGGAGGTTGGTACTCAGGAACTCCATCGGAATTAAAACCTCCTGCTCTTAATGAAATAGGAAAAACCTATATTGACATGGCCGGAGGAGAAGATAATTTACTTGAATTCTTAAACTCATTAGTTTCTTCAGAAAAATATAAAGAAGCGTCTGTTGTTGTTGACGCCGTATATGCAGTAAACAAAGAGTTATTTAGTGAGATTAAAAATGAGATTTATTTTAATTTATCTGAACAAGAAACTTCATTAATGGCAAAAGGTATTTATAAATTTGATCTTGATTCATGATTAAAGGTCATGAATTACGCTGGTAACAACACCCCAGATTTGTGCTTCACTTTTTCCATTCAACTCTATAGGCTCATAGTCTTCATTCTCAGGTTGCAAGACAACTGATGATCTTTTTTTAATGTATCTTTTTACAGTTAGCTCACCATCAATTATTGCTATTACCACATTTCCATTTTCGGCTTTGATGCTTTTATCGACTACCAAAATATCATTTGGGAATATTCCAGCGTTTATCATTGAATTTCCTGATGCCCTTACCAAAAATGTTGATGCAGGATGTTTTACTAGATATTGGTTGAGGTCAATCTTGTCTTCTAAGTAGTCATCTGCAGGGGATGGGAAGCCTGCTGCAACTCGGTCTCCGTATAGAGGAATTTCGTAAAGGCCTTTACTTACTATTTCTGAAATGTACTTAACTTTACTTTCGGGTACGCGAATCGCTTTAGTTACCTCGCCATACTTGCCTTGACCTCTAGGCCTTCCTGCTCCTTTTCTTGCTCCACCTTTTGGCATAAAAATGTCTTTCTTTTATCTTAGAATAGTGTACAGTATTCAAAGAAATAAATAAAGAATGAAAAATAAAATTTTTGCTTTAGTCGATTGTAATAACTTTTACGCATCTTGTGAGAGGGTGTTTAATCCAAAACTGGAAGGAAAACCTATCGTTGTTCTCTCAAACAACGATGGATGTATTGTTGCAAGATCAAACGAGGCAAAAGCGTTAGGCATTCCAATGGGTGCTCCACTATTTAAATATGAACAATTGATAAAGAGAAACAATGTCCATGTATTTTCATCGAACTATACATTTTATGGAGACATGTCAGCAAGAGTAATGACATCTTTACGATCAATAGTTGGAGACATCGAAATCTATTCAATTGATGAAGCTTTTTTAGATATTAGCAAGTTTTATTATTGCGACTTAACGGAGACAGCAAATGAAATACGGAGACTAATAAAGCAGTGGACAGGGATACCAATCTCGATTGGTATTGGACCCTCAAAAACCCTGGCAAAAGCTGCAAACAGACAAGCAAAAAAATATGAGGAATCAAATGTCTTTGATATACGTGAAGAGTCAGAGAGAGTAAGAGTTCTAAAAGACCTCGAACTAGAAGATATATGGGGTATCTCAACAAGATGGGGTAGAAGACTAAGAAAAATTGGTATCAATTCAGCATATGAACTCTCAACAGGAGATCCAAGACAGATACGAAAGACTCTGAGCATTGTAGGAGAGAGAATCTATCATGAGCTAAATGGCATATCATGTATGCAAATTGAAGAAGTTAAAAATAAGAAAAACATAATTTCTTCAAAGTCGTTTGGGAAAAAAGTAACAAAAGTATATGAGCTTGAAGAAGCTGTTTCAACATACGTTGCAAGAGCTTGTGAAAAGTTACGAGCTCAGAATTCAAGAGCTGGAGGTATTCACGTATTTTTAAGAACAAGTCCATTTATAGAAGATGAAAGAAAATATAGCAATGGAATGAGCTCTTTCTTTACAATTCCAACTAGTAATACTTCAAAAATAATCAAAGAAGCGAAAAGATTAACAAATAAACTTTTTTTGCCAAATTATGAGTATCAGAAAATAGGCGTAATACTCTTGGATATATCTGATGCCAAATATGAACAGTTCAGCTTCTATGAGCATGAGAATTATGAGAGATCCGATATTCTCATGGATTCACTAGACCAGTTAAATGATAGATTTGGAAATGGAACTCTATTTATGGGAGCACAGGGAATTCAAAAAAACTGGAAAATGCGAGCTGATAGAAAATCAGCTGCTTACACAACCAAATTGATAGACATTCCTAAAGTTGATTAACTTTCGATTGTTTTCCAGAAAGATCTTGTTCTAATAAACCAAAAAAGTCCAACGCAAAATCCTAAAGTTGGAAATATTTTAAATAAAGTTAAGACGTCATACTGAGTAGCCAAGTATCCAATAATAAGATTTGAGTTTGTAAACATTAAAAAATAAAAAGAGTAATCCAAACCTGCAATTCGTCCTCGAATATTATCAGGGGTCAAAATTTGTATACCGTAAGATGAAAAAGCCCATTGTGCACCTCCACCACAGTGACCTAGGACAAGAAGAAGAGTTGTTATATATAAGCTAGGTGAGAAGGTTATTAGAAAGTAGAAAATACCCCAGATCATTATGCAGGGACCAATAGTTGAAAGAAGTTTCTGATCTGTTTTTCCAAAAAAGTACCTAAACATTACTGGCCCTATAAATGCACCAACGCCACGAGCACTCCACATTAAACCTGCTCCAAAATCACCAGTGTTGTATATGTCTAATGAAAGTATTGTAAACAAAGAAAGTAAGCCAGCAGCTGAGATACCAAACATTCCTTTTGTTACAGTTAAATAGAATATTTTTTTATCTGATAAAACAAAATTAAGTCCATCTCGAAATTTAACTCTATTGCTATTGTCAACATTTCCTGAATTTTCATTTAAGTTTGTTTTAATTAGAAATACAAGGAATGCTGAGAACATAAAAGACAGAAAGTTTATGGTGAACAATTGATTTCTTGATAAAAATTCAGATAAAAATCCTCCAAGTCCAGCTCCAAGTCCAGCAGCAATTCCCCAAGTTGAGAAATTAAGTACATTTGCTTCTGGTAAATTTTCTCTTAATACTACATTTGGCAGGGCAGCGTCTGAAGCAGGCATATAAGCACAATTTACAACGCCTAAAAAGGAAAAAGAAATAAGGATAAATAATACATTTTCCGTAGATACAGAATACATAATCAATAAGACAGCACATCCCGATAGAAATTCTGAAACAGCAATTACAACTTTTCTGTCGAATTTATCAGCTAGATATCCTCCAAAACTACCGAGTATGACATAGGGAGCACTTTGTACTACAAGAACAATTGAAGTTATCAACGGACTATTGGTTAATTCATAAATAATGCTTAAAAGTGGAACTGTTAAAAACCAGTCACCCATATAAGTTATAAACTTGGCATAAAAAAGTTTTTGAAAATCTTTATTTTTAGTTAATAAAAAAGTGTATTTCTCAAAGTTATCCATGACTCATTTACTGTAACTGCTCACTGATTTATGAGTGTTATAATTAATTTTATGAAAACTGTACTTATCACAGGAGGAACCAGGGGTATTGGTCTTGCAATCGCTGAAAAATATTTAAGTGATGGAGAGTCCAATGTAGTTGTTACAGGAAGAAAACCTGACACCTTAGAAGAACTTCAAAATTCTGTAAATAACGATAATTTTCATACAATTATGGCAAAAGCTGATGATGAAGAAGCCGCTGATCGTACTTGTAAAGAAATAAATGAAAAATTTGGATCTCTTGATATTTTGATCAACAATGCAGGAACAAATCCTGCTGGTGGAAACTTAATGGATGTTGATATGGGGGCTCTTGAAAAAACATGGGCAGTAAATCAAAAAGGTCCTTTACTTTGGGCAAGAGCAGCATACAAAAATGAATTAAGCACAGCTATTATGAACATCTGTTCTGTAGCGGGATATTTTCCGTCTGATCTAATGGGGGCATATAATATTTCTAAAGCTGCTTTAATTTATATGACAAAGCAGCTTGCTTATGAATTAGCACCTGATATCAGAGTAAATGGAGTTGCTCCGGCGATTGTTAGAACAAGGCTCTCACAACTTTTATGGGAAAATGAAGAATATTCAAAAAATCTTCATTTGCTTCAAAAACTTGGAGAACCAGAAGATATAGCAGAAGCCGTATATTTCCTATGCTCAGAAGAAGCTGGCTGGATAACTGGCGAAATACTAACTGTTGATGGTGGGTTTAGTATTAACGGAAATTCTTTATCCTAGTCATTCCAAACATTCAAACATAATTCTTCATCAAAGTATCTATTTATGTAATTTTTTCCTATAAATGTAGGTTGCTTTATGATGGCTTCTATCAGCCAAATTTTTGTACCATTAACTAAGTGTCCTCCAAATGCCTTACCGTCTTTATCAGATACAGATATATGGATATGAACCAATGGTTTATTTTCAAATAATGTGATGTTTCCAAGACCACTCAGTACCTCAAAACCACCATCAAAAAAGTGATCTTCGTATTCCTTTGTTTCTTGGTTAAAGTAAACAACATTTAAATTTTGAACAGCACCTATAAATGAAATTTCAGCAGTTTTTATTTTATTATTGATTGCATATTCAGTTAATGATTCGAGTAAATAGGAATCCTTATCAAATTTTACATAGTGAACTTTTTGTCTATTTACTTTATATTTACGGGTGTACATTTATTACAGCTTAACTAACCTATAAAATATTTTGCAAGCTCATGATAGACGGGTATGCCAATGATTATGTTAAAAGGAAAAGTCACACCTAAGCTCAAACCTAGATAAATTGCTGGATTTGCATCTGGAATTGCATCTTTAACTACTGCTGGAACAGCAATATAGCTTGCACTGGCCGTCAAAACCATAAGTAATGTTGCATTTCCAATTGAAAGTGCAAAATAGTTTGATGCAAATAATGCTAAAAGAGATCCTATAAGGGGAGTGATTAATGCAAAAAGTATTAAAGTTTTACCTTTACCCTTTAGCTCTTTTAGTCTTTTAGCTACACGAGTTCCCATCACAAATAAAAATAAATATAAAACATATTCAAACAAAGTATCAGTGAAGAATTCAACATTATCTGAAATTGTGCCTTGGATACTAAAGCCAATTATCAGTGAGGATATTAGCAATACATTTGGTACTTCTAAAAATGCTGTTTTTATTATTTCAAAATTATTTTGGTCAACGTTTCGTTTTCTTGTAATTAGAAAAAGTGCCATAAAAATTGCAGGGAATTCCATTACAACGAGAACAGCAGACATATAGTCATCAAATGCTTGAGAGTTTGTCGATAAATAGGATATTGCTGTAACAAAAGTAATTGCACTTACAGAACCGTATGTGCCAGAAAGAGCAGCTGCATCATCAATATTTAAATTATTTCTTAAATATAAATAAGAAAGTATAGGAATAAGCAACGCAAAAAATATTCCAAGGGATATAGCGATAACAACTTCGCTAGTGAATCCGTTTTGTTGCAAACTGATACCACCTTTTAGACCCAATGAAAGAAGCAAGTAATATCCTAAATATTTTGATAGAGCTGGTGGTAGTGTATCGTTAAATATTCGTCCAATGATGATTCCAGAAATAAATAAAATAATTGCTGGATTAAGTATGGCTTCCATTCAAATAGAAATGATAGTAAGCAAATCAATATTTAAGAGTTTTATTAAAAATTTATTTTAATTGATCAATAACTTCTTTTGCCGTATCAATATCAACTGGATTTTCAACATTTCCATCTTTTTTAAAACTTGTTCCAATAATCAAAATATCTGCAATATTTTCATATTGATTAATGTTTGTATGATCAACTCCTGATCCAATTGCTAATTTTCCAACAGGAACTATATCTCTAACCTTTGTAAGATCATCCATATTTATTTGATGACCAGTTCCATCACCAGTTACAATAACAACATCTGCACCAGCTCTATTAATTAATTCTTCTGCATGATTTTCTATTTTCGCACCTTCTGGTGGTACTGCGTGTTTAACAAACACATCAGCATATATTTCAATATCATTATTTAGATTTTTTTTAAATTCAGCGATTTCATGTGCTTCACCTTCAATTATTCCTTGGTCGGTAAACATCATTACATTATTTAAAACATTTATCCTTACAAAATCTGAGTTCGTAGCTTCTGCAATTGATAGAGCTGCTATTCCATCATTTCTTAATACATTTATACCAACCTTTAAATTTGAATTTATTTCTAATTTTTGTACAACAGAAGTAAAACTAGCAAGAGTTCTTTTTGAAATGTCATTTTTTACAAAAGGCACATCGCCAAAGTTTTCGATAATAATTCCATCAACTCCAGCAGTATATAAATTTTCTACATCTTTTTGGGCAAGTTTGGTGATCTCATCTAATCCTAAGGAATTTGACGGTGAACCCGGCAAAGCTTTTAAATGAACTACGCCATAGATGATCATAAATTAAATTTTTGCGTGCTGTAGTTTTAGATATTTTTTTGCGAAATCGCCCTCAACTGAAAGAGTTGGTTTGAATCCCTTATTTGTTCTGCCAGTGACAATCCTACACCAGTCACTTGCATTTCCTTTAATACTATTTTCAGACTTCTCATTACCAAATTGCCATGCTCTGTATTCAGGACCAATCAATTCAATTCTCAAATCTTTAAATTTGACCTTGTTCTGTTTACTTGTATGTTCGGCATTTAGCCATCCAAATAATGCAACATGTTCAATTCTTACTGAATCTTCATAATCTTTTTTCATACTGTCGTAGATGTCTAAGCCATGAGCCCAAGTTTCAGCTAATTTTGTGGATGAAAATGTGAGATAATCAATTTCGTTATTCCACCATTTTATTTTTTTTCCAGGAGATCCTTTAGCTAAAATTTCTACAACCTTTGCTCTTGAGAGTCTCCACCACTCAATAACATCTTGTGGTCTCATTTCATTACCTTTTTTTATACATTCTTTTTCAAATTTTTCTAACCCTTTTGGTCCTCTGTATTTATTGAAATCGGTGCCTTTCTTTTTCATCGCATTTAGCCCTAGATCTTCTAGTCCTGCTAAATAACTTACATGATTTGTGATGTTCCAATTCTTAAAAGTTGTTTTGGTGTCCCAATTTCTAACAGGAATACTTTGCAAGTATTGATCTAGAAGTTGCTGTTCAGCTACCAGACTGCTTAGTAAATCTTTCACAATTTAATAATAATTGTGAAACTCTCTTACTCCAATAGGAACATCAAATAAAATACTTTATTTATGATTTAAATCTACGTATTATCTATATATGAAGAAAATCATAAAGTTAGTAATATCAACAATCTTAATAAAAGTATTTTATGATGTTTTTAATGAAAACAAGTTTGTTAAAGAACAGATTGATAAATTAAAAGAAGAAGTTACAAATTTAGAAATGTCTGATATTGATCAAAAAATTAAAGATTTTCAAAATAAAATCGACGGATTCAAAAACAAAAATCAAGACTCCCCGGAGTAAAATATCTGGAAATTACTAGGTAAAACATTTTCATATTGGCCAACTTGGCTCGTCAAGGTAATAACAACTGCCCATTCAAATATTATGAAATTCAATCATACATTTATTGGCAGAAAGCTAATAGGGGAGAATATTTTACTCTTAGAAACAGTTGGACGTAAATCAAATAAATTAAGAAAAACACCTTTGACTTATGTTGTAATTGATGAAGGATATCTTGTTGCAGCCTCATATGGTGGGAGAGACAAAACTCCTGATTGGTTTTTCAACATAAATACAGACAAAGTAAAAATACTCGTAAATAAGGAATACAAAGATGCAAAGCCATTAATTGTTGATGAAATTGAAAAAGAAAAGTATTGGAAGCTATTAACTGATTTCTATCCTACATTTAATCTTTACAGGTCAAAAACAGAGAGAGATATTCCATTAGTAAAACTAGTTACAAATTAGGTTTTATATTTGGACCGTTTCTTACCACGGTATTCCACAGTGTTGAGTAATGATCAAGGTCTTCAGGATTTACATGAGGAAGAACCATATTTTTCCATGTTTCATGCAAAGGATCTGAAGCATTTTTGTACAAATCTAATCCAACGGGAATTCTTTCTACAACTGTTCTAAGACTCATTGGCGTTTCAATATTAATGCTTATGTCATCAGATAAAAATGAGTTATTAATTTCAATAGCCAATTTGATTATTAGATCAGTGAATTCATTTTGTAATTTTGGATATCGTTTTTTAAATATTGATTCAAGCTGTTCTTTGTTGGGAAAAGGTTTATCCCAAATAACCCATCGATCAGCAAATGCTTTGTTTAGAGTTTGTGTTCCCGCATAATCTCTTAAGCTCGTTGGATTCATTGTTCCAAAAATATATGAGTCATTTCTTAATTCAATAACTTCACCATTAGGAAGCTCTAGTTTTTTGTGTCTATCTAATAGTGAATGTAAAGCAAATAAAACTTCTGGTCCGGCAGCATTTAATTCTGATAGATTAATAATGGATGGTCCTCTTAGTGCTCTGGTTAATTCGCCATCCTGCCATTTAGAATCTGTTCCACCAACTCCATCTCCATATAATTGAACTGAACCAAGTAAAGTCACGTCTCTAACTTCACCTGATAAAGGAATCCGATAGTATGGATAATTTAATTTTGCAGCTAATTGCTCTATATCGTGATCCTTACCTGTTCCCATATGGCCTTTTAGTGCAATATGAATCGGGATTTCATTTTTAAACGTATCTTCTTTGCTCTTAATAATTTGGGCTAATTTATATTGAATTCCAAAGTCTACATAATTTTTATCTAACTCAGGTATGCGTTCGGCTCTAGATTCATAATCAGGAATTGATTTTGATAGCTTACATTCATTCAGCTTTATATCACCCTTACCAGTTGGGTTTTTAAATATTTGTTCAGCCATCAAGCAACTCCTGTAGATTCTTCAATATTCTTTATAAGTATATCCTTTGTGATGTTTACTATTGAATGAATTAACTCTTCAGGTTCATTTATCTGGGTCTTATTGATATATTCTTTCCAAGTGCCTCTTTCTCCAATACCTATCCCAATTACATCAATCCCAACTTTGGAAGCATAATTGATAGAACTTTTTAAATCCTCAAGTGATCCTCTTGTCATACCGTCTGACAGTACGGCTAAAAGTTTTGTTTTAGAACCTTTTTCTAGAAGTCTTTTTGTAGAAAACATTATATTTCTTTCGTCAACATTGGTTCCTCTTTCAAACATGCTTGCAGGAGGATGATCCAAATTAGATTCTAATTTGTCTAATGACTCCCTTAAGTTTCTTGAAAATTCAATTAAACCTATAAACTTTTCATAATTTTCTTTCCATGAATCATCAAACTTTTTAATAAAATAATGATTTGTTGTATTGAAATAATATTCAGCATTCGATCCGTAATTTGTATTTAGCATCGAGGAAACAGCCATCTTTCTTTTTAAATATAATTCTTCATTTTCTAATTCATCTGCCGCGAAGCTCCTATTAAAAATTGCTACTTCAAAATCAATATCTAATTCATGGCAGATTTGAGCAAGATAACTCGCTCCTATTAATGCTGCTGAGAGAGACCAGGGATAGAAATCACCTTTATCTTTTTCAAGCATTGATCCACTTCCATCAATTAGTAAAGATACTGCATAAGATTTGTTTGAAAGCCGCTGTTTTTGTTCAAACATTCTTTCATACCTACCTGATGCAAGCATTAAAGGAACATGTGGTGATAAATCGCCCTGATCATAACCACTGATTCTGAGTCTTTTTTTGTTATGTATAAAGTAAGGTTTTATTTTGTTTGTAACTTTGAATACGGGCAGATCCCATTCTTCCAACAGGGAGTTATAAGTATTTAATCCATTTGTATATAAATTTTTAAATGATTTTGGTAAATTAGTACTAAGTAATTTTGATACTTTACCATTTGGAAGATAAACGGTTGAGGATGTTCCAACTTTTGAAACATGATCATCCATAAAGTTAAGCTTTTCATCTTCTGAATCTGCACCCTTTTTACCTAAGAATTTTTCTAAGGTATTACCTGAAGTAATGTTTGTACTCGAAGGAATTAAGACTTTGTTTAAATCATCAATTACGGAGTCTTCAAAATTTTCCATTGATTCTCTACGTTCTCCCAATGTTTGGTTATCAACATCTGGTAATAGATTGTATCTTCTACAAATATCTGTAATTTCTATCGTTATATCAATAGTGTCTTCTATCAAGTTTTTATCATATGAAAAATTATCTAATACTCTTAGAGTCTCTTTTAAGGGTTCTTTAATATTTTTTGGATACTTTTCTATATCTAATTCAACATATCCTGTGATGTTATGAAAAAGCAATGTTAAAAATTTATTGAAAGGCTTTAAATTTTTTATGTTGATACTAGATTCTTTATAAATATCCTCGAGGATTGATCTAAGCCCATTAAAATTTTTTACAAATTGAAACTCATCATAGGAATGAACAAGTATTTCAAAAATGTATTTTCCAAATGGACCCGCGAGAACTTCCAGAACTTCATCAATGTTAGTTAACCCTTCAGTGTCATCTTTATATTTTGTGAGATCTTCATCAACATTGAAATTATATTCTTCCATAGAATGGATAGCCTCATGGACTACAGTTCCAATTATTAATTCCTTAAATTCAAGTTCTGAATCTGAAACTGCATTAACCAAAATAGAGGGATTTATGTTGATCTCGTTTTTGTTTTTGCTTTTGGTTTTACCAAGATTAATAACAATATTTGCATTATCAGTTTCGGATTGTATTAGTCGTGTAATTGCTGGACTAATTTTTTGAAATATTTCAATAATTTGAGTTTCTAAAGTTTTTTTCTTAAATTCCATTTTTTATCATTATCATTAAAGACTGATAATACAAGTATAAGGTGAATATTAAGTTGAATGAAATTGCAAAAAAGACTGTAATTGTTTCCGGTGGTAAAGGAAGCATGGGAGTGATGGTCTCAAATTTTATTAATGATCTAGATGATTTTGACGTAATTGGGATAATTGATCCTGGGGAAAATGAATCAACATTTAAAAACTTTTTAATATCGGATGATCTTGTATGTGATTATATTTTTGAATTTGCTCCAGCATCTGTTGTTAATGAAAATATTAAGATTCTTGCAAATAACGATGCCAAATTAATAATTGGTTCATCAGGTGTGAATGATGAATCAATTAAACTATTAAAAAATTCTGATAAAGGAGTTGCACTTATTCCTAATTTTTCAGCGGGTGCAGCTTTCCAAAAAGTGTTTTCTGAGCAGTTATCAAATACATTTAAGAATGTACATATAGTAGAAAAACATCATTCAAATAAGGAAGATGCACCATCTGGGACTTCGAAAGATGTTGCTTCAAGTTTAGAAAAGATGAACTCAGAAGATATAGAAGGAGAGTATTTTGCAACAACAAAGGAAAATTCAATCAATATTTACTCATTAAGATCGGATGATTATTTAGCTGAACAAGAAGTCGTATTTTCTAATACCTTTGAAGAATTTATTCTTGATCATAAAGTTAATGATAGAAAAGCATATTTAACAGGTATCGAGATAGTATTACGTGAAATGGAAAATGTAAATTCTTACGTTTATGGACTTGAAACTCTTATGAAAGAAGCAATGGACTGATTATGACTGAGTTTGGTAGTTTATTAACAGCTTCAATTACTCCATTTGATTCACGAGGTGTATTAAATACTGACACTCTTTGGAGACTTTGTAGAAAATTGGTGCATGACAAATCGGAAGGACTTGTACTTACTGGAACAACAGGAGAATCACCAAACCTTTCAATTAAAGACAGAGAGATTATTTACTCTACTGCTATAGATTCTGTGAGTGATAAAGCAAAGATTATTGCTGGTACTGGTACATATTCAACTTCTGAATCAATTGAAATTACTAAGATGGCAGATTCTCTTGGTGTAGACGGAATAATGATTGTTACTCCGTATTATTCAAAACCTTCTCAACATGGAATTTTGCGTCATTTTGAAGAAATATCAAAAATAACAGATCTTCCAATAATGGCCTACAACATTCCAGGTCGTACAAGTACATTGATTGAACTTGAAACTCTTCAGACGCTTGTTGATGATATCGGCATTCATTCTATTAAAGATGCAGTTGGTGATTTTGAATTTTCTAAAAAGCAACTTGAATTGTTAAAGGATAAAGCAGATATTTATTCTGGAAACGATAACCAAACATATGATTTTGTAATAAATGGTGGAGTAGGAGTAGTTTCAGTTGCATCACATGTTGTTGGTGATGAAATTTCTGAAATGATAAGTTTTGCCAAAGATAATGATTTTGAAAAAGCTGAAGAGATCAATATGCAATTATCTAATTTATTCGAAGCTATATTTGATGAGCCAAGTCCAGGACCAATTAAAAAAATCTTATCTGAAAGTTGGGAGGAAGTTGGAGAGCCTTTACTTCCAATAACCTCAATTACACCTGAATTAGCTAATAAAATTAGGGGTTTTTACAAAAAAATAAAGGAAAATTAGGCTTTTTTTACTATTTTTTATGGTATAATTTATTCGTGGCTGTTAAGACATCCACTCGCAAAAGGGTTGATGGGCGTAAGCGGGTGTCTAAACCGAAAAATTTAATAAAAGTACCTCAAACTTTAAGAGGTATTTCAGATACTTCAAAAAATATCACTAGTTCATTTTTTAAGTCATACCAAGCTGTTGCTGTGTTTATGACAGGTTTAGGCATTCTTGTAGGATTATCTTCTTTTGGCAAAGCTGGTCCAATAGGAGAGTTCGTAAATAATTTACTTACATGGTCGTTTGGCTATGGTGTATATTTATTTCCTCTACTTTTGATTTATGGTGCTGCAATTCTTATAAGAGATAAAGACTTTATAAATACCCAAAAAGTATTTATTGGAACAATCTGGGTACAAATATTCACTTCAGCGTTATTTCACTTTTACATACACTCTGAACCACTGTCAATAAGTGTTGGGAGTGCTGCTCTACAAAAATCTGGGGGGTTTATTTCTGCATTCATTGTTTACCCATTAAATAATTTACTTGCTGCAGAAATGACGCATGTTGTTCTTTTATTCGGTTTGATTATTTCTGTTTTATATATGACGGATATTGAACTTAAAGATCTCATTGGTGGAGTGCAGGCAATTTTTGTCTACTCATATAGGTTTATTTTTGCATTTTATAAAGCTAGGAGAGAGGCATCCAAAATAAATTTTGATCTTATCAATACTGAAACTATAACTCCATCAGAAGAAGTTGAAGCAAACAATGTTGTTACATTGAAAAAGGAAAAAGTCAAAAAATCAGTTAATTCAAGGAAGCCTAAGTCAAAAGAACCTACATTGCCTAAATCGAAAAAACCAAATACAAAATCATCCAACTATGTACTCCCACCATTGAAATTATTAAAAATGGGTACTGACGTTTCTACTTCAAAAAAACTTTTACAACAAACGGCAACAGATTTACAAAATCTCTTAAAAGAACATGGTGTAGAAGCTGAATTAACAAAAATTGTTCCTGGACCAACTGTCACTAGGTATGAGATTGAGTTATCACCTGGTGTTAAAGTATCTAAAGTTACATCGCTTTCACACGATATTGCCTATGCTTTAGCTACACCAGATGTAAGACTTTTAGCTCCAATTCCTGGAAGAAGTGCGATTGGTATTGAGATTCCAAATAGACAAAGAAGACTTGTTTCATTGGGAGATGTTCTTACCTCACCAGAGGCAAAAAAATTAGATCATCCTTTAAATGTAGGACTTGGATTAGATATTTCAGGTCAAGCAAGACTAATCAACTTATCTGAACTACCTCACGTTTTGATAGCAGGTCAAACCGGTGCAGGTAAATCATCCTGTATTAATTCAATTGTTACATCTCTCTTAATGAGGACTAATCCAGATGAAGTAAAAATGGTAATGGTTGATCCAAAAAGAGTTGAGTTAGGACAATACAACAATGTACCTCATTTACTTACTAAAGTAATTACAAATCCAAAGAAAGCTGTTGATGCATTAACTTGGGCTGTTTCTGAAATGGATAGAAGATATGATTTATTAGCTGATGGGCAAGTACGTGACATTAATGGATATCATGAGAAATTTGATGCTGGATTATTAGATACTGAAAAATTTGATAGATTTCCATACATAGTTGTGTGTATTGATGAATTGAATGATTTGATGATGGTTGCTGGTAGGGAAGTAGAGTCAGCAATTGTAAGACTTGCTCAAATGGCCAGAGCAATTGGAATACATTTAGTTGTCGCAACTCAAAGACCTTCAGTAGATGTTATTACTGGTGTAATGAAAGCAAACATTCCTTCAAGACTTGCATTTTCTGTTGCCTCAACAACAGACTCAAGAGTTATCCTTGATCAGTCTGGAGCTGAAAAATTAATTGGGCTTGGAGACATGCTCATTGTTACAGCTTCAAATCCTAGATTAGAAAGAATCCAAGGTGCATGGGTTACTGAGGAAGAAATTAAAGATGTAGTCTCATGGGTTAAGTCACAAAAAGAAGCTGAATACAATCCTGCTGTTATTGAAGAACAAAAATCTTCAACTGTTCAAAGCGATGATGATTTAGGTGAAGATGAAGAATTAATTAAAACTGCTACAGATCTTGTTGTTAGATCACAATTAGGATCTACTTCAATGTTACAAAGAAAACTAAGAGTCGGATTTGCTAGAGCAGGTCGATTAATGGATATTCTTGAATCTCAAGGAATTGTTGGACCATCTGAAGGATCAAAAGCAAGAGAGGTTTTGATTACAGTTGAAGAATATGAAACAAACAATCTTTCCTCAATTAATGATGATAATGAAATTTCTGATACGGATCATACATCTGAAGTAATAGATGATGAAGAGACTACTGACGATAGTTGGTACGAAGAGTAATTAGCTCTTTACAGTTTTACCTTTTATAATTCTATTTCTTATTGCAGCAGAAATTGTATCTGCAGTTAGTACCAATATAATAGTACAAATCAGTACTGTACCTGCTCTTGGAAAGTCCCTAAATCTAAGTTGATTAATCAATTCCTGTCCAACACCACCTGCTCCTACAACACCAAGAACTGCTGATGCTCTTAAATTAATTTCAAAACGATATAGCCAATACGATGTAATTGTTGGCATAACTTGAGGTATTACTCCAAAAGTAAGTTCATTAATTTTTGATCCTCCTGAAGCTTTTATTGACTCGAGTGGTCCTTCATCGATACCCTCTATAACTTCCGAAGAAAGCTTTCCTAAAGTTCCTATTGAATGAATCCCTACAGCAAGTGTTCCAGTTAACGGACCAAGACCGGTTATTGGTAAGAAAACAAAAGCTAATATCAATTCAGGAAAAGCTCTTATGCCGTTAAGTATTTGCTTAATTACCCTGTTAACAGAACCAATTGTTATATTATTAGCTGCCAAAAAGGATATGGGAAAGCTAAATATTGCTCCAATAACTGTTCCTGCCCATGCAATAAATAAAGATTCAAAAACTTTTGGAATTATTCTATCAAATGCTTCTGAGCTTAAATCTAATGGAAACATAGCACCAACCAAAGTTGCAATTTGTGCTGGAGCATTAAGTATTCTATCTAGAGTTATTTCTAAACCTGATGCAGACCAGATTGCAGAAACGACTATCAAACTAGTTAATGAATACTTAAATATTCTTTGATTTAATGGCTGCTTTGGAATGTTCACAATATTTTTCTTCTTAACCAAACACTAAATTGTTCTATCAATATGACAACAACAAGAATAAGAACAATTATCGGTGAGATTCTGTCAAATCTAAGAAAAATTCTTTGTGTTTCAATTATTCTTCCGACACCACCAGCACCAACTAAACCTAGAATCACACTTGCTCTAATGCATAATTCAAATATATATAAAAAATAAGCAGTAAAGTTTGGCAGTACTTGTGGCAAAGCAGACGTAAAAACAGATTGATTATGTGATGCACCAGTAGCTTTTGCAGCTTCCATAGGACCAGGATCAATGCTATCTATTGTTTCTGATAATAATTTACCCATTATCGCGAGTGAAAACATTAATAATGCAAGAACACCAGCAAATGGTCCAATGCCTACAGCAACAGTAAAAATCATAGCCCAGAATAAATCAGGAATTGTTCTCACTAGATTTAAAAATGACTTGTATACAAAATAGGAATATTTATTTAGATTTGTAGCTCTCGATGCATAAAAAGATAATGGCAAAGCTATTGCACAACCTACAATACTTGCCAATATAGCAATTTGTATAGTCTCTACCAATGCTTCTGATGAATTTTCCCAAGCCCATGCCCATTTAGGATCAAATAAAGGATCAGTGACGAGATATCTGTTTGACAAGTTATTTTTAAAGTCTTCAAAATTAAAGCCTATCTGAAGAAATGAAAATATTGAAAAAAGTATTCCAGTCGGTATTCCTATTAAAACTAATAATGAAGGATTTGGTTTTTTGGGATAATTAATCATTACCTATTAAATCTGATTGTTTGATTGATCTTCCATAAATATTTTCAAAGTCTTCATCTGAAACGTCGTCAACTTTGCCATCATAAACTAGTTCACCATCTCGTAAACCAATAAGTCTGTCTCCAAATTCTTTAGCTAAATCAAGAAAATGTAAATTTACAATTGTTGTAATTCCAAGCTCTTTATTAATTTTTTTAAGATAACTCATTACAACTCTTGATGTGATTGGATCAAGCGAAGCAACAGGTTCATCTGCAAGCATTACTTTTGGTTTTTGAGACAAAGCCCTGGCAATACCTACTCTTTGTTGTTGTCCACCGGAGAGATTAGAAGCTCTCACATATGCTTTTTCAAGAATCTCAACTTGATTTAATGCTTCGAATGCCATTTGTTTTTGATCTCTTGGCCATAATCCAAAAATCGACCTTATGGTGGAAACTTTACTTAATCTACCTGTAAGTACATTTTTTAAAACCGTGGATCTATTTACTAGATTGAAAGTTTGAAATATCATACCAATTTCTGATCTAATTTGTTTTAGTTGCTTTTTATTTGCATTAGTTATATCTTTGTTGTCTAAAAAAACAACACCGTTACTTGGTTTGACTAAGTTATTGATTGTTCGAAGTAGAGTTGATTTACCTGCTCCAGATAATCCGACAATAATTAAAAAATCACCTTCATTTATTTTTAAATTTAAATCTTTTAGTGCTTCTACGCCACCTGGATAAGTGACACTAACATTTTCGAACTTGATCATACAAAAAATTTTAACCGGGCTGAAAAACAACCCGGTTAAAATTAAGATTTAATCGTCGTATAGACCGAATTCTTCCGCTGCTTCTCTAACAACGTCGAATTCAGAGTTAACTGCTGGCACTAAATCAGTCCAACCATAAATTTCATCCATTATGGCTAAACCTTCATCAGTGGCAATATATGCAGCTAATATGTCATAAATTTGTTGCTTAATGTCTTCAGGTAGATCTGTTCTAACTGCTATAACATCGTTAGGAATTTCTTCTGTAATACCAAAAGCAATTACCTTTTCACCAACATCTGCATTTGTTTTTCTTAGAGTTCTTCTTGCATCATCATAAGTGACACCAAATTTTGCATCACCATTATATAATCCAGAAATAACTCCATCATGAGAACCAGCAAATCTTTGAACTATATCACTGGTGTAATCGATACCAGCTTTCTTCAATTGTAATGATGGATATAAATACCCAGAAGTGGATCCTTCTTCAACGAAAAGAACTTCTTCACCAATCATTACAGATAAGTCAGCTTCACATGCAAGACCTGGACTAGTTGTAACACCATCTCTTACTTCAGGTATAAGTCCATCATCTCCAAAGCCCCATCCAACTTGTAATGCTTTAACATCTGGTGGTGTTGTTGCTGAACCTTCAACTAAGGTTGCAACTCCATCGATGTTTTCAAAAGCACCTATCACTGGTGTGGTTTCGCAAATGCTTGCATCTGTTGTCCAGAACGTACCATGGTATGATCCAGAACCGTATCTTACAGATTTGGCAATTGCCTCAAATCTTGTAGGGAATGCGTTCATAGCTGTAACGTAACCCAATGTGGCAAATGCTCCAACATCTGCTTGACCGGATCCCATTGCAACTAATAATCCCGAATAGTCACTTGTAACAAAACCTTCAACTTCAATTCCTAATCCCTCTGATAAAACTTTCATCATCGGTTGAATATTGTCTAAAAGTTCTGCTTGCTCTGCACTTGGCACAAAACCGAAAACTATTTTATCTAGTACTTCAGCTGTAGTAGTAGCTGGTGCATCTAGGCTTTCTGTTTCTTCAACAACTGCAGGTTCTTCTACTGTTTCTTCTTCTGCAGTACCGCAAGCAGCAAACACAAGAGAGAGACATAATAGAATTAAAATTGTTTTTTTCACAATTTCCTCCGCTTGATTACACTCTCATCATACAATTTATGACAGAAACTGCTCGGGTATTAAGTTAAATTTTTGTAAATTTATAAGTCGTTTGGAACGTATCCATATTCTCGTGAAAGAATATTGCCATCAGTATCAATAATTAAAGAAATTGGTTGACCAATAATTTTTAAATTATCTCTCATATCAGATGTAGAAAACCCAATTGTGATTTCGCCTTTTAGATTTTCTGATACCCAAGTCATAGTGGAATCGACATCACTATGTGCCAATGCGATCACATCATAGTTTTGGCTAACTGCTGCTAGATTAGCTTCTAAGAGAGGCAACTCCTCTCTACAAATTCCTCAATAATCAGCCCAGAAAACAACAAGTGTTTTCTTATTAGTAAGATCTTCATTTATTAAATTTCCATTTGCATCTTCATAAACAAGTTCTTCAATTGATGATGCCGCTGCACTTTGAGTTGGTTCATTTGAGGTACTATCAGATCCTGATGAACAAAAAGATAATAGTAGTAAAAGTATGATTGCTTTTCTCATACATTTATCTTAGTTATATTTAAATTAAACATTGCTAACCTAAAAATATGAAAATTGGTTTCTTAACAATTGGCACAGAAATACTGTTAGGGGATACAGTCAATACAAACCTAACGAACCTTGGTAAACGTTTATATGAAAATGGATTTAAATTAGACAAAGATATCACAATTTCAGATCAGAAAGATGAAATTAACAATGCACTTAATTTTTTACTTGAAGACTGTGATGTGATTATAACTTCAGGAGGTCTTGGTCCAACAGAGGATGATATAACAAAAGAAACAATTTCTGAATCCTTATCATTGAAACTCGAGCTAGACGATGATCATCTTAAGTGGATGAAAGAACGGTGGAAAGCTCGGGGGTTAATTATGCCTGATACAAATATAAAACAAGCATATATTCCAATTGGAGGTGAAAAACTAATCAACACTCAGGGAACTGCACCTGGTATAAAAATTAATCAGGATAATAAATTTATATTTATCTTTCCAGGACCGCCAAGAGAGTTCATACCTCTTGTTGAGGATGAGTTGATTCCTTTTCTAAGTAAAAATTATGAAAAAGAAAATACTGACTATCAATTTGTTATGTTTTTCAATCAAGCAGAATCATCATTGGCTGCTGAAATAGATAAGTTTAAACCAGAAGGTTTAGATATTGCTTATCTTGCAAGTAAAGGGATCATTAAATTACGATTTGATAAAAACTCTGTCACAAATGAACAATCTGATATCTTTTTACAAAAAATAGGTGAAACATTTGAAGATGATATTTTATGTTACGAAAATATAACAGTCGAAAAAGTACTTGGAAATTTAATTAGTGATTCAAAACTTCAAATTTCATTTGTTGAAAGTATTACTGGGGGTTTGATTTCCTCATCGCTTGTTAAAAATCCAGGGATAAGTAAATACTTTATTGGTTCTGACATTGTTTATACATATGAGTCAAAAAAAATATTATTAAACGATGAAAATATTAATTTTGAAGACTGGGAAGAATTAACATATAATCTGACTGAATCCTCGTTAAATAAATATAAATCTAATGTAGCTCTCACAATTTTAGGGGAGGCAGGACCAATATCATCTAGTCAATACGCAGTAGGAACAATCTTTATTTGTATTTCAAACGGAGAGAAAACAGTTGTTTCAGACCATAAAATGAATGGAAATAGAGCAGAAATCTTAGAAAGGGCTGCAAATAAAGCTCAATGGGAATTGATTAAATTCATAAAAAACTTGTATTAGAACAAATGTTCTAGTAAAATTGTCTTACATAGATGTTTTAATAAAAATTAATTATTGTTAATTAAGGAGAAAAAATGGATAAAGACAGGGCAAAAAAACTAGATACAGTTTTTGATCAAATAGAAAAACAATTCGGTGAAGGTTCATTGATGAGACTTGGTGCCGATAATATCAAAAAAATACCAGCTATTTCGACAGGAGCACTTTCAATAGATTTAGCTTTAGGCATTGGCGGAGTTCCAAAAGGTAGAGTAATTGAAATTTATGGACCTGAAGCTTCAGGTAAAACAACATTATCCCTCCATGTTGCAGCTGAAGCACAAAAAGCAGGCGGTGTGGCAGCATTTATTGATGCTGAACACGCTCTTGATCCGGTATATGCGAGAGCATTAGGCGTTGATGTTGATGAACTTCTTGTTTCTCAACCAGATACTGGTGAACAAGCACTTGAAATTGCAGACATGTTAATTCAATCTGGAGGTGTAGATTTAGTAGTTATTGATTCTGTTGCAGCATTAGTTCCAAAAGCTGAGATTGAAGGCGAAATGGGTGATACTCATGTTGGTCTCCAGGCTCGATTAATGTCACAAGCTTTACGTAAATTAACTGGTTCAATCAATAAATCAGGTACAACTGTGATCTTTATAAACCAAATTCGTGAAAAAATTGGAGTTATGTGGGGATCTCCTGAAACAACAAGTGGTGGTAGAGCTCTCAAATTCTATTCATCTGTAAGAATTGATGTTAGAAGAATAGAAACATTAAAGGTTGGTCCAGAACAAATAGGTAACCGTGTAAGAGCCAAGATTGTTAAAAATAAAGTTGCTCCACCATTTAAAGAAGCAGAATTTGATATTATGTTTGGCCAGGGTATATCCCGAGAAGGTAGCCTTTTAGATGTTGCAGTAGAGCACGGTATTGCTAGAAAAGCAGGAGCTTGGTTTACATATGATGAAGTACAACTTGGTCAAGGTAAAGAGAATTCTAAGCGTTTTCTCAGAGAGAATCCCGACCTTGCTTTACAGTTAGAGACAGATGTCTATAAAGCTGTAGGTCTTATTGAATCAGATGAAGTTGAAGTTGTTGAAGATGAAACAACTGAAAATGAAGATGAATCTGCAGAAGAGACTAAAAACAAAAAATAACTTAATTTTCCTAATTATTTTTTTATAATTTGTTATGTGAAAACTTCTATACATATAGAAAATAAAATTCGACCAAAAGCATCTAGAGATGGTCTTAAATATCATATAAAAACTTTTGGTTGTCAGATGAATGAGCATGACTCAGAAAAAATAGCTGGAATATTTAACAATGATGGTATGACAAAATCTGATGATATAGATAATGCTGATGTACTTTTTGTTAACACATGCACTATAAGAGAAAATGCGGATGATAAATTATATGGAACATTAGGACATTTAAAAAAATGGAAATCACTTGCACCAAATAGACGATTACTTGTGGGCGGTTGCGCAGCTCAAAAAGATAAGGAATTAGTTCGAGAGAGAGCACCTTGGGTAGACGTTGTTATTGGGACACACAATACGACAGAGATAATTAATTTACTCAATCAGGCAGAAGACTGGGGTCCAATAACAGAGATTATTGAAGAAACAACAGATATTGAAACTGAAATCGCAGCTGTCCGAGAGTCAGGTGTAAGTGCCTTTGTTACAATTCAAATCGGTTGTAATAATAGTTGTACATTTTGTATCGTACCTTCTGTAAGAGGTGTAGAGATAAGTAGAAGACCATCAGACATTATCAATGAAATTAAAAGTCTTGCTGATGACGGAGTTAAAGAAATAACGTTACTTGGTCAAAATGTAAATTCTTACGGTAGAGATTTAATGATCAATAATAAGAGAAAACCATATTTCACTGAACTTCTTTACAAAATCCACGAAATTGATGGTATTGAACGAATTAGATTTACATCACCACATCCCAAAGATTTTAAGATAGAAACATTAAAAGCCGTTGCAGACTTACCAAAAGTAGCGAATCAAATTCATATTCCACTCCAAAGTGGAAGTAATAAAATATTATCTTCAATGCATAGAGGTTATAACCAAAAGAGATTCCTTGAAAAAGTAGATTTAATTAAATCATTAATTCCTAACGTGTCCATATCATCTGATGTTATTGTTGGCTTTCCTGGTGAAAACGAGGATGACTTTCAACAAACAATGGATGTAGTTAATTATGCTGAATTTGACCTCATTTATATGTTTAAATTTTCACCTAGACCTGGGACAGTTGCATCCGATTATGTCGATCAGTTTGTTGAAAAAGACATTATAGATGATAGATTTATGAGATTAAAAATTAGACAAACTGAAATCAGCGAAAAAAGGTATAAAAGATACGAAAATACGAAACAAACGATGCTTGTAGAGAAAGTCTCAAAAAAAGATAACAATATTCTTACAGGTCGTATAGAAGGTGGTCATATAGTTCATCTCGAATCTAGTAGTGAAAATATTGGCAAACTTTTAAATGTGAATATATATGATTCCACACCTTTTTTCTTGAAAGCAACTTTGTAATCTTGCTTTATTTTCTTACAGGGATTACTGCATCAGGAAAATCAAGACTTGCTCACGAAATTGCTATTGAAAGAAGCTTTGATATAATTTCCTTGGATTCAATGGCAGTTTACAAGGGATTGGATATTCTCACTGCTAAGCCAAATGATGTAATGAGATCACAGGTTTTATATTACGGTCTTGATATAGCTGAACCTGATCAAAATTTTTCTGTTGTAGATTATCTCAATTATCTAATCGAGATGGAAATTCCAGAAAAATCCTTTGAAAAAGATTATCTTGTTGTTGGTGGTACCGGTTTGTATTTTCGTTCGCTTATTAATAGTTTTGAGTTTAGACCTACTGATCCAGCTATAAGATCTGAATTAGAACAATTGAATGTTGATCAATTACTAAAGTTCCATGAAATGTATGAAATTAAAACCCCAGATGTTGAAATTAATAAAAGAAGACTTATACGTAATATTGAGAATTCAATTTTAGAAGATGTAAAGTATGTTTTTCCGCCAATAAACATACCAGAAAATATTGTTGGTATATTTTGGAATCATCCTGATTATAAAAACAGAATTAGTAAACGAACTGATGAAATGATACAACAAGGGGTCATAGATGAGATGAATTCCATTACCAATCCTTCTAAAACTGTATTACAAGCTATTGGAATGAATTTAAGTAATGACCTTGCAGAAAATATTAATTTAAAAACTAACAGGTTAGCTAAAAAACAACTTACATGGTTTAAACAAGAAGATAGAATAAAAATTGTTGACACCGATGATGAAAAAGTTATTCGTAAAGAAATGGAAACGATTATAGATGGTAAATGAATCTTATATGTCAGGAACAGGGAATGATTTTATATGTACTGAGTACGATCGAGACTTGTCAGATATAGAAATTATTTCAATTGTAAGTGATTCACTTTTTCCTATTGATGGAGTCATATTGGTAGAGGGTATAGACAGTTCAACAGTGAAAATGCACTATTTTAATAATGATGGAACTCCTGCTGAACTATGTGTAAATGGTGTGCGTTGTACAGCAAAATTTGCAGTAGACAATAACATAGTGGACACTAAAAATTTGATTGTTAAAGCTCCAGTTGGTGATATAAAAGCATTTGTAGAAAACGATTATGTAAAAATTGAAGCACCTATTCCTACGACTGGTGCGAGTATCGAAATTGATAGTTATATATGTACGACTAGTGAAGTTGGAAATCCTCATCTTATGGTTGAGGTCGATGATGTAGAAAAATTTGATCTTGAGAAATTTTCACTAAATGCCAGAAAAGATGATCTATTTTCTAATGGTATAAATATTGAAATCTTTTCAGTTGTTGAACGCAAATTTATTTACGCAAGAGTAAACGAAAGGGGAGTTGGCGAAACAGACGCTTGTGGTTCTGGAGCTTTAGCTTTGTTTACTTATTTAAGAGAAATTAACAAAGTTGATGATAATGCAATCGTTTTATATCCTGGTGGAGAGCTCGAAGTATCTTATGATAAAGAAAAATTGTATCTTAAAGGTGAAGTTACATATCTCTAATTAACGAAACAACTTTGCCTATAGGTTGTATATTTTCATTAACTGGAATTTTTTCATAGTTCTTATTTGCAGGTACTAGGTATTGTCTACCTTCAATATTTTTGAGAAATTTAATAGTACCTTCTGAATTATTTATAAGAAATGCACCTATATCTCCATTTTTAATTGGTTCATTTTTATTAATAATAACTAAATCTTTTTCATGAATTCCCTCATCGATCATCGAATCTCCTGAAACTGATAAAGCAAATAGATCAGATTTTTCATCAGTATCTGGATAATTCACAGTTCCTATAATGTTTTCTTCAGCCATAAGTAAAGACCCTGCAGCAATTTCTCCTAGTATCGGAATTTTTTTATTCGATAGTTGGTTGTTTACAGTCAATGCACGAGATTTTTTATAGTTTTTTTGGAGTAATCCCGATTGGATGAGTTTTTCAAGGTGATATTGGACTGTGCTTGTTGATTTAAGACCTACTCCTTCGCAAATTTCTCTTACTGATGGCGCATATCCATTCTTTTCGATAAATATATTTATAAAATTTAAAATATTTTTTTGTTTTTCAGAAACCATAATTATATATTAGTACATATGTTCGAATAAAAAAAGTGTCACAGTGGGTTTTTAATATATTTTTATGAAAGAAAAGTTGATATTATTTACATTTTTGACAATATTTTCACTAATAACTACTCCAATAATTAAAAATAATTCCCCAATTATCCCAACAAACAATGGACTTATTACATATCAGGTCCAGAAAGGTGACTCCCTTTGGGATATAGCATTAAAGTATGATTCAAATGATATTGAAAATTTCTTATTTGAGGCAAAAAAATTAAACAATCTTGACAATTCGGCTATTTTTGAAGATCAGATATTAATAATTCCCTAAATTATTTGTTAGAAATTTTCAATATTTCTATAATACACAATATATGGTATGTCCTTTTTGCAACACAGAAGATACAGCTGTTGTAGATTCAAGAAAAAATGTTGACGGTGACGCAATTAGAAGGCGTAGAGAGTGTTCTGCCTGTAATACAAGGTTCACAACATACGAAAAATCAGAAATTGAGCTTATTGTAAAGAAAAGAAATGGTAACTTAGAAGAATTTCAATACGAAAAGTTGTTTAACGGTGTAGAAAATGCATTTGGAGGACAAGAATTAAGTGAAAAAAAATTAAAAAACCTTGTTGAAACTATTTATCTAGATCTAAAAAATCATGGGAAAAAAATTGAAAGCAAAATTATCGGTGAAACTGTTCTTTCACACTTAAAAGACATAAACGAAGTAGCATATCTACGATTTGCATCAGTTTATAAGGAATTTTCAGCTGTCTCAGACTTTGAAAAAGAAGCTGCGGAATTAAATTAGGGTAAACTTCCTAAATTTTCTAATATTTTCGAATAATTATCGTTAAAAATCTTCAATGAAGAATTAAAAAAGGCTGTTTCTGTTTCTTTATTTAGTTCGATGGCACTTATTAAGGTTAAAGCAACTTCATTTTCGTTATTTCTTAAAGATGCAACTAATCGGCCATGAAGGTCTTGAGCTGTAGTTAAAGCAGAGTTAACGAGTTCTTTATGTTCTCTAAATTCTTCTAGATCAGGTAATGTCTCACCATTTAAATTACTTTTTGCACCAATTAATGACAATTCAGCGGCAAGTGTATCGATATTTGTATTTTCATCAATTTGAAGAATACCATCGTAAATAAGGATTTCTGAGTGCATAATTCTGTAAGTAAATAATGCATCGAGCTTATTAACTATATTAAAAAGTTTATCCAATGAAGCAAAGACAGTTTCTGAGTCTGGAATATCTCTATTTTCTAAATTTTCTTGATATTGAAGTAAAGATGTTTCAATAATCTGTAAATTTGCACTTGCATTAGATACGTCATAACGGGAATAAAAAGGATTAGTTGCAACATCTAATAATTGAGGGATTTGTCCTATATTATTATTCGTATTCTCTGTAATTGAGACAGAAATAGTTTCATTTTGAATATTATTATTTCGCATATTAATAAAAAACACTGATACAAAGCTTATGATGCTTACTGTAGCTACTACTAAGAGTGTAGGAACAACCCACTGTCTTCTCATTTCTAAATCTGTCCAAATTTTCTTTATTTGTGAAGTTATATTTAATGGAACAAATGTCTGAGTGTCCGGATTAGATTCCTCAATTTCACGTGTATCAAAAATATTTTCTTTTGTCGTTACAAGTTCTCGACCTATTTCTATAGACTCTATCTCTTCATCTACCATCTCAAATTCATTGGTAATTCTTAAATTGTCCAGCTCTTTAATAATGTCTGGGGTTTGGATAATTGTTGTATCAGCTTCAAAACCAAGTACATCAAGAATTTTGATTTTATTTGAGGATTTCGCTTTCCTTATAAATAGATAATCTCTAATATTCATCAATGAAAGGTTACCATTGAAAAAAAATATTGAGATAGAAATACAACTTATAAGCCCAAATGGAAAAGTACCTTCACAAAAGCATGCGTCTGATATCGGATATGACATAAGTTCCTCTAATGACGTCACATTAAAATCTAATGAAGTCACTCTCGTCAATACTGGTATTGGAATAAGTCTTCCACAACAATGTGCAGGTTTTGTTTTACCACGATCTGGACTATCAACGAAACACAAAATTACCCTTATAAATAGTCCTGGATTAATTGATCCAGGATATACAGGTGAACTATTAGTCCCCTTAATGAACTATGGAAACAATGATTACGATATTAAAGCTGGAGATAGAATTGCTCAACTCGTTCTTGTTAATACACATGGTGTTGATTTTAAAGTAGTCGATTCATTGCCAGAGACAGATAGATCATCTGGTGGTTTTGGATCCACTGATTAATTTCTTTTTAAAAAACTCAGATATAAACTATTATTAATTTATTGCGGAAGTAGCTCAGCTGGTAGAGCGTAACCTTGCCAAGGTTAAGGCCGCGGGTTCGAACCCCGTCTTCCGCTCACTGGCGACGTGGCGGAGTGGCTACGCAGAGGTCTGCAAAACCTTGTACACCGGTTCGATTCCGGTCGTCGCCTCAAATAAATATGATTGCTATTACTGGTGCCGGAGAATATTTAGACACTATACGTCCTTATGACAAAGTGTTATTAGATAAATTAGATCAAAAGCCATATGTTTTGTCTTTTCCCACTGCAGCAGGTCTTGAGAGTGAAGAGAGAATCCAATATTGGCTTAATTTAGCTGATGAACATTTTGATAAATTAGGTGTACAACACAAATCTATAAAAGCTCTTAATGTTACCGATTACGACAAACCTGAGACAATAGCTGAGATCGATAAAGCAAATTTTATTTATTTTTCCGGTGGAAACCCGAATCATCTTTATGAGACACTTAGCAATTCTTTAGCTCTAGAAAAAATATTAGCTATTCATAATAAAGGTGGCATTCTGGCTGGCTGTAGTGCAGGAGCAATGATTATGGGTGAGAAAATGAATAAGGGTAAAGGTTTTGGTTTTTTTAAAAACTCTATGGTTTTACCTCACTGGAATGAGGTACTGTACAAAGCAATACTTACCTCCTCTAAACAGATTCATAAATCAAAGTATAAAATTCTTGGATTAGAAATGAATACTTATCTCGTACTCAATGGTGACAAGTTAGAAATTATTGGAGACCAACAAGTACATATAATGCACAAGAAAGATGAGCAATCTTTCAAGAATGGCGACATACTAGAATTATCAGTATTGGATTTTTAAATGTGTGGGCGATATTATTTATCAATTGATCTTGGCAATTTATCATTTGTAGATAATCTCAGCAAATATGATTTTGAAGATAACTTCAATATTGCACCACAGGCCAGTGTCCCGGTTGTAATTGGCAATAGTTTAGTAAATTGTACTTGGGGTTATTATCCGCAGTGGTTGAAAGACCAAAGCAATTCTAAGCCATTGTTTAATACAAGATTTGAATCATTACTGGAGAAGAAAACATTTATATCGGCATTTAAGAAGAGTAGATGCTTAGTACCAATATCTGGCTGGTATGAATGGAAAGTAATCGATGATGAGAAACAGCCTTTTTTCTTTAAACATAAAGATAATGAGAATATGTTTGCCGCAGGATTGTATTGGCAAAGATCAGATGGAACTACAGAGTTTACGATCATAACAACCGCTGCACCGATAGAATTTAATGAAGTACATGACCGCTCACCTTTAATTCTTGATGATGTATCGATGGGTATTTGGTTATCAGATGATAATCCAGAAAATATTCATGAAAATATCTCACATGATTTTGGTAGTACCATTGAATACCATCAAGTTACAAGATCAGTAAATAATCCTAAGAACAATAATGCATCGCTTATTGAAGAGTTCAATGAGGTTCCATTTTAATGAATAGTCAGTCACCAATTTATTCTCTGAAGTTTACGATTTCTTGGATCATTGTTTATGGTGTAATTGTTTTTCTTCTTTTTCAAATTATCAATTTCTTTATCGCACTCTATCTTGGCCTTTGGGTTTTAAATTTAATTATTGAGTTAACAGAGAGATTGTTTCTTCGATTTGGTAAAAGAATCGTTACTGTAGAAAAATAATCATTCTACAAATCTGATTTATACTGCTATATTTTTTTATACGGGAGATTAGCTCAGTCCGGCAGAGCACTTGCTCGACACGCAAGGGGTCACAAGTTCAAATCTTGTATCTCCCACAAAATAATTAATTACTAGTTATTTCTAAAACTTGCTTACTAAGTTTCTTTAAATTTTTATTATTGTAATTTATCGTCCAAACACAAATATATAAAATTCCAACTAATAAAAACAATAAAGCGTACCCTCGTCCAGGACCTGTTCCAATAATTGCTGACAGTATTTCAATATTGTCTGGATAAAAAGAAAACTCTAAATAATCACCTAATGGACCTGCAACAAGTACACCAAGTGGCCGTAACATTTGTGCAATTGTGCCGCGTAGTGCTAGCGCACGGCCTCTAATATTTTTATCTGTAATTGCTAACCATGCGCCTGAAGAAATTGTATATTGTACGGTTCCGCTTACGCCGCTAATTATTCCATATATACAAAGAAGGAAAATACTTGGTCGAAGTGAGCCAAAAATTAAACTAACTCCACCTAATAGTCCACATTTTATAGCAAGCTTTAAGTTTCCCTGAAGATGATCTGAGTAACGTAAAGAAATTATTGAACCAATTAGAAATGCTAACCCTATGGTGGACTCAATTATTCCAAGACCCCTCGCATCTGAAAAAGTTAAAACCATTGGTGGTAAAAGAACAGTTGTAAAACCCCATAAAAAGTTAGAGATGCTCAAAATAGAGACAAGTGTTAATAATCCTTTTTGATTTCGTAACCATACATATGCTTCTTTTAAGTCAAAATACACATTATTAAAATTTAATTTATTTTTGTGTACTATTTTTTCACTTTTGAAAAAAGAAATAGTTACAATCCCGAAAATACATGTAATTAGATCAACAAGAATTACTCCAGTCAGTCCAAAATACGAATAAATTAATGCTCCACCAATTGGTCCAAGCAACACAGCAAATGCTTCAGCACTTTCGAACAATGCAGAAATTTTTGTAACATGTTGTTTCTTTACAACATCTCCAAGATAGGCACTCCAAGTTGTCCAATGAGCAATTTCAAATATCCCAAATGCTAACGCAAATGGAATAAGCATTATTAGGGTTAACTTATTGTTTATTGCAAAGTATCCAATAAGACACATTAAAGAAGCAATTATAAGGTCAAAACTTATAATTAATTGTTTTCTTGGAAATCTATCAGCGAGAACACCTCCAAATGGTCCGGTGATAACTCCGACTATGCCTACCGTAAATAATATTGAAGATAATGCACTTGCTTTGCCTGTTGTTTCAAATATCCAAACACCAATCGCAAAAAATGACATTGCAGATCCTGTCCATGATAAAGTTTGACCAAACCAGAGAATATATATTTTTTTACTCATGATTAGGCCCTTAGATCTATTTAGTCAGCGTATTTCTCTGCACCCATAAAATGAATTGAGACATAATCCTCGTCTCCAACAACCCAGCTATCGTGTGGGGTATTTGACACATAAAATATATCTCCAGGGCCAATTATTTTTGGCTCTTCATTTTCAAATGCTACTGTAGCATTTCCACTAATAACCATTCCTAAATGTTCTGTCTCGCAAAACTCTGTTCCAGAAAGAGGGGAGACATCATCTGACCATTTCCACCCTTTATGATAAGTTGCCTTACCAATTGTCATATGTGGAAGATTTAGTACTTCATATTTTCCTTTATCAAACTCTCTGATTTCATCAGGGTTTTCAAATCTTTTAATAATGTAATCATCCATCTGCTTATAATAATTCAATATGAATAAACAGACACGAAATATCATAAACGTTTCATTAACTTTGGTCGCAATATATCTTTACAGTTTTACTGCAAACAATATCGAAATAGAAATACTTGGATTTAATTCTTTTAAATTTCTGATAAGCATTGCAGTGTTAATTCAGTTTTTAATCTTTTTACCTTCTTTTATTTTTAAAACAGAAAAATTTTACGATCTCACGGGTAGTCTCACATACATATCAGTAACGAGTATTGCTTACTTTTCACTTGATAATCCCACTACAACTGATACGATTCTTTTTCTTTATGTTGTTATTTGGGCTGGAAGACTTGGAATATTCCTCTTTAGAAGAGTTAACAAAGTTGGTAAAGATGTACGATTTGATAAAGCTAAAAAGAAATTCTTTTGGTTCTTGCAGTACTGGATGGGACAAGCTGCATGGGTTGTATTCACTGCAGGTGCATCTATCCTAGCTATTCTTGCACCGACAGAAACTGAATTAAATATTGTTGCCTTTATTGGAATATTTTTATGGTGGACTGGGTTCTTAATTGAAGTTATAGCTGATAATCAAAAAAGAAAATTCAGAGAAACATCTGATCCAAAAACTGAGTTCATATCAAGTGGTCTCTGGGCAAGATCTCGTCATCCAAACTATTTTGGGGAGATCACGCTTTGGATTGGTATGGCTGTATTATCGCTTAGTTCTTTATCTGGAATTGAATATGTTACAGCAATAGTTTCTCCAGTCTTTGTTTACTTACTTTTAAGAAAAGCAGAGGGAGTTCCTATGTTGGAGCGTATTGCTGACGAACGTTATGGTGATTTACCTGAGTATCAACAGTACAAAGATAACACTCCTGTACTTATGATGAAATTATTTAAATAATATGAAAAAATCTTTGATTTTGCCAATCATACTCCTTGTTACATGTGGCGGATCTCAAGAGAACATATCCGATGTTGCATATCAAGAACCATTTATATCTGATTCAATTCAGGAAATGAGTACATCTAGATCAATGGAATTGTCTACCGGTGATTATATTATTAAAACCGCCTACGGAACCATAGAAGTATCATCGTCAAATTTTCAAAATACTATTAATGAATTTGAAACATTAATTTTGAATTATGAAGGATCTATATCAAATACATATTTATCAACTAATTATCAAGGATTACAAAGTTATACACTAACCGTAAATATCCCAGCTGAACAATTTGATAAATTTATAAGTGATTTAGAAGATATATCAGAATTTAAAAATATCAGTATCAATGCAAATGATGTGACAACTTATGTATTGAATATTGATTCACGTCTCAAAGCTCTTATCAATGAAAAACAAGAGCTTGAAAAGATAAAATCTGATGCTTTAAATACGTCCGAAAAACTCGAGGTTCAGTCGCAGTTGAGGTATATCAATCAGGAAATTGAAATTTTAAAAGATCAAAAAGAGTTTTATGAAACGTCTGTAAACTATTCAACACTTTCTTTAGAGATAAGGGAGGGTGCTGGAATTTCACTATTTTCCTGGAATTATTATGTTGAGAGGGCTCTGAACTGGTTAGAGTCGCTAATTGGATATCTTGTATCTATTTCAATAGTTGGTATCCCAATAGTTATATTTATTTATTCTGTAAGAAAATTTTCAAATAAGAGAAATAATATAAAAACGTAAGTGATATGAGTCAAAATATTGTTGAGACTGAGTATCAATCTACAGTACCTATCAAGGGAATATGCCATGATGATTTCCAAAATGTAGCTGAAATATTTGCTGAAAATTTTGATAAATATTCCGAAATAGGTTCTTCATTATGTGTTATTGCTGATGGGGAAGTTACTGTAGATATATTTACAGGTCATACAACAAACCAGAAGAACGAAGAGTGGAATGAAAAAACATTAGCTGTTGCGTTTTCATGCACAAAAGCTGCTGTTGCTTTATGTGCTCATATTTTAATTGATAAAGGACTTCTTAATGTTGAAGAAAAAGTAACAAAGTATTGGCCTGAATATGGCAAGAATGGAAAAGAAGACACAACAGTAGAGATGATAATGAATCATTCTGCCGGGTTACCAGCTGTAAAAACGAGGGTAAAAGATGGTGGCTTTTTAGATTGGGACTACGTAGTTAATTTATTGGAAAATGAAGAACCTTTTTGGACACCGGGAGAGCAAACAGGCTATCACATGATGACAACAGGATGGTTAATAGGAGAAATAATTAGAAGAATTTCTAGTAAATCTTTAGGGCAATTTTTCAAAGAAGAAATTAGTGATCCATTAAATCTTGAGTACTGGATTGGTTTACCTGAGAGAGAGGATCTCAGAGTTGCTAAAGTTACTCCTTTCACATCTAGTCCATCAGATAAACCCAGCGCATTTGCCGATGCATTTAGAAATGACCTATCATCTATGCAGAGATTATCACTTACAAATACCGGTGGTTATGACTACAACTCATCAGACACTTATAGGTCTGAATTAGGGGGAGTTGGAGGTATTACAAATGCACGGTCACTAGCTGAAATGATGAAACCACTAGCACAAAACAATGAAAGTATTCTTTCTAAAGAAGGCGTTAAGCGTTTAAGTCAATCAAATATTAGATCAAATATAGATAGTATGCTTTTACTTCCAACAAACTTTTCTGAAGGATTTATGTTAAATATGGACAATAGAGGAAAATTTGAAGGCGAAGGGGGATCTTTTTTAATTGGTAATAATGCGTTTGGTCATGTTGGATTTGGTGGAAGTAGCGCAACATTTGCTGATCCTGATTGTAATTTAGCTTTTGGTTATATTGTAAATAAATTAGGTGGTGAATATTTAATTAGTGAAAGGGGACAAAGCCTAATTGATGAAGCATATAAATCATTAATCTAATTTTTTAAAATTTAAATCACGGTTGATATATTTAAAGTGTATTATTTAATTAGGTAATAAGCCTGTTACCTCAAAAAAGAGTTCAGGAAACTGGACTCTTTTTTACGTACTGAGACTATATTTTTAGCTAAGCCCACCTTGATATCTTTTAGATATTGGATTCATGGGTGCAAGATTTTCCATTAACTCATCTGATACATCACCAAGAACTGTCATTTTTTCTATATTTGCTATCTCTCGAAATTTTAAATTGACAGGTGTTCCCATTACTTTTCCAGCTAACGCTTGAAAATTTTCTGATTTCTCAAAAACCTCGACTAAAGTTCCTGTGTTGGAATCTTTATCAAGGAACCATTCAAACTTAATCAATCCTTCAGGATCGACACTATCAATAAACTGGCATTGTTCATTCAATATGAAATCTGTAAACATGTCTCTGTCATCGAATGACACATCAATAATTACTGTTATGTTTCCACTGTTATTATGTAATTGCATTTTTCTCCTTTTTTATCTATTCAATTATAGAACTTGCTGTATCAACTCTAATGTCGTGTAAAGCTTTCCAACTATCTGCAGTATTTACAATTGCTGATATAGGTCCATAGCTATTTTGTAAATCGTTAAGTTGATTCACTTTATGACCTTTCTTAATTAATTCATTAATAATTTTTTCATCTATCCCAGGTTCAATATTTATTTCAGATACTGATTCTTTTCCGAATTCATCAATATTCCATCTAGGAGACGTCATTGCATGTTCTAAATTTTCATTCTTAAGTATTTTTAAAATAAAATGGCTTAATAGTTGTGGTTGATACCTTCCACCTCTTGTACCTATGACCATATCGAGATTTCCATCTATACTCCACATAGTTGGAGATAATGTATGAAGTGGTTTTCTTCCCGGCTTTAAAGAGTTTGGATGATTATGAATCAGATTAAATCCTGCCCCTCTATTGTGTAAAAAGAATCCTAAATCATCAACACCAATAGTGCTACCAATACCATGAAAATTAGATTGAATTAGTGAAACTGCATTCCCATCATTATCTTTAGTGCACATGTATGCCGTTCCACCACCTAGTTCTTTTGGTTGACCAAATACTGAGGTTGTATCTTTATTAATCAGATTTGAAAGAGTTTTAAGATATCCAAGATTAAGTCCATTAAATTGGTCTATGTTTTCACCATAATCATACGTAAGATCATCTCGCTCAGATGCAATTGCTCTATATGACTCAACAAGTGTATGAAAGTCAATATTATCTGAACCATCATCTAGGAGCTCATAAATTTTTAATGTTCCAAGTGTTAGATAACTTTGTGTATGAGGAGGAGTAACCCAGCCTGTTTTGCCGTACACATCTATTGATAAAGGTTCAATCCACTTTGATTCAAAAGATCTCAAATCGTCTTCAGTAAGTACATGATTAAGCGTTTCTGAAATTTTCTTCGCAACTGATCCTGTATAAAAATATTCAGGACCATCGATACTTAAACGTTTTAAAGTTTTACCAAGTAAGCTTCTTTTAATAATTGCTCCAATTTCTGGTGACTCACCATCAGGAAATAATTCGGAACCCGATTCCTGTTTATTTAATGTTTCTTTATGAATTAAAAGAGAATGATGTAGTTCAGTTGAAACTTTGAAACCTTCATCGCATATCTTAATTGCATGACTAAAAATATCATCAATACTTAATTTCCCAAATCGATCATGCATATTAAACCAGCCTTTAACAGCTCCTGGAACAGTTACCGACATTGGGTGATCTAAAGGAATACTTTCAAATGTAGATAATTGTGAAATATCTACATTTGAACCAGCATATCCTGAAGAATCTAAACAATAAGGAGTGCTCTCACCATTAATCCAAATTAGTGAAAATAAATCACCACCTATTCCACAAGTCTCTGGGGCTACGACTCCTTGCACAATATTGGTGCCGATTGCTGCATCAATAGCGTTCCCACCATTTTGAAGAATTTCTATTCCAGCATTAGTTGAAAGATAATGTGGAGAAACTACGATATTAGACATTAGTTAAAGTGTCTATAAAATGCTAAGACAATAAATGATCCCCATATTATTTTCTCAAATCGTTTTGAAACCCAAAGTCTTCCATATGATTTGTGAAAACCAAATAATAGAAAAAATCTTTTTATTATTGTGCTCATTCTTTATTTAGCTCATTAATTAACTTATCTAATTCACCATCATCCATAGATATAGTGTGTTCAGAATTTGGATAGTTACTATTCTGTACATCAGTTTTAAATGCATTAATTGCTTTACTTCTTTCTTGATTTAATTTATCTAAAATTTTATTACCATCACCCCATGATTTTGCGTGTCTAGGCATTTTTATATTTTTTGTTTCACCAACAATATCTTCAAAGAATAAAAATATAACATCACCACCAGAACCTGCTCCGAGTGAATTTAATACAAGATCTGTGTGTTTACTAATTTCAATCAATGCGTCATCTGCAACACATTCGACTTCAGCTCCAAATGCTCCTGCATTCTCAAGATCTTTTAAATCTTTTAGTATTCCAAGTGCTTCATCTACTGTTTTCCCAACAGTTCTTATCCCACCAAATTTTGTAGCGTTTGATGGAACCATACCTACATGCCCTTGTACATGCATACCTTCATTTGCTAACATTTCAACTATTTCTGGACTACGTGGTGTTAATACTGAATCAGCACCTTTCATTGCTACTTCAATTGCGCCTTTTAATATATCGTCTTTTGTTATGAATCTTCCTGCAAATAAAGCTGCTGTAATAAATGTATTTGGAGCACCACTTCTTACATCCTCATATGCATCACTACCAGTGATAATCATGTCAATATTCTGGTCAGAAAGAATTTCTGCTTCTTCTTTATTTTGTGCAGTCACCTGTGTCATTTTTATACCATTCTTTTTATTTTCTATGATGTCCCCAATGGTTATATTTCTTTGGACTTGCTCATGACCATAGGTGTAAATTCTTTTCATAGCTACATTGTAGATTCAAGCTATCTTGAGGTTCAAATTTTAAACGTAAATCATAGTGATAACATATGTGTATGAAGATTTACTTACAGGCAAGAGGTAGTTATCAAACATTACTGGATTTATCAACATGGTGCGAAAGTAATAACATAGAACGTATCGGATTACCAGATCATTACATCGTGGGTAAGCAACGAAAAGATAAAGATGAACCAGCACCAGCTTTAGATTTATTAACCGCAATAGCTGGCTTAGTACGCGATACAGAGTCAATGATATATTCAGTTTTAGTATCTCCAATTACCTTTAGACACCCAAGTGTTCTTCTTAAAATGGCAACGACTATTAATGAAATGGCAAAAAATAGATTTAGATTGGGAGTTGGTACTGGTTGGTTAGAAATTGAACACGAAGTATTTGGTATCAATTTTCCCGATCTTAAAACGAGGTTTGAAATGTTAGATGAGGCACTTGAGTACTTAACGCAAGGAATGTATGGAGAAAACAATGGGATGGATGGTAAATATTTTCAACTAGACAGTGTTCCAATACTTCCAAGCGCTAAAGGCGAAGTACCAATAATTATTGGAGGCGGTGGAAAGAAGAAGACCCCAACTCTTGCTGGTAAATATGCTGATGAATTTAATATTTACGCAGGACCTGAAGATGTATTAAAAAATAGTATTGCACTTTTCTATGATGTGGCTCGTCAAAATAATAGGGATATAGAAAAACTTGAAGTCTCGACTGCCTGTCCACCTGTTGTTGGATTTACAAAAGACGAAGTTGATCAATCTTTAGTCGATGCAGCAAAATCTCTCATTCAGCCTAAAGATGAAATTGCTAAAAACTGGAAAGATAGAAGTTATCTTTACGGAACTCCTGAAGAAATTGCTGAAACAATTGGTATGTGGAAGGATGCTGGTATTCAATCTGTGTATCTACAGCTGCTTGATCTAGATAAATATAAAAGAGAGAACGATATCGAAGTTATTAGAAAAGCTGTGGAACTAGCTAGTTAAGATTCTAAGAGATAACAATATTGACACAACAACAAGTATCGGTCTAATTAATTTATCACCAATCTTTATTGCAGATTTCGAACCTAAATAAGCACCACTTATTCCACCTACGGCCATGATTAATCCAAGTTCCCAGATCACGTAACCTTGAACCGCAAAAATGATAAATGCTGCAAAGTTAGAAGCAAAGTTCAATAATTTCGAGGTCGCTGTTGATTCAAGTAAAGTTTGATTTTTAAAAACTAGAAATAACATTACAAAAAATGAGCCTGTTCCCGGACCAAAAAAACCATCATAAAAACCAATTAGAAAAATTAATGGTGTTAATAAAACTATATAATTACTTAAGTCTGTTTTGACCTTTCTATTAAGGACAAAAAATATAGCAACTGATATTAATAGGCTTGGAATCAATGTTCTTAATATGTCATCTGAAAGCCTACTAACCATTAACGTTCCAGCTGATGATCCAATAAAAGACAATATAAAATATTTATTTTTATTTATATCTGTTAGGTATCCATTAACGTAGTAATTTCTTGATGATGTAAAGGTACTAAATGAGGATTGAAATTTATTTGTACCCAACACAGTCAATGGATTTATTCCTACCAACAACATAGATGGTGTAGTTAATAGCCCACCCCCGCCTGCGATTGAGTCTATAAACGAAGCAAGAATTGAAACCCCAAAGAGAAATAAATATACCGTATCAGTGTCTTGAGTAATGTCCATAAAAAAATTTTTGAAATCGTTCTTGTTTATTTGATAATACAACTAGATTTTTAATAATGTTGACAATAGTTTCAGAAAGAATTGCTCAGGGATTCCTGTCAGGTATAGGTGTTGGCGCACTTTTCTATTTGTATCCTGTCATGAAACATATATTTAATGATAAATATCGAAGAACATTTAAAATATCTGAATTTGGTGAAGAACTATTCAAAATTGAAACTATCAAATATCTAAGAAAAGGACTTATATATGGATTCCTTTACGGTGCAATTGTAGGTACTGTAATTGGTCCATTTGGTGCTGTCTTAGGTATTTAGTGAAATACAAACCCCCTAAGTACATTCTTTTTTATGTTTATATCTTTTTTCTCTTGTACACATTTTTATTCATTAGGCCACAACAGTCAGAACGTGTTCAACTTGGAGTTTATGAGTTGGAAAAATACAATGAGACGAAAGTTAATTTAAATATTTATAATATTCGTGAATTAGAAATAGAAATTATTGATACCTATACAACTCCAGATGACAAGTTATGTAAATTTCAAGAAATATATATATTTGGCTCACTTCCTTCATTTAATAGGTTTGTTCGTTTAAGAATTCAAGATGTTGATGTGAGTAGTGGTTTAAAGGTCACAAACGAAATAGAAAGTGAAAATTACTCTCGAGTTGATTATCAAGATCCAATAAGTATCATTTCCAAGACCTTTGAGTGTATAAATGAATCTATATATATTGAGTTTGAAGAAAATATTGACATTGAATATTTGAGAATTATTCAAGACGATAGCGATACTTACAGAAGTGTTAAATTGGTAAATATAGACGCGTACTCATAACATTTTTTATATTATTTAATTATGGATTATTTTTTATCAATTGATCAAGGAACAACCAGTACACGGTGTATCTTGTTTGATCAAGATGGTGGCATAAAGGGAACTCATCAAGTTGAATTTAAACAGATCTTTCCAGATAATAAATCAGTTGAACACGATGCTAATGAAATATTAGAAACAGTAAAAACTTGCATTCAATATGTCATAAAGGATACAGAGATAGAGAGTATTAAAAGTATTGGTATAACAAATCAACGAGAAACTACTGTTGCTTGGAGTAAATCTACTGGTAAACCCCTTTATAACGCTATCGTTTGGCAAGATACACGAACACAGGATATCTGTGATGAATTAATTGCTGACGAGAGTCTTTCAAGTCTTTTTGAAAAAACCGGACTACCTATTGCTACTTATTTTTCTTTATCTAAGATTTTATGGCTTATACGCAATGTTCCTAATATTAAAAATTCTTTAGAAGATGATGTTTGTTTTGGAACGATTGATAGTTGGTTGATTTATAATTTAACCGGAAATTTCTATACTGATGTAACAAACGCATCCAGAACTCTTCTATATGACTTATATGATATGGAATGGTGCAGTGATCTACTGGAAAAATTAGATATACCTATCAACTCTTTACCACAGGTAAAACCATCTTTCTCAAACTTTGGAGAGATGAAGGAGATAATACCTGGTGTTCCTGTTACTGCCATTTTAGGAGATCAACAAGCTGCATTATTTGGACAAAACTGTATTAACAAAGGTGATGTTAAAAATACATATGGTACGGGTTGTTTTGCACTCACAAACACAGGAAAAGATATTGTTAAATCAAACAATGGATTGTTAACAACTATTGCTTACCAAAAAGAAGGAGAAGATCCAATGTTTGCTTTGGAAGGGTCAGTTCCAATTGCTGGTGCTGCAGTCCAATGGTTAAGAGATAATCTAAATATTATCGATAAAAGTGAAGATATTGAATCATTAGCGATGCTGGAGAAAGATAACGGTGATGTATATTTTGTACCTGCTTTCTCTGGATTATTTTCTCCTCATTGGGACGAAACAGCAAGAGGTTCTTTATTTGGGTTAACAAGATTTTCAAATAAGTCACACATGGCAAGAGCGGTACTTGAATCTGTTGCATTCCAAACATACGAGTTGCTTGAAAGTATGGAAAAAGATCTTGATACTGATTTTGAAAGTCTCAAAGTAGATGGGGGAATGGTTGCAAACAATTTATTAATGCAGTTTCAATCAGATTTACTGGATAAATCTATTCATTCACAGGAAATTAATGAAATAACTGCTCTTGGAGTTGGTGTGGCAAGTTATCTTTATGTCATGGATTTGCCACTTTCATCAATGGGAAATTATATTACGTCATCAAAGACTTGGAATCCTAATATGAGTAATGAGATAAGAATTAACTCTCTTGAATCTTGGTATAAAGCAATTAAAAAAGCAAAAAATTGGTTATAAAGTTTATCACGCTTGGTTATGTTGGATTTTTCGTTATTGCTGGGATAAACCATTTTATAAATCCCATTTTTTACGACAAAATTGTACCTGATTTTATTCCATTCCCACGTTTTGTTCATTTAGCAACAGGTGTAATCGAAATAATTCTCCCATTGTTCTTTTTTACAAGATTCAGAAAAGAGGCTGCTATTTTGATGATAGTTTTCCTTGTTGTTATTTATATTGGTAATTTAAATGTATGGATAAATGATCTACCTTATGGAAATCGCTATTTTTCAAATTATCAACATTTCTTAAGAATGCTTTTGCAGCTTTTCTATATTGGAATAGCCTATATTATCTATTTATATGAATGAACTAAAATTTCCAAACAAATTTCTCTTTGGTACAGCTGTAGCATCATATCAGGTCGAGGGTGGAATTTACAATAATGATTGGACTATTTGGGAAAATAAATCTAACTCTGTTTGTGTAGAACCATGTAATGAAGCATGTAAACATTATGAATTGTTAGATCAAGATATTGAGCTACTTAAAGAACTTGGTATAAAAGCTTTTAGATTCTCAATAGAATGGAGCAGGGTTGAGCCTACAGAAGGAATTTACGATACTGATGCAATTAATCATTACGTAGAAAAAGCAAAAAAATTAATTGCTAACGACATTACTCCTATAATTACTTTTCACCATTTCACCACTCCTGAATGGTTATATAAAAAGGATTCTTGGCTCAACCCAAATGCAGATAATTATTTTGATAGTTATGTTCAGAAATTAATGCAGAACTTACCAAATGAAATTGAATTTTTTAATACAATTAATGAACCAGGAATATTTGCCTTCTTTGGATATTTTTCAACTAATAAATTCCCACCAGGTATAGCTAATGAAACAAAATTCATACAAGCATCAGAGAATATTATGTCTGCTCACAAAAAGGCATTAAAGACAATCAAAAAATATAATCAAAATGCAAAAGTTGGCATGACTCACGCTTTACAAGAATGGGAAGATGATGATAATAATAAGTTAAAGGAATATTTGAAGTATCATCTTGAGGATAAATTTTTAGATGCTTCAATAGATGATGACTTTATAGGATTACAAACATATACAATCGTAAGATATCCAAAAAATATTTTTTTAAAGATCTTTAATTCGTTACTTTTAAATATTGGATTTATAAGAAAATTTATATTACCTCGTATTATTCAAATATTTGCAGGAAGAAATGGTGCAATAACAAGCGAAACCCGTACAACAAAAATGGGGTATGAATATAGACCAGAAGCAGTGCTATATAACTTAAGGAGATTAAATAATATATTTCCTGATAAAGAAATTTTTATTACTGAAAATGGAATAGCAACAGACAATGATGATGAGAGAATCGAGTTTGTAACAACTGTATTAAAGGATGTGCATAGATTTCAAGCCGAACATAATAATGTAATTGGATATCTGTATTGGTCATTGTTAGATAATTTTGAATGGGACCTTGGGTATCAAATGAACTTTGGTTTAGTAGAGGTTAATAAGGAAACATATGAACGAATACCTCATAAATCAGCATCTTGGTTTGGTAATATTTCATCCTCAAACATTTTATCTATTAATTAATTATCTTTTAAACTATAAATCATGGTCTATATCATTGCCGGAGCTACAGGAGTCGTAGGTAGTGCTATTTCAAAAGAATTAGCCAAAGAGAACGAAGTGCATTTAATTGGAAGAGATGAAGAAAAACTTTCTGCATTAAGTAAAGAAATTGATGCCCAGTATTCACTTATTGACTTAACTAATACCATAGAACAGCGTGAATTTTCTAAAATAATTCCTGATGATAAAGAAATTAAAGGTCTTGTAAATTGCATAGGTTCAATTTTGATAAAACCTTTACACGGAACTAAGACTGAAGAGTTTGAAGAAGTTCTTAGAGTAAATCTTTTTTCAAGTTACTATCTCTTAAGCTCTTTTGCTAGGCGTATGAAGAATGGATCTGCTATTTTTTTCTCATCTGTTGCAGGCACTAAAGGACTTTCTAATCACGAAGCTATTGCAGCTGCTAAAGCTGGATTAGAAGGTATGGCAAGATCAGCCGCTGCTTCTTATGCAAAAGATAATCTTCGAGTAAATGTAATAGCACCAGGACTTATGGATACAAATATGAGTCAACGATTACTATCAACAGAACAAGCCAGAGAATTATCAAAATCAATGTATCCAATACAAAAAATTGGAGATTTTAATGATATACTTCCTGTTGTAAAATGGTTGTTATCAAAAGACTCAAAATGGGTTACTGGTCAGACTATACATGTTGATGGGGGTCTATCAACGGTTAAGCCGAGATAGGAGAATATGTCAGATATAAAATATTTAGAAACTCATGAGTGGTATCTCATGAAAGATGACGAAATTACAGTGGGTATATCCGATTTTGCTCAAAACGAGTTAGGGGATATTGTTTATGTAACATTGCCTGAAGTGGGACAAGAGTTTGAAAAGGGTGCAGCAGTAGTTGAAGTTGAAGCTACTAAAACTGTTGCAGATGCATATGCACCGATGGATTGCACAATTACAGCTGTAAACTCACAACTTGAAACTGAGCCTGAGACCATCAATAATGATCCATGCGGTGATGGGTGGATGTTTAAAGCAAAAGTAAATACTGTTGATGATTCAGGAATGTCTTATCAAGAGTATGAAACTTTTGTATCTTAATGGATAAAAAAACTACTCAACTACATAAATATCATCTATCTCAAGAAGCTAAGTTTATTGATTTTGGTGATTGGTCAATGCCTTTTTCCTATGAAGGTACTTTAAAAGAACATGATATTGTTAGAACATCATCAGGTTTTTTTGACGTATCTCACATGGGTCGTTTAGAGATCCAATATACTGAAATTGAAAAAATATCAAAATTAATTTGTTCTGAAATTGTCGATATTCCGTCTAACAAGGCACTTTATTCTATCTTTACAAATGCAGATGGCAATGCTCTTGATGATGTTATTTTCTGGAAATTTAATGATAAGATCATACTGATTCCAAATGCATCTAACTTAGAGAAGATTAAATCCCACTTAGTTGCACATAATGTCGAGTTTATTGATAAATCACCAGACACTGTTCTCATAGCAGTACAAGGACCAGATACTATTGAATTAATTCAAGATAGATTTGAGATTCCAGATAAGTTTTCAACAAATTATACAGAAAACTTTCTTTACGCTCGAACAGGTTATACGGGAGAAGATGGAGTCGAAATTATGGCTAATAATGAGGACGCAGAGTCATTATTAACTTTCTTAACAGAAAAAGGTGTAAAACCTTGTGGATTAGGTTCCAGAGATACACTCAGGCTAGAGGCTTCACTTCCATTATATGGTTTTGAATTGACAGAAGATATAACACCTGTTGAAGCATCTTTAAATTGGACAATTACTAATGAAAATGAGTATTTAGGTTCAAATAGAATAAATGATCAATTATCGGGTGAAAGCCATAAAGTTTTAAAGAAATTTACAATTAACTCAAGAAAGATAGCAAGAACAGAAACTGTTGGCATTGCTGGAGAAACTAAGGGTTTAGTTACTTCTGGTAACTTCTCCCCAGTATTAAATAAAAGTATTGGCTTTATATTATTTGAAAATATGCCCTCTCACGATTTAATAGAGTTTGATATTCGTGGTAATTTAATAGAAGGCAATATAGTTAATAAAAGGTTTTTAAGTTAATGTTTGTACCACATTCTGAATTAGATTTAAAAAAGATGTTCGATGAGTTAAAAATTAATTCATTAGATGATCTATTTACTCATATTCCTGACGCTTTACTGCTAGAAAATGGTCTCGATTTGCCTGAATCCTTATCAGAACTTGAATCCATTGATTATTTTGATGATATTGCAGCTCGTAATAAATCAGAATTAGTTTGTTTTGCTGGTGGAGGTCATTACGACGTATATCTTCCACAAACAGTCAAATCTCTAACTATGAGACCTGAATTTATGACATCATATACTCCATATCAAGCAGAAATTTCTCAAGGGATTCTTCAAGTCTTATTTGAATTTCAATCTTTAGTCTGTGATTTAACAGATATGGAGTTAGCTAATGCATCTTTGTATGATGGTGCAACCTCTATAGCTGAAGCGATCTCAGTTGCAATTAACAAAACAAAACGTGATAAAGTTGTTATATCATCGGGTTTAAATCCAAACAGTAAAGAAGTTATCAATACATTAATTGATAGAAATAAATTCAATTTAGATTATGTTGATTTAGATAACTTTTTATTTCCAACAAATTTTGAATTTGATGAATCTCAGGCTGCATTTGTAGTTTCTTACCCACATTACGAAGGTTCATGTCAGGATTTAACTGCACTTGTTGAACGTGCAAAAGAAAAAGGTCTTGTAACTATTTGTTATGTTGATCCTTCAATGTTGGGAGTACTTACTACACCCGGACAAATGGGTTTTGACATTATGATAGCGGAGGGACAATCATTAGGATCTCCGCTATCTTTTGGCGGTCCAACAGTTGGTTGGTTTGCTACAAAGAAAGAATTTGCCCGATTAGTTCCGGGAAGATTAATAGGTGAGTCTAGAGATAAAGATGGAAATAAATCTTATGTTATGACTTTAAGAGCTAGAGAACAAGACATTCGAAGAGAAAAAGCTTCATCTAATATATGTACTAATCAAACTCTTAATGCAATTGGATCAGCAATTCATCTTTCGTGGCTTGGGCCTGAGGGTATCTTTGAAATGGGATACCATGCTATTCAAAAAGCTAATTATATGAGAAAACAGCTCATAAAAAATGGTTATGTAATTCCTAATGATGATTCAAGTTTGAGAGAGTTCCTCCTTGAAGTAAAGTCTGATGCAGCAGAAGTAATTCAAAAAATGGGTGATAAAGGTTTTCTCGCAGGAATTTTATATGATGACAAGCACATACTTGTTGCTGTAACAGAAAAACGCAAAAAAATCGAGATCGATAATTATATAGAATCACTGATGGAGGTTGATAATGGTTAGTGGAGGAAACGCGAGTTCATTACCGTTAGTTGGTGGTAAGCCTGAACCTACTATAAAAGAACTATCAAGTCCTGGACGTCGTGCATCAAAATTTCCAAAGTTAGATGTACCTGAAGTTAAAATTAATCATGAGTCTCTTAAAAAAGAGAAAGCAAGACTTCCTGAAGTCTCTGAGCATGATTTGGTTATGCATTATTCAAGGCTAGCTCATAGGAACTTTGCTGTAGATCTCGGTTTTTATCCACTTGGATCTTGTACGATGAAATATAATCCAAGGTTTGCAGATTCTATTGCCTCTGATTCGAGATTTGCAAATATGCATCCCTCAATGCCTGAAGAATTTACACAGGGCTGTTTAAAGGTTTATTACGAAATTGGAAACTATTTGTGTGAAATTACTGGTATGGATGATGCTAGTTTTCAACCACCTGCTGGTGCTTCTGGTGAACTAACAGGGTTATTAATAATCAAAAAATATTTAGAAGTAAACAATATGAATCACAAAACTGAAATTATTGTTCCGGATTCTGCACATGGAACTAATCCAGCTTCAGCAAGAATGGCTGGATTTACAGTTGTAGAAGTTGAAACAGATTCTCGCGGTATGGTAAATATTGAAAAATTAAAAGAAATTGTGAATGACAATACGGCTGGATTAATGCTAACGAATCCAAATACTGGTGGGTTATTTGAAGAGGAAATTTTAACAATTTCACAAATAATTCATAATGCTGGTGGTCTTTTATATTACGATGGTGCGAACCTTAATGCAATAGTTGGGGCATCGAGACCTGGTGACATGGGCTTTGATATAGTTCATTCAAATTTACATAAGACATTTGCCACACCTCACGGAGGTGGTGGACCTGGTTCAGGACCCGTAGCTGTAAAAAGTTTTTTAAGAGAATTCTTACCAGGACCTATAGCAGAGAATAAAGATCGTAAATATAACTGGTATCATCCAGAAAACAGTATCGGGAGAATGCACGGATATCATGGAAACTTTTTAGTTACTTTGAGAGCATTAGTCTATATGAAATTACTCGGTAAAGAAGGTCTAGATAAACTCGGTGCTTATGCGGTTTTAAATGCTCGATACTTAAGTTCAAAGGTTTCTCAAATTATTCCTCTTGCATATGATGAACCATGTATGCATGAGTTCGTAGCTTCTGTAAGAGATCTAAAAAAATCACATAAGATTAAAGCTTATGATGTTGGAAAAGCTTTACTTGATAAAGGCTTTCACTCACCGACAATTTATTTTCCTTTGATAGTTGAAGAAGCTTTGATGTTCGAGCCAACAGAAACTCAATCAAAAGAAACATTAGACGATCTGGCAGAAAATCTTAAGCTAATAGTTGATGATCTACAAAAAGATGACACCGTGCTTGAAGATTATCCGAAAAACCTTCCAGTTGGTAGACCTAATGAGCTTATTCCTGCAAAGTATTTGACAGTTAATTGGGGAGACTTTGAACTTCTTGAAATAACTGAATAATATGTAAGTATGTCCCTTACAAAGTTAGATATAGATCGATTTATTACCACATTAAGGACAAAGTCAAAAGAATATAATTCAATCAGTAATGTTCAATTGGCATCGATGCTGGAAGAAACTATATCGAATATTAAAGAAGTTTCATTTTTCTGGGCAACTATTTGTTCTGACAACAAAGGAACAACAAAAACTCCTGCAGAAGGTGAAGAGTGGTTAGGTGGTCCTTTTGCCTCAGTATTAGCAACTCAATATTATATAAAAAGCCTCACCAATGATGATGACTTAGCTGAAAAAAAATACAACAGTGAAGAAAATAGTTATAAAGTGTTCCCAAACAATTTTACGGAGCGAATTACTTTTCCTTTTATAGATGCGAAAGTTATTTTTAATAAATCCATGTCATTTGATGATATTAATAAATACAGAGGATTTTCAAAAAGATATGATATCGACCCTTCCATAACTTTAGTTTTGGGTGCAGGAAATTTTTCTTCTATTCCTTATTTAGATGTCCTTTATCATCTGATAACTAGAAAATCTGTAATTTTGCTTAAGCTAAACCCAGTAAATGAATATTTAAAACCTGTATTTGAAAAAGTATTTCAAAACTTTATTGAACGTGGATACATTATTGTTACGACAGGTAATATTGACGAATCAAAATATATGGCTACCCATCCAGGCATAAATCACATACACTTAACTGGTTCAGACAAAACATTTGAAGATATTGTATATGGTAGAGAACTTTCAGATAAAGAAAGAAAATCTAAATCTCTTTCAAAAATAAACAACAAACCTATTACATCAGAACTTGGCAATGTAACTCCAATTATTATTCATCCAGGTAAATGGTCAACTTCAGATATTAAGTACCAAGCAAGAAAAATCGTTACAGCTAAATTAAATAACAATGGTTTCAATTGTATAGCTGCACAGGTTGTTGTCTTACCAGATGGATGGGGACAAACCGATACTTTAATAAAATTTGTAAAACATTACATGAGCAAGGCAAAAGAACGTAAAGCTTATTATCCAGAAAGTATTGAACGTCTAGAAAAACTTGAGAAAGATAAAGGATATGAAAGGGTTAACGCATTGAGTTGTGTTACTCCTCATTTAACACGTGAGATTAAAGCCTATAGTAAATTCGAAATAGATGAAGTTTGGTCTTCCACCATATATTTTAAAAAAATTGATTACACAAATATTGAAGATTTCGCAAAGAAAGCTATTGTTTATTGCAATGATGAGCTTTGGGGAAATCTCGGTGTATCAGTAATTATAAAAGATCACAATAGAAAATTTAATAAACATATTACTAATTTGTATATTAACAAATTGAACTATGGTACAGTCGCTATCAATGAATGGGCAGCAATTGGTTATATAATACCTCAACTTCCTTGGGGAGGTTTTCCTGGTAATAGAGATAATGACATACAAAGTGGTCAATCAGTAGTTCATAATTCAATGCTTTTTGAATCTCCATTAAAAGGTGTTGTTAATACAAAATTTAGAATATCTAGAATCATTGATCCGCCTTGGTTCGTTACTAACAAAAAGGCAAGAAGATTATTTAGGAATTTGACATACTATCAAATAAATAATTCAAATATTAATTTCTTAAAATTAATTATTGCTGCACTAGTATAAAGTTATGAAAAAGTTCGGTTTTATTCTATTAACTTTTCTACTTGTATTGTGCAGTTCTTCAAATGAATCAACAGATATAGTTGATACATCTACAACAACTATTAAGGAAGAGATCTCAATTGAAGAAAGTGATGTTACTACAACTTCACCAGCAGAAAACTCCTCAGATACATCTATTGTTGAAAATTACGAATACGATAAAGAAAAAATGTCACCATTTACAGGACTAGAGTTAAGTCCTGAATTGTGGTTAAAAAGACCACGAAGAGTTATTGCTTTTAAAGTTGATAATAATCTAAATGCTAGACCTCAATCTGGTCTTCAAGAAGCAGATACTGTTATGGAAATTTTGGTCGAGGGTGGAATGACAAGATTCCTAGCTTTTTATATGGATAAAACAAGTTCATATGTTGGTCCTATCAGATCGGCTAGACCAACTGATCCTAACTTAGTTAGACCTTATGGTGGTATCCTTGTGGTTTCTGGTGCTACTGCTGGTTTGATTCCAGCAATCAGAGAATTAGGTGTTCCAGTTCTAGAAGAAGTATCTGCTCCTACAATGTTTAGAATTGCAAATAGAAAAGCTCCACATAATTTATATGCAGATACTGAATTAGTTAGAGAGTACATTGATCAAAAAGGTTTTCTCTTTAATCAAGATGTAAATCCGTTGTACGATTTTGGTAATGATCAAACAAATTGGACAAAGGGTGCTGGAAGGGTAACTGTTAAGTACAGTGACTTCACAACAGTAATTTGGAAGCTTGACAATGATCAATATAGTAGATTTATCGTTGATGGTTACTCACCTGAAGATGATGCAGTCGCTCATAACTTTATTACACGAGATGGATACACGGACATATTACAAATACCTACAGTAGTAGTCATACAAGGTCCACTTTATAATGACGAAGTTACAACTTTACCCAGTGTTTTAACAGTAGGTGTTGGTCCAGTAACAATATTTAGTGATGGAAAATACATTGAAGGTACATGGAGACGTAACGATATAGCTGACCCATTTGAATTTATTGATTCTAATCAGGAACCTATAGAAGTTCCACCTAGCAAGCAATGGATACACATATTGCCATTGAATGGTGAAATAATCATTTCAGAAAATTAATATTTTCTAACTAAAATAACTTTTTACACAATTCACTAATATATTTATAGGGTTGTGTATGCAAAAAAATTTACATAAAGATTTATATTCCAAAAGAAACAAGAAAAAAAAATATCCTCCTGTAAAAAAAGTATCGATATCTCCATCAGAAAAAGTTAATTTTGAAATAGAGGGATATGTCACTGACATAGGTAAGAAGAAATATAATCGTTTAGCAATATTTACAACACTTATTGCTACAGGACTTATTATTTTTGGCTATTCATCTTTTAGTAAATCTTCTCAGAATGAATTAAATTTATTATTAGTTGATCAAAACGACACAAATTCTGAAGATTCTATTTCAACAACAACTTCATCATCAACTTCATCATCAACTTCATCATCAACTTCATCAACAACCTCATCATCAACAACTTCAACTACTTTTCCTATTACTGTTGAAAATATATCTGACGCACAGAATCAACTTACAATTCTTGGTTTATATTCCGGTGATATCAATAACGAACTTAATAATGAAACTAAAGCTGCGTTAAAAGAGTTCCAGAGGCTTGCAGGATTATCTGTTGATGGAATTTTAGGACCAAAAACTAAAGCAGCATTAGAGAAAGGTGAGGATTCTTATATTGGTATTGGTGGTGCTGATGTTAATAATGTGGAAGTTATTATTTACTCTAAAGAGATTGAAAATGCTCAAAAAACCTTAAAAGAACTGAATTTATACACTGGTGAAATTGATGGTATTAATGGTAAAGGTACCAAATCTGCAATCAAAGAATTTCAAAAATTAGCTGGTCTATCTATAGATGGTGTACTTGGGCCTAATACAAAAGCAGCATTAGAAAAAGGTAAAGATTCATATATATTAGTTAATACAATTGAGAGCAGTTCATCATCTAATAATGCGGCGCTAACTGTTGATTTAATTAACTATGACCCAAATGCTACATGTATTGTTGGATATGTTAATGAGGCACAAATTTGGGTTCCTGATCCTTGTTTTTATCCTGTATTTGTTTTTAGATATGGACAAACTGCACAAGTAAATTCACAAGCTGAATTAGACGCTTATTTAAGTCAAAATTGGTCTAGAACTAAAGAAAAAACATATAACTCTCTTGGTGAGGTTCCTACACAAAACTATACAAAAGGTATTAACTCTCCTGTAAATGGATTAATAATGCCATCTGGTTCTAATAACTCAATTGTTATTGGTATTAAGAATGACAATAACGTTAATGCGAGACCACAATCTGGACCTCAAAATGCTGATGCTGTTTTTGAAGTACTTGTCGAGGGTGGTATGACAAGGTTTATTAACATATTTTATCAGAGTGATACAACTTATCATGGTCCAATTAGATCTGCAAGACCAACTGATCCTACAGTTTTAAGACCTCTTGGTGGTGTACTTGTAGCTAGTGGAGCAACTGGGGGATTGATTCCAGAAATTGTTGATATGGGAGTACCCGTTATAACTGATAGAAGACCAGATTATTTTAGGATTTCTTCAAGAAGAGCTCCACATAATTTGTATGCAGATACAACCAAATTGAAATCTACAGCAATATCCAGAGGATATAGAAAAACCAATACACCTCAACCATTATTTCCTTGGGGTGAACCTTCTTTTGATAATTGGAAAACAAATTCATACCTAACATTAAATTTTTCTGGATACACAGAGACAACATGGACATGGAATGGATCAAATTATGTTAGAACATATTATGATGCATACAAAAATCAACAGAGTGATAATGTTCATTACTGGTCTGATATAAATGGAAATACAGGACAGATCGCATTTAAAACTGTAATTGCATTATTTTGTGAACCTTATGTTCATCCTCTACAGCTACCTTCAGTTAAAACTGTTGGTGAAGGTAGAGCAATAATTTTACATGGTGGAAAAATGTTGGATGCTAAATGGAAACGAGGTTCAAATTTAGATCCATTTCATATTGTTGATAGTAACAACAACATATTGTATGTTCCTAAGGGAAAAGTTTGGATTTCTCTTGTTCCTAACACAAAAAATCCTTCTTTTGGCTAAATAGCTTTACTTTTTAGAAATGTTCGTGGTAATCTAAGAGTGCGTTTCAATTAAGTGTGATACGCAGCCCTGTTGGGAAGCCTCCTTTTTGGGGGCTTCCGTTTTTCTAGAGCTTCTCAGATAATATATCTAATGTATCGCCCCAAACTATATCAGGGACATATGCTATTAGATAATCACACTCAACAGAAGAAAATTCATCCATCGTTTCAAATACTTTTTCTTTCACTCCTACAAGTGGTTTGCTTGTATACATTTCTTCAGGTATCCCCGTTACATCTACAATTCTTTTTAATTTGCTATCCAAATCTTTCTGATTATCGCCAATAATCACATTTGTATGTAGAGTTTTTTTTATTTCTGAATAATTACGTTTTTGTACTTCACAATGTTCTTTTAATATTTTTGATTTATGTATAAAGCCCTCAACGTCAACATCCCAATTTCCGTAATCACCATATTTAGCTAATAATTTTAAAGTGACTTTCTCACCTCCACCACAAACCCAAAGGGGTGGATAAGGTTTCTGTAATGGCTTTGGTTGATTAATAGCTTCTTTTATTTGATAATGTTCACCTTCAAAACTTGCTTTATCTTGAGTTGTCATAGCTATATAAATTTGTAATGCTTCTTCCAGCATTTTTAATCTGACACCAGCAGAGGGATATTCATATCCGTAAGCCTTATATTCTTGATCATACCAACCTGCACCTATTGCAAACTCTAATCTTCCACCAGACATTGCGTCAATAGATGATGCTACTTTTGTTAAGTAGGCTGGATTCCTGTATGAGTTACAAGTACACATTTGACCAATTCTTACTTCAGATGTCACCTGAGATAATGCTGCCATAAGTGACCAGCATTCAAACGTAGGATCCTGAGTTGGTGATGGAACTGTGTGAAAATGATCATATACCCAGACAGATTCATATTTCAAATTTTCTATTTTTGAAGAAGCTTCGAGTATTGTATCCCATTGATTTTCAGGATTAATTCCATTTAAGTCCATTCTCCAACCTTGGGGTACCATTGCTCCAATTTTCATTTTCTATTCATCCTTCTTAGTATTGACAATAAATCAGAAATTTCTTCTCTTTTAGGTCTATTTCTGTACAAATAAAATAGATACATTAATAAAGTTACCAAAAAAGTTAATGAGATTCCTGAAGTAATAATAATTGTAAATGCTTTTTCTCTACAGGATCGCCAATTAACTCTTAAATCCTTTGATACCTCACTTATATCTGTTGTCTGAATAACATCGAATAAATTTCCACATATTATCTCAACATTTCTGTACTCCTGAAATGAAATAGCATTATATTCGATAGTTACAGTTGAAAAAACATTAACAATTACTGTGAAAATTAGGAAAATAATAAGCCTTATAGGGAATTTTATATTAAACATAACCTATATAAACTCTAACAAATGGAAAAAATTACCCTTTATAAAGAGCAATTATCACGAATGAGGTCAATGAACAGGTATTATCATGACCAATTCTTACTTGATGTACGAATATTGTTTATTTTTAATACCGTTTTTATATTCTTATCGTTATATAACAAAAACGCATTGTATCTTATACCTTTAATTTCATTATTCGGGTCTGTTCTTCTTAGTTTTCATGCTTATTTTCTGATCTTTTCAAGACATTACAGTGAGTTTATTGAAAAAAAAATTAATTCAGAATATGATGAAGACGTTCTCATAGCGCATGAATTAGAAAACGATTATTTTTTCCCTACTAAAGAACGAAAAATAGTTGTAGCCGTATTCAATAAAGGTTTCACATGGTTTAGCTTTGTGACATTGTTCATAACCCTTTATGGGATTTCATCATTTATTTGGTCCATGATTGCAATCTATAATAATGATTTAAACATGAACTATATTTATTTAGTATCAACCATAACATTTATTACACTTGTAATAGGTTACTGGTGGTTCGTATCAGGCACAGGTGAAAAAAGATTAGAGAGAGTTTTTAACAAACATGGATAATAAAGATTTTTTAGAAGGTACGTTTGATCCATACATTGGACATGAAATTGTAGAGATTAAAGAAAACTATGTTAAAAGCTCACTTGATGTTAAAGATTTTCATAAACAACCAATGGGCATGGTTCATGGTGGTGTTATAGATACTATGGCTGAAGCTGCAATTTCTTATGCTGCTTACTTTACACAAGAAGGTACCTGGGTCGGAGTAAATAATAATACTGACTTTATTAGGGCAATAACTGATGGAACAATTATTTGCGAAGCCACTCCCATAAAGCTTGGCAAGAGATCACAGATTTGGGAAGCAAAAATATTTAACAATGATACTGAATGCGCCCGATCAACAGTTCGTTTAACCAACATTGATAAATCATGAAAAGATACTTAATTATATTTGTGTTACTATTAAATTTTTGCGGTGAAGACACTGTAGAAGAACCAATTATCGACACAACGGAGGTTACAAAAGTGGTATACGACAAGACTTATACATCACCACCTGAAATGACTATCAATGAACAGGCTAAATATATTGCAACAATTGAAACATCACTAGGTACATTAGTGATAGATTTGTATGCTGACATAGCACCTAATACAGTTAACAATTTTGTTAATTTATCAAATGATGGATATTACGATGACGTAATTTTTCATCGTGTAATTAAAGGTTTCATGATACAAGGTGGAGATCCGAGTGGAACCGGACATGGTGAAATGGGTAAATACCCTGGTTATGAATTTGAGGATGAATTAGATTATCCAATGAATTATGCAAAAGGAATCGTTGCTATGGCTAATAGAGGTCCAAATACTAATGGAAGCCAATTTTTTATTATGCACGTTGACTATCCATTGCCATATCAATACACAATATTTGGAAAAGTCTCTGAAGGCCTAGATACAGTTGATTCAATAGCTAATGTTCAAACAGGCGACAATGATAAACCTGTAGATGATGTAGTTATCAAAAGTGTAAAAATTACAGAGAAGTAAGTATTTTCAACGACTTTGTAGTCAGTGTCCCACCGGCTAAACCTTTTTTAGAACTTTTAAGATATCCCTTTGTAAAACATTCTTTAGTAAGGTTTTTGACATAAGACTCTTTATATTTTATTTTTTCGCTAATTTTTCTAGATATATTTTCACCATATTCTCTTTCGGTGTTTATGTAGAACAATGAGTAAATAGCTAACAAATCTGATCTGTTATTGTAATCTTTCTTATTAATTTTTTTTATTAAATCCTTTGATGTAAGTATTGGATCGTAAATAGGTGAATTTTTCTTATATGTTTTTTTATCTAGATCAATATTTTTATCAATTAATTTAATACTTGTTTTTATTAAATTGTGGATATTAATTTTTCTTAAATCTGTTGAATTAATATTGGTAGTTTTATCTTTATTTTGAATTATTATTTTGTTACACGTCAATTGATATTGATTTATTGGAATAAATTCAAGATATACATTTTGGTTTTTTATTAATTTGTTAAAAGATACTACAATTTTGTTTTGTTCGAATATTACATCTGTAGTTTTACTCATATATTTATTAAAACAGATGTTTAATTAATTTATAGTTTCTTAGGTAGAATAAATAAATAATTAATATACAAAAGTAATGATAAATATAACATTTCCTGATAAATCAGTAAGAAAATATGATTCAAGTATCACTGGTCATGATTTAGCTAAATCAATAAGCAATAGTCTTGCCAAAAATGCTATTTGCATTGAAATTGACGGTGAATTGAGAGACCTTTCATATTTAATTGAAAATGATGCAGAATGTAAAGTTTATACTAAAGATGATCAATATTCCTTAGATACATTACGACATTCAACAGCACATGTTTTGGCACAAGCTGTCTTAAATCTTTATCCAGGGACTGAGTTTGCAGTTGGACCTTCCATTGATGATGGTTTTTACTACGATTTTCTCTTTAAAGAAAATATTAAAGAGTCTGACTTAATAAAAATTGAAAATGAAATGAGAAGAATCAATAAATCTCAACAAGATTTTATTAGGAAGGAAATATCGAAGGATGAAGCACATAAATTGTTTAGTAAACAATCATTCAAACAAGAACTTATTAATTCAGCTGACAAAAGTGAAGGTGTTTCCGAAGAAAATATATCTATTTATACAAATGATAAATTTAGTGATCTATGTAGAGGCCCACATGTTCAAAATACTAGTTTGATAAATCATTTCAAGTTAACCAAGCTTGCTGGAGCTTATTGGAGAGGTATAGAAACAAATCCACAATTGCAAAGAATTTATGGCACAGCCTGGTTTAGTAAAGATGATTTAGATAGTTATTTAAAAAGACAAGAAGAAGCAGAGAAACGTGATCATAGAAAATTAGGCAATGAATTAGATTTATTTATTAGTACGGATGAAACTGGACCTGGTCAATTTTTGTGGAAACCAAAAGGTGCTGTATTAAGACAAATCATAGAAGACTATTCAAAAAAAGCACATTCAGAAAATGGCTATGACTATGCTTACACTCCACATATTGGTAGATCAGTCTTATGGGAAACATCCGGTCATTTAGATTACTACAAAGAAGGCATGTTTCCTCCATTAAAGAATGAAGAGAACGATGAAGAGTACTATCTAAAACCAATGAACTGTCCTTTTCATATTCTTATATATAAGAGTGACATTCGGTCGTATAAAGAGTTGCCACTTAGATATTTTGAGTTAGGTTCCGTATATAGATATGAAAAATCCGGTGTTTTGCATGGTCTATTAAGAGCTAGAGGATTTACACAAGATGATGCTCATATATTTTGTACAACAGACCAAATTGAGGAAGAGATACTTAACTTATTAAAATTTTCAATAAAATTATTGAATTCTTTTGGATTTGACTCGATTGAAGCAGATCTTTCTACAAGGCCTGAAAAGTCAATAGGAAATAGTGATGATTGGGAGAAAGCAACAAATAGTCTTAAGTCTGCACTTGAGAATCAAAATATTTCTTATGTAACAGCTCATGGAGAAGGAGCATTTTATGGGCCAAAAATTGACTTACATGTTAAAGATGCGATTGGCAGGAGGTGGCAATTATCTACAATACAAGTTGATTTTGCACAACCTGATAATTTCGATCTTCAATTCGTAGACAGTAATAATAAAAGAGTCAAACCAGTTATGATCCATCGTGCATTGCTTGGTTCTATTGAAAGATTTACTGGAATTCTTATTGAAAACTATGCAGGTGAATTTCCAGGATGGTTATCACCAGTACAAGTGAAAGTTCTTACCATTGGTGAAGTAAGTAATTATTTAAATAAAATCACTAAATCACTAAAGGGATTTAGATACGAAGTTGATGATCGAAATTTACGACTTGGTGAAAAATTACATGATGCATCAAAAGATAGAATCCCTATAACCCTAATTGTCGGAGAAAAAGATGAATTATCAAATACCTTAGCTATAAATATACGTTCACAAGAAAATCAGCAAAATGTGAAGTATGAAGATGCTATTAAACAAATTAAAGCTAATCTTAAGACACCAATTTTTAAAATATAATGGCTGAAGGCATAAACATTAATGAAAAGGACGTTCAGAAAGAAAACGTACCTGATGATTTGAACTCTTTGGCAGTAGGAAGCTACGTTATTCCAAACCCTCTTAGAAGAAGAAGATTTGCCCATCTAGTGTTATTATCATCCATATTTGCGTTGGGTTTAAACTTTATATTAGAATTAGGAAATTTACTACCGTCATCAATAATTTTAGGATTAACAAGTATTTTTATATATGCTATTGATAACAAAATCTCATTAAATCAAAATGAAATTCTTGAATTTTTAACAGATAAAATCAATCACTCAATAGGGTATTACTCCATTGCTTTAACTTTTCAATTCAAATTCAAATTAAGACTCTTAAATCCGGTTTGGACAGTCATTGTTTATGATCATAAAAATCCACCATCTTTAAAAACTATCTTAGAAATTGATGCTTTAAATCTTGTACTTATAGGTGATATCTATACCGAAGAAATAATTGATGCTTGAAAAGTATTTTAAATCTGCTTCTGAAAAATTTGCCGTTCCATTTATTTATATTTGTATAAAGCTTGGTATTAAGCCAAATGTGCTATCTTTCTTAGGATTATTGATAGTAATTATTGGATGTTATTTGTTTTTAAATGACATTAAGACAGCTGGTACATTAACAATTTTTATTGGTAGCGCAATTGACGGATTAGATGGACCTTTAGCAAGAACAACCAATATGATTTCAAAAAAAGGTGCTTTACTTGATTCATTTATCGACAGAGTTGGTGAACTTTTTATATGGAGCGTAGTTGCTCTTAGGTTTACTTCATCAGATTTAGAATTGTTTATTATTTTATCAATCGTTACTGGATCAAATTTAATTCCATATTTACGAGCTCGTGGTGAGTCTTTGGGTATTGATAACAAAGTAGGTATTGCTGCTCGTCCAGAACGAGTAATTTTTGCTGTAATATTTATGCTTTTTGAACTACCTTTTTACAGTATTTATATATTCACATTCATATTGTGGTTTACTGTTTATCAAAGATTTAATATTCTATATAACAATTTCAAATGAAAATTTTACAATATCTATTTATTAGTTTGAGCCATCAAATATTAAAAATCTTACCGTATAGATTGATAAGACTATTGTCTGTTCCAATTGGTATTCTATATTTTCTTTTGACATTTAGATCATCAATAAAGTTATTTAAACGTAGAAAAATATTTGAGAAATTGAAAATAAACTATAAACCACTAATTGTAAAAATTAATTACACACGATATTGGCTGGAAACTTTGTGGCTTACAAATAAGAATTTTTCAAAACATATCACACCACATATTGAAATCGAAAATCAAGAATATGTTGACAAGTTAAAAAAACAATATCCTGGTTTGATATTCGCACTTCCTCATCTTGGTAATTGGGAATTTGCAATCCCTGTAGGTAATTCAATAAAATTAAATCTTCTAGCAGTAGCTGAACCATTAAGTAACAGTTATGTTTTGAATTGGTTTAAATCATTACGAGAATCACTTGGGATAGAAATCATTATTGGAGGAAAAGGTCAAAATACTTTTGATTTACTTGCTAATAAATTGAAATCTGGAAAAGATATTTGTCTACTATCTGAGAGAAGTATCAAAAAATCAGGTGTTGCAACCGAATTTTTTGGTCAACTTGCTGCTTTTCCAAAAGGACCGGTCGCACTTTCATTAAAAACTGAAGTGCCGATCATTCCAACTGCGATGATAAAAACAAAACGTGGATACAAGTTAAGATTTAACACACCGTTTTATGTGCCGTATTTTGAGAATGAAGCAACAAGTATACAACACGGTTTAAAAACTTTATCTAAAAGTTTTGAAGATTTATTAACCTTAGATATAAACGATTGGCACTCAATTCAACCTGTGTGGACAAGTGAGTACTAATCTATTATTAGTTTCACCATATAACGTTAATTTTTATGGTGGAGTGCAAAATCAAGTTAAACTTTTTAAGGATGGTTTAGATAAAACTAACTTTAACGTCCGTATATTAGCGCCAGATTCATCTGACTATAACATAGGTAATTCATTTAAAATTCCATTCAATGGTTCTAATAATCCAGTATCACTTTTAGCTAATAAAAAAATTTTAAAAGAAGCCATTGCATGGGCAGACATTATTCATATTCATGAACCATTTATACCTTTATTTTTTTGGAGATTAAAAACTTCAAAAAAGATTGTTGTTACTCATCATGCAAAAATAAGTAAGTTTATATATTTTGGTCTTAAATTTTTGTACTTAACTTTAAGAAATAAAAATTTTTATTCTACTGCAGTGAGTGATGAGGCAAAAGCTAACGCTTTAACGTTATCAAAGAAGACAAGAATAATTCCAAATTTCATTGTTATTAATGAAAATATTTCTTTTATTCCAAATAACAATTTTCTATTCATAGGAAGAAATGAAAGAAGGAAAAACTTAAAATTGTTCATAAATTTATCAAAGTCCCTAGATGAGCCAAGAGAGTTTATTGCAATAACTAATAAAAGCTCAAAGGATGATTTAATAAAATACCTAATTGATATTTCAGATGATGAGAAAAATTCTATTATTAAAAATGTTGGTTTCTTTATCGCACCACAAACACATTCTGAAAGCTTTGGAATAACAATATTAGAGGCCATAAATGCTGGAAATATTGCAATTTGTTCAAATTTAACGGCATTTATCGATCTTTTAGGAGATAGTGGTATCTATTTTGAAAATAATAATCTCCAATCATTACTACAGGTTTTGAATAAATTTAATAATTCAGATTTAGACAAAATATGGAATAAACAATACGAGCATATAAATAAAAATTACAATTTACAAAAAGTATTAGATGATTGGATTTATGTCTATAACAATTTGTAGTTAATATTAAATATATGAAAATCGAATCTACTTTTAAAATAAAAAAAGGTTTAGCTGAAATGCTAAAAGGTGGCGTAATAATGGACGTCGTTAATGCAGAACAAGCAGTAATAGCCGAAAAATCGGGTGCAGTAGCTGTTATGGCATTAGAGAGAATTCCTGCTGATATTCGTGCAGAAGGTGGTGTAGCAAGAATGTCTTCAGTTGAAACAATTCAAGAAGTAATAGATTCAGTATCAATACCAGTTATGGCTAAAGCTCGAATTGGACATTTTGTTGAAGCGCAAATGTTAGAATCCCTAGGTATTGATTTTATTGATGAAAGTGAAGTTTTAACACCAGCTGATGATAAAAATCATATCTATAAACATGATATAAAGACTCCTTTTGTTAATGGTGCAACTGACATAGGTGAAGCATGCAGACGAATTGGTGAAGGTGCAGCTATGATTCGAACTAAAGGAGAAGCTGGCACTGGGAACGTTATTGAAGCTGTAAAGCATATGAGAAGTATGACTGATGGTATAAATAAAATTAAAACATCCGATCAAAATGAATTAATGTCATTGGCAAAAGAAATAAAGGCACCATTTGATGTCGTTAAAGAGATTCATGAGCTTGGCAAACTGCCAGTAGTTAATTTTGCTGCTGGAGGTATAGCAACACCTGCGGATGCAGCTTTGATGATGCAACTTGGTTGTGACGGTGTTTTTGTTGGATCAGGTATATTTAAAAGTGGTGATCCAAAAGAAAGAGCAGAAGCAATTGTAATTGCAACTACAAACTACAATGATCCAGAAAAACTCATTGAAGTTTCTAAAAATCTTGGTGAACCAATGGTAGGAATTAATATAGACGATTTAGATGAAGCGGAGAAATTAGCTAAAAGAGGTTGGTAATGAAAACTGGTGTTTTAGCACTTCAAGGTTCTTTTTACGATCACGTTCAATCTTTAGAATTAATAGATCTAGATTATGTATTAATTAAAGATACTTCTGATCTATCTAATGTTAATTCTTTAATTCTTCCGGGCGGGGAATCTACATCCATGATAAAAATTCAAGAAAACAATGATTTATTTTCTGGATTAAAGAAATTAATAGAAAGTGGTATTCCAACATTAGGTACATGTGCTGGTTTAATTCTATTAGCAAAAGACGTAATTGATGGCGAAACCTCATTGGGAGTTTTAAATACAGTAGTTGAAAGAAATGCATACGGGCGTCAAAATCAATCATTTGAGGGACTCGTTAACTTACTAGGTAATAAAGAAATGTATTGTTTCATAAGAGCTCCTAAAATTCTTTCTTATGAAGATTCAGTAACACCAATAGCAACAATTGATAATGAAGTTGTTGGCGTGATAGAAAATAATATTGTTGGTCTCTCTTTTCATCCAGAATTAACCAATGATAAAGTTTATTTAGATTGGTTAAGTAATTTCCTTAAGGACGGTGTTAATGTCAGGTCACTCTAAGTGGTCAACGATAAAAAGAAAAAAAGGTGCAAATGATGCTAAAAGAGGTAAATTATTTGCCAAACTAATTAGGGGTATTGAAGTTGCAGCTAAGAATGGTGGTGCCGATCCAAATAATAATGCAGCACTTTATCAAGCGATTAGTAAAGCCAAATCAAACTCAGTACCGAATTCAAACATTGACAATGCATTAAAGAGATTGTCTGGTGATTCATCAACTGAATCATTTGATGAGATTACATATGAAGGTTATGGACCAAATGGTGTTGCAATATTAGTTGAATGCGTCACTGACAATAGAAATAGAACTTCATCAGATGTAAAAGCAACTTTTAATAAATATGAAGGGAGTACTGGTTCTCCAGGGAGTGTTAATTACTTATTTTCAAGAAAAGCAATATTTCAATTTGATGAATATAAAGAAGAGATAATAGATCTTGCAATAGAAAATGACTGTATAGACATTCAAGAAAATGAAACCGGTGTAACATTTGAATTTCAACCTTCTGAATTTCAGAAAGTAGATCAATTATTTAGAAATTCAGGTTTTAACTTAGTAAATTCGGAGGTTGCTTATTTACCATCCAGTTCTGTAAATTTAGATATTGAAAAATTCAACAGATTGTCGAAGTTAATAGAAGCATTAGAAGATTTAGATGATGTTCAAAATGTATATGCAAATTTTGATATTGATAACAAACTATTAGAAAAAGCAATAACAGAATAATTTTAGCTACAATTGTAATGTGGTTAATAAAGCTAAAAAACAGGGAACTACATACGAATCAAATATCGTAAAAAGACTTAACGAAAATTCAAATATGAAAGCTCAACGTTTTGCTGAAGGTGGTTCTAATGATTTGGGTGACATACAATTGTTTGTTGATGGAGAAGAGTATTTTATTGAAGCAAAATCTCGACAAAATCTAAACTTACATCAATCACTAGGCAAAGCAATTGAAAAGTCAAGCGATGAAAATACTGTGTTATTTTGGAAAAAACTTAAGAGACAGGGTGACAACAAGAGAAGAACAAATGATGGAATGCCAGAAGTTGTTTCAATGTCATATGAACTTTTTATTAAGCTTTTAAACAAGTAATTGAACAAAACCCATATTTCTGATCTAGATTATCATCTACCAAAATCTTCGATAGCCCAAGATCCATACAAAAATCCAGAAGATTCAAAAATTCTTGATGCTGAAAGTATGATAATTCATAAATTTGACAATATAAGTAATGTAATTCCAAACCGATCATTGCTTATCTTTAATAATTCTCAAGTTATAGATGTAAGAGTTAAAACAATTAAAAAACATACTCATGGAAACGTTGAAATATTCATACTTAAGATAGTTGATGAATATTCAGCAGATTGTTTACTTAAATTTAATGGAAAAAAGAAAATTGGAGAGGAAATTGAACTTGAAAATTTCTCAATAAATATTATTCAAATTGTAAACGACGGATTCAGAATAAAGTTTTCTTTACCCTTAGAACAAATAATCAATAATTATGGATCGACTCCTTTGCCACCTTACATTGATGATATGGATTATAAATATGAATACTACAAAACTTTTTTTAGTAATAATGGATTTTCAGTGGCTGCATCTACAGCTGCTCTTCATTTCACTCCAAATTTATTTAAACAGCTTGAAAAAAAGGATATTAATATAAGATTCCTTAATCTTGATATTGGGCTTGGTACGTTCAAACCTATTAGTACTGAATACGTAGAAGATTATGATATACATTCTGAAGATTATGAAATTAATGAAGAAACTTACAATGAAATTATTGCCAAAAAAAAGAACGGATATAATATAATTTGTGTTGGTACAACAACATTAAGAACTTTAGAGCATGTAAATAATACTTCTACTTTTAAAGGGAAAACAAATTTGTTCATAACAAAAGGATTTAAATTTAATGTTGCTGACTATCTTATAACAAATTTTCATGCTCCTAAGAGTTCTCTACTTTCAATTGTTCAAGCTATATATGGAGATTCCTGGAAAAAACTTTATGCTTTTGCTTTGCAAAATAACATGAAGTTCCTAAGTTTTGGTGATGCAGTAATGTTTAAAATAAAAAACAATGGCATATAAATTAATTTCAAATGATAAAAATGCTCGAGCTGGGTTATTGTCTATAAATAATATTGAAGTACAGACTCCTACATTTATGCCTGTTGCTACAAGAGGTGCAATTAAATCTACTCCTCATCAATATCTAGATAAGACCTCAATACTTCTAGCAAATGCATATCATCTTCATCTAAGACCAGGAGCGCAGTTAATAAATGATTTAGGTGGATTACATAATTTTATGAACTGGGACAAATTAATACTTACTGACTCTGGAGGTTTTCAAGCTTGGTCATTACCAACCAAATTATTAAATGATGGTATTGAATTTAAAAATGTATATGATGGATCCTTTTTTAAAATGACTCCTGAAGAATCAATCAATACACAAAATCTTTTAGGCAGTGATATTGCAATGATATTTGATTATTTAATAGATTATGACAGATCAGATGATGATCAAATGAAAGCAATAGAAATAACAAGTCAGTGGGCTGAAAAAGCAAAAAGTGTACATAAAAACAATAAACAAGATTTGTTTGGCATAGTTCAAGGTGGTTTAAATCTTGATTTAAGAGAAACTTCAGCAAAATCAATGATCGAATTAGATTTTGACGGATATGCAATTGGGGGATTAGCAATCGGCGAAACAAGTACCGAAAGAAAAAAGGTCGTAGAACATTTAAATTCAATACTTCCATTAGATAAGCCAAGATATGTTATGGGTTTAGGAGACACCGTAGGTTTAATTGATTTGATTGATTCTGGTGTTGACATGTTTGATTGTGTCTGGCCTGCAAGACTTGCAAGGCATGGTAAATTAATAACTCGTAATTCATACATCAATATAAAAAATCATAAATTTATGAAAGATGAAAAACCTATAGATACTAATTGCAAATGCTTTACCTGTATAAATTATTCAAGAGCTTACTTACGTCATCTTTATGTAAATGAAAATACAACTTCTTGGTTATATTTAACAGTACATAATATAATTCAAACAGAACAAATTATTGAAGAAGCTAGAGAAAGTATATTAAACTCTAGTTTTGAAAGTTTTAAAAAGGAATTTATAAATGAGTGACGTAGTATCTTTATTGCCCTTAGTTTTCGTATTTGTAGTATTTTATGCAGTTTTATACTTACCTCAACGAAGACGAAATAAGAAACATAAAGAATTTGTAGAAAACTTAAAAATCGGTGAGGATGTAATTACAGATTCTGGTATTTATGGAAGAGTTACATCGATAAGTGATGATACGGTTACATTAGTTCTCAAAAATGGTGAAATAAAAATTAAAACATCATTCATTAACAGTATTTCATGAGACGAACTTTTAAATTTCTTTTTCTACCTATCCTTGCTATTGGTTTATTTATATATGTTTATCAATCATCCTTATCACCAAAACTTGGATTAGATTTACAAGGTGGAATCTCAGTAATACTTACAGCTGATCAGGATACTGATCCAGAAGTTTTAGAGAAGTCTGTTGAAATAATGAGAACAAGAATTGAAGCATTTGGTGACGTACAAGAACCAGAAATATCTATAAGTGGAAATAATGCTGTACTTGTTCAGCTTCCTGGCGTTACAGATCAAGAACGCGCAATTGAAGCCCTGGGTGCTACTGGATTATTGACTTTTAGACCAGTATTAGCTTCCTCATTTGATACTGGATATTCACCTGCTTTTGAATATCTTCCAAATCCAGATGACCCTGAAAATCCTATTAAAGTTTCAGCACCTGGTGTTGATGAAGAAATTGGAATAACTCTAGATGATAATCCAAATACTGAATCATACCTTTTATCTATAACATCAAGTTACCCTGTAATTTATAAATTAGGCCCAGCAGTCTTAACTGGTAATGATATTGAAGATGCAATTGCAGCATATCCTGAGAATGAATGGATAGTTTCATTAGAATTTAAAGACTCTTCAGCAGTTAAATTTACAGATTTAACAAAACAATTAGCAAGAGAATCTGGTGATAAAAGAAGACTAGCTATTGTCTTAGATGGTGAAATAGTATCTGCACCAGGAATAGCTTTAGACGTCAATCCTGATATTGGAATAACAGGTGGAACAGCAGCAATATCAATGGGAAATACGGATACAGGGGAATCAGCAAATAATCTTGCTGTAATTTTGAGATATGGCGCATTGCCAGTATCGTTTGAAAGATCATCCATTCAGAAAGTTTCCGCAAGTTTAGGAGAGGACACATTAAATCTTGGGTTGCAAGCCGGATTAATCGGTCTAATTATTATTTCGATAATAATTATCCTTTATTACCGTTTTCTTGGTTTCATATCCGTATTTGGTTTATCAATGTTTGGACTCTTGTTTTATTCAGTAATTTCAGTTTTAGGCAATTTACAAGGGTTCACATTGACACTTGCAGGTATTGCTGGAATTATTGTTTCAATTGGTTTAGCTGCGGACTCTTATATTGTTACTTTTGAAAAACTAAAAGATGAAATTAAAGTTGGAAGATCTTTCGAATTTGCAGCTAATAAAGCTGTAGATGAATCATGGAAGACAATATTAACAGCTGATTTCGTTTCATTGTCTGCAGCCTTTTTACTTTATATTTTAGCTGTAGGTCCAATACGTGGTTTTGCATTAGCACTTGGTATTGCAACAATTTTTGATTTATTGTTCACTCGTCTTTATACAAGAAATGTTGTACCAATTGTTGTATCAAGAATTAAAAATACTAGATTTTTGTTTCCAATTAAAAACAAGGATATAACCAATGTTTAAAAACTTATTTCTAGGCAATACAAATATCGATTTTTACAATAAACGTAACTTGCTTCAGAAAATATTTATTGTTGAAATAGCTATATTTCTAACAGTATTGATATGTGCAGCTATTGGTATATTAAATTTGAATTTTTCAATTGATTTTACAGGTGGTACAACATATCAATTAACAAGTGAGTATTCAAAATCTGATATAGATGAAGTACTAACTAATAACATATTAGAAGTTTCAAGATATCAAACATATGAAAATTCAGATACTGTTTTATTCAGGGCTGTTGAGGGATCACAATCCCAAGAAACTGAATTCTTAAATTATCTTGCAAATAAGTTTAATGTCGACAGTAATGAAATCGAGTTCCAACGTGTAGGACCAACATTTGGACAAGAAATTACAACTAAGGGAATTAGAGCGCTAGTAATATTTTTATCCTTTATAGTTTTATTGATATCAATTAGATTTCAGTTTAGGTTTTCTATAGTTGCTTTAATTGCTTTGATTCATGATCTTTTAATTTGTACAACGATTTATTTATTGTTGAATTTTGAAATAACACCATCCACAGTTATTGCACTTTTAACTATTCTTGGTTATTCACTTTACGATACGGTGATACTTTTTGATAAATTAAGAGATAGTCAAAGAATGAATAAAGAAAGTAATTTATCTATAAAAACTTTAAACAAAACGTTTAATGAGATCTTAATGAGAAGTATCAATACATCAATTACATCAGCTGTGCCAATAGCTTCTATATTGTTTCTCGGTAATATAATTGGTTTATCTGGAACTCTAACCGATTTTGCTTTACCTCTATTTATTGGAATAATATCTGGTACGTACAGCTCAATATTTGTAACTATTCCATTTTTATCAAGGATAATTAATAAATAAAAAAACTAGTACCATTAATTTATGGTTAAAAATCTTGATTTACTTGATGCAGATGAGCTTATTAACAACCTGTATTCTAAATTTAAAAATGATGAAGAAATACTAAAAAAAGCATATTTATATGCTTCCGAAGGTCATTTAAATCAAAAAAGAGCTTCTGGAGAACCATATATCACTCATCCTTTACAGGTTGCTACCTATTTAGCTGATTTAAGTATGGATATTGAAACAGTTGTATCAGCTATTTTGCATGATTTAATTGAAGATACAGATGTTACTTTTAAAGATATAAAAAAAGAATTTGGAAGTGACATTGCAAATATAGTAGATGGTGTAACAAAATTAGATAAAATTCAATATAACTCAAATGAGGAAGCTCAGGCAGATGCAATAAGAAAAATGGTTATTGCTATGTCCAAAGATATAAGAGTTTTAATATTAAAACTTGCCGATAGACTGCACAACATACAAACTATTCAGTATCTCGCAGATTACAAACAAGAAAAAATAGCTAATGAAACATTATATGTTTATGCTCCACTCGCACATAGGTTAGGACTTCAAAATATAAAACACATACTTGAAGATATATCATTTAGTTTGATATTTAAAAATCAAAATTCTGAAATTGAGAATTTAATTGAGAAAACTGCTCCTGATAGAGACAAAAATATAAAAAAGTCATTAAAAGTAATTGAAGATCTTTTGTCTGCGAATTCTTTATCTGCAGAAGTTGTTGGAAGACCAAAACATAATTATTCGATATACAAAAAAATTATCAATAATGGTTTAACGTTTAATGAAATAAATGATCTTATCGGACTCAGAATTTTAACTGATGATGTAAAAAATTGTTATACAATTCTAGGTTTAATCCACGCAAACTTTCAACCAGTACTTGGTAGATTCAAAGACTTTATCTCAATGCCAAAATTTAATCTTTACCAGAGCTTACATACAACAGTTTTAACGGAAACAGGTCAAAAAATGGAGATACAGATAAGAACTCACGATATGCACTATAGAGCTGAATATGGAGTAGCTGCTCATTGGAAATATAAAGAAAAACCACAAGATGATACACAACAATGGACAAATGCATTATCTGAATTATCAAATGAATATCCTGATCCAAATGAATTTCTAAGTCATATGAAATTAGATCTTTATGAAGATGAAGTGTTTTGTTTAACACCAAAGGGAGACGTAATTACCTTACCTCAGGGTGCAACACCTGTTGATTTTGCTTTTTCAGTTCATACTCAAGTAGGAGAAAAATTAATTGGTGCAAAAATCAACAGTAAATTAGTAAATTTAAGTACAAGACTAACAACTGGTGATACAGTCGAGGTACTAACTACAAATGAAAAAAATAAAGGACCAAGTCGTGATTGGTTAACATTTGTAAAGACGTCAAGAGCACGTTCTAAAATTAAACAATGGTATCAAAAACAACTTAAGGATGAAGATATACAAAAAGGTAAGCAGATATTAAATTCCTGGTTAGAAGAAAATGATGAGATTTTTAATTATTCAAGTAAAGATAATATTTTGAATGAACTTTTAAACATTCTTAAATATCCCAATAATGAATCGATTTATCAAAATTTAGGTAATGGAAACATAAAAATAAATAACGTTGGAAATAAAATCAGAAAATTTGTATTTCCTGAAGAAATTTCTGAAGAAGAGGATATTCTATCACCAGATAAATATCAAACAAACGATGATCAACTTGTAATAGTAGAAGGATATGATGATATTAAGGTAAGGATGGCAAGATGTTGCGTTCCTGTTCCTGGCGATGATATATTAGGTTTCATTACGATATCAAATGGAATATCAATTCATCGATCTGATTGTCTGAACATTAAGATAGATAGTTCCAAGGGTGAAAGAATTATTGATGTTTCATGGGGATTCAATGCACAGACTGGATCAATTGTTTGGTTAGAAATAGAAGCTATTGATAGACCTTACTTATTAAGAGATGCAACAATAGCGATATCAGACAATGGAGGCAATATCCTTGTTGCAAAATCACTTACTAATAGCAAAAGAATAGTGACTTTATTATTTCAAGTTGAAATAAGTGGAAACGAACAACTTGATTCAATAATTAGAGATGCTAAAAATATAGAAAATGTTTTCGACGTGCAACGTGCAAATCCAGGAAACTAAGCATGAATGATTTATTTGTTTTCACAAGTTTTACTACTTCTAACTGCTACATAGTTACGCCTAGTCTTTCCGATGGTATATCATACGTTATTGATTTACCACCTGATCTTGATCCTGTACTGGATTATATTAAAAAAGAAAATCTTAGTATTGGTGGAGCATTATTAACTCACGGACATTTTGATCATGCCTTAGGTATGAGTAGTTTTGATGGATCTATTTATATAGATTTTAATGACGAACAATTAGCAAGGAACCCTGAAGAACAACTTAAATCATTTATGGGATTAAATCTTGATTCAATTACATATCAAGGTGAGTTAAATGAAGTCAAAAATTTAAATAGTAACGAATTAGTTGTGCACAGTAATCCTGGTCACACAAAGGGGAGTAGTTCATTTGAGTTTCCAAGTTTGGGAATAGTGTTTACAGGTGATTTTATATTTAAAGATGGAATTGGTAGAACTGATTTATTAACTGGTGACACAAATGAGATGATCCATTCAATAAATAATGTTTTTACAGAATTTCATGATGATTATATTCTCTATCCGGGACATGGAGATAAAGACACTGTAAAATCAATAAAAAACAACAATATTCTAGTGAGGGAATATTTGAATGATTGAACAAGTAAAAGGCACTAGAAATTTATTTGGTGCAGAATCAGAAAAATACATTCATATATTTAAGGCTTTTTGTGATGCTTTTGTTGATTATGGGTATGAATTCGTTGAGTTACCCATTCTTGAACATAAAGAGTTGTTTATAAAATCTATTGGAGAGAATTCGGAAATTGTTACTAAACAAATGTATGAATTTAAAGATAAAGGTGATAGATCACTTGTATTAAGACCTGAAGCAACTGCTAGTGTTGTGAGATTTCATAACGAGTTTTTTAAAAATGAATCAAAAAAGTATGCGTATTTTGGAAAAATGTATCGATATGAAAGTCCTCAGAAAAATCGGTATAGAGAGTTTATTCAAGCAGGAGCCGAATTAGTTGGTACGATTGATGATTTTTCTGAACTACAGATACTGAAATCCTCAATAAATTTTTTAGAAAAATTAAATATAAATGCAAAACTTAATATAAACACTATTGGATCTATTGAAGAAAGAAAACTTTATATAAAAGAACTAGAAAAATACTTTAAAAAGAATAAAAATAATTTATCAAAAGAAAGTAATGAAAAGATTGGTAAAAATACTTTACGAATTTTGGATTCTAATGACCCTTTCGATTCAGAAATAATTGATCTTGCACCTGTAATTTATCAATATTTAGATGAAGATACGTTAGACAGATATGAAAATTTAAAACAAAACTTAAAAAATGAAAATATCGGATACGTAGAGAACTCAAAACTAGTTAGAGGACTTGATTACTACAATGACTTAACATTTGAGTTCGTTTATAAAGCTACAGTACTTGGTGGTGGTGGTAGGTATGATAAGCTTGCTGAATCTTTGAAACTAGGTAATTCTGCAGGAGTAGGTGTTGCTTTTGGTGTTGACAGAATAATTAATTGTATAAATTATGTACCTTCTACAAAAAAGATCATGTTGATTGGTCAAAATTTTGATGATATTAAATCCGTTTCTAAAAAATTAGATAAAAGTGGAATTAAATATTTTTTACCAATAAGAAAAAGTAAAGAAAACACACAGTATAAAGAGGCTATAAAAAACAATGTAGACTATGTTATAAACTGTACTGAAAAGACCATTAAGAATCCAAAAAATAGTGAATCATTTGAATTTAATATACGAAACTTGAAGAAATTAATATGAAAATAGACGACTTAATAAAATCAAAAGTAAATAGTGAAGTTTCTGACTTAAGAGGTTGGGTAAGTAGTATTCGTGACCACGGAGGTTTAGTTTTCATTGAACTAAGAGACTCAAGTTCAAAAATACAAATCGTTTTAGATTCTGAAAATGTCGATATCGATACTTTCAAATCTGAATATTACATAAGTGTTAACGGAACATATATAAAAAGAGATAAGTCAATGATTAATAAATCTCAACAATTCGGTGAGTATGAGATTAATGCTGACAGTTACTCAATTATCTCAAAAAGCAAACCTCTACCGTTTCAAATAGAGGACTCTATCGATACTGATGAAAATATAAGATTGAAATACAGATATTTGGATTTAAGACGAGAAGATATGAAAAGAAATATCGTCGCTCGTTCAAACACATTTAAATCCATTAGAAATTCAATGGATAGTTTATCTTTTTTAGAATTAGATACACCAACGTTAACAAAATCTACACCTGAAGGTGCGAAAGACTTTTTAGTCCCATCAAGAAAACAAAGTGGTTCATTTTATGCTTTACCCCAATCACCCCAGATGTATAAACAATTATTTATGATTTCAGGATTTAAGAAATATTATCAAATTGCTAAATGCTACCGAGATGAAGATTCAAGAAAAGACAGACAACCAGAATTCACACAACTAGATTTGGAAATATTAAATGGTACACCAGATGAAGTAAGAAAAACTACTGAAACAATAGTTAAAGAATTATTGGATAATGTATTTTCTATTAAAGTCGATGTACCTTTTCGAGATATGACTTACAAAGATGCAATAGAAAACTATGGTACTGATAAGCCAGATTTACGAATTAAAGAAACTATTGAAGATTTAAGTAAAATATTTAAAAATACAGAAATTAATTTTATAAAATCATCATTAGAAAATTCAGGTTTAGTAAAGGGTTTTCATACATCAAAAATAATGACTAGATCAGAGATAGATGCTTTAGATGAGTTAGTTAAAGATAACGGAAGTAACGGTCTTGGATGGTTTAAAATTGAAAACTCCACAGTATCGGGACCATTATCTAAAATTACAACTGACAAAGAGAATGAAGAAATACTAAAACTAGGTGATGGAATGCTCTTATTTCAATCTGGAAATATGGAGATATATCAAGTATTAGATATTATTCGTCGAGAAATTTTTACTCCGGTAGATACTTACAGTTTCACTTGGATTTATGATTTTCCTTATTTTGAAGTTGAAAATGGAGAAATACAACCCTCTCATCATCCTTTCACATCACCAAAAGATACTGAGAATTTTATTGAAGATCCTAATAATGCAACAGCTCTACATTATGATTTAGTTCTTAATGGGTCAGAGTTGGGTTCAGGATCACAAAGAATTAATTCTCCAGATATCCAAAGAAAAGTATTAGAAATGTGGGGTCTTTCAGATGATGACATTGAAAATCGTTTTGGATGGTTTATTGAAGCTTTGTCTTATGGAACACCGCAACATGCAGGAATAGCTTTAGGTATAGATAGGATTATTGCTGTGATGCTCAACGTTGATTCAATAAGAGATGTTATACCTTTTCCTAAAACACAATCTGGACTTGACCCTTTAACAAACGCGCCAACTATTATTGATGAAAATGAATTAGAGGATTATAACCTTAAATACATTGAGGTAGCTGATGAATAGTAATGAAATAAGAGAAGAGTTTTTAAAATTCTTTGAACAAAATAATCACAAGATTATGCCATCAGCGTCATTGATACCTATAGACGAAACCTTACTATTTACTGCCGCTGGAATGGTTCCATTTAAAGATTATTTTCTAGGTAACAATAAACCACCACATACAAATCTTGTTTCATCACAAAAATGCATAAGAACAGTTGATATTGATATTATCGGTGACACAGATCGTCATCTTACTTTTTTTGAAATGCTTGGAAATTTTAGTATTGGAGAATATTTTAAAGAACAAGCTATAAAACATGCATATGAATTTATAACCAAAAATTTAGGAATTAATCCAGATGATCTATGGTTTACAGTCTATAAAGATGACGACGAATCATTCAATATTTGGAAAGACGTAATAGGTGTTCCTGAAGAAAGAATACAGAGAGGTGATAAAGACAATTTTTGGCAAATGAATATCCCTGGACCTTGTGGACCGTGCTCTGAAATATTTATAGATAGAGGACCAAACTATGGAGAAGAAGGCGGTCCAATTGGTGGTGGGGAAGATAGATTCATAGAAATTTGGAACTTAGTTTTTATGGAATCAATACAAGACGAACCTTACAATGTCGTAGGTGAATTACCTGCAAAAAATATTGATACAGGTATGGGACTTGAGCGTATTGCTATGGTTCTTCAAGATAAAGAGTCACCATTTGAAATAGATACCTTTGAATCAATTTATGAACAATTAAAGCCAAAAATTAAAACTCCGAATAAAAAATACGAAAGAATCATATTGGATCATATGAAAGCATCAACGTTTATGATTTCAGATGGTGTTGTACCAACAAACGAGGGTAGAGGGTACATTTTAAGAAGGCTAATTAGAAGAGCAATCAGAGCATATTATGGTTTAACAAATGAAATAGATTCTATTGAATTTCTAATATCTCCAATTGTTGAAATTTACAAAGATCACTATCCAGACCTCTATAAAAATATTGATAAAATTAAGAAACTTTATACTACTGAAGAAAATCTCTTTCACAAGACACTAGAAAAAGGCTCAGTTGAAATAAATAGACTTATACAAGATAAGGAAAAATTTGATGAGGAAAATGCATTTTATCTTTTTGAAACTTTCGGTTTTCCATATGAACTTACAAAAGAGATTGCATTTGAAAATAATATTCAATTAAATGATGATAAGTATATGAAAAAGTTTGAAAAACATCAGGCTAAATCTAGTGCATTTAAGAAAGAGATATCAAATATAAGTGAATTTGATGTAGATTGCAACGTTTTTACGGGGTATGAAAATACAAATACCATAAGTGAAGTAACACTAGTCCTGAATGAAAATAGTACAACAACGATATTTACAGAAGCTACGCCATTTTATTATGAAGCTGGAGGTCAAATATCTGACCAAGGCTCAATAATATTTGAAGATAAAGAATATACGGTAGCTGATGTCGTTCAATCTAGCTCTGGTGCTACTGGCTTAGTAATAAATGAAGATATAGAAATTCAATCAGGAGAAAAAATTGAATCTAAAGTAAACGAATCATTTAGAAGATCTGTATCTAAAAGTCATACATCTGCACATATAGTTCACTCATCTTTAAGAAATATTCTTGGTGATCATGTTGCTCAAGCAGGGTCATATGTTGCTCCTGGAAGATTTAGATTTGACTTTAGTCATTCAGAAAAAGTCACACAGGAAGAACTTAATGAAATCTTCACATTAAGTAATAAAAATGTCTTTTCAGATTTAAATGTAGATACAAAAATAATGAATATTGACGAAGCAAAAAAAGAAGGTGCATTGGCATTTTTTGGTGATAAATATGATGACGATGTAAGAGTAGTAAATATTGGGAATTTCTCTAAAGAACTTTGTGGTGGTACTCATGTATCTAATTCAAATGAAATAGGATTAATAGTTTTATTAAATGAGTCTTCAATTGGCTCAAATCTAAGAAGAGTAGAGATGCTTTCAGGATTTGAAGCTTATGATTTTATGACTAATGCTTACAATTCATATAAAAGTGTAAGCAATCTTTTAAATACAAATATAGAAAATGTACCTACAAAACTCGAATCTTTATTTAATTCATATGAGGAACTTAAATCACAGGTTGATCAATTTAAACAAATTAGAAACAACGAAATGGTAGATCAGATATCAAATAAATTTGAAAATGTTGGTGCTTATAAAGTATTCATAAATCAAGTTTCAATGGATACAGTTGATGATATAAGAAATGTAGCTATTAATTCGATCAATAATGGAGTTGTTGATTACATATATTTAATTTCACAAATAGAGTCAAAATTTGTCATAGTTGCTATGAAAAATGAGAAAGTTATTAAAGATATGAATGTATCTGAACTTGTGATAGAAACTTCTAAAAATTTTGGTGGGGGAGCATCAAAAGATCAGGTTTTATCAGTTGGTGGGGGTCCTAATGATTACTCAATAGATGAAACCCTAAAATATGTTAAAGAATCTATTGTTAACAATATCAAGTGAAAAACATAATAGCTATAGATTATGGTGAACGCTACGTTGGTCTTGCATTAAAAAAACAATCAATAAATTCGGCTTATGCATATAAAGTCCTGGATAGTAAATCTTTGGATGTTTTAGATGAAATTAAACAAACATTAATTGATCACGAAATTGATGAAATTGTAATTGGTTATCCAATAGGATTAAATTCTCATCAAACACGTATGAGTAATGTGGTAGATGAATTTATTGAAAATGATCTAAAATCTATAACAACTATTCCAATACATAAAGTTGATGAACGAATGACTTCAAAGTTAACAAATGATAAAACAATAAGAAATGATGACTTAGCGGCATTAGAAATACTAAATTCACATTTAAAAAATGATTAATTATTACTTTAAAAATCGACTTGTAATATCTGTTGTATTAACAATATTTGCTGTATTTATTGCAATTAATTTTGCTTCAAATATTGCTTCATCAATAGACCAAACAGCAAGTATCGTTTCAAATAATGACGATATAGAAGAATCAATTATTTTAATAAATATTCCACAAGGTGCCTCAGCGGCACAGATTTCATCAATACTTGCACAAGAAGGAATTATATCGTCTTCATTAGCTTTTGAAATATATCTAAGGAATGAGAATCTTGGTGACAAATTACGAGCTGGAGAATATGAAATTTCAAATAAATTAGAGTTCGAAGAGATAAGTAATATTTTATTAAAGGGACCACCATTAAAAACTTACACAATTACTATTCCGGAAGGACTTTGGATAACTGAAACAATAGAATCTATCTCTTCTCAAACTGGTTACGATGTAGATCTACTTACGAATTCACTTTTATCTGGAAATGTAGAAAGTAAATATGTTTATTTAGGTGATGTTTCAAAGTTACAAAATTGGGAAGGTCTTCTATATCCAAACACTTATCAAATAGCATTAGATGCATCTGGTGAAGAAATTCTACAAATTTTAGTTAATGAACTCGAAGCCGTAATTGATAGATTGCTCGTTACCTATTCAACACCTAATTGGATAAATTCTACGAGTGAACTTTTTGCAATTGCTAGTCTTGTTGAAGCTGAATCGAAACTAGAAGAAGACAGACCACTTGTTTCGTCTGTTATAAAAAACCGATTGTATGATGATATGTTACTTCAAATTGATGCGATGATACTATATGCACTTCAAGAGCGTAAATCTCAAGTACTACTAATCGATTTACAAGTAGAATCACCATATAACTCTTATAAATATACTGGTTTACCACCTACTCCTATATCTGGATTTGGTGAGCGATCATTAATTGCTGTATTTGAAACACCAGAGACTGATTTTATATACTACTTACTAACAGATAAAAATGGAAAAATGTCATTTACAAATGACTATACAGACTTTATTAATATGAAAAATAAAGCAAAAGAGGAAGGTGTAATTCCCTAATGGTATCTACAAATGATATGAGGCCAGGACAATCTATATTGGTTGATGGAACTATCTATCAGATAATGGATTATGCCCATGTTAAGCCCGGAAAAGGAAAAGCTTTTGTTAAAACAAAGCTCAAAAATCTTAATGATGGTGGAATTATAGAAAAAACTTTTAGAGCTGATGAAAATGTTGATCAAGCTTTTATTGAAAAACAAGAATTTCAATATTTATATAATGAATCTGGAAATTTCATATTTATGAATACCGAGAATTATGAGCAAGTATCATTAGATGCAAATCTCATTGCAGAAATAGAACTTTTATTAATACCAAATAGCGAGGTAACTATACAAATGTATGAGAATAAACCATTAAATGTACTGTTGCCTTCTAGTGTTCAATTAAAAGTAACAAAAGCAGAACCAGCTGTTAAGGGTGATACTGTAACATCGTCTACTAAAACAGTCACTTGTGAAACTGGTTTAGAGGTGGTTGTTCCTATGTTTATTGAAGAAGGTGAAATAATTAAAATTGACACTAAAGATAATTCATACATGACAAGGGTTTAATGAAAGATTTTAGACAAATAACATTTGAAACATTATTTGAAGAAGGCTTAACAAGCTTAAAGGAAAAAGATTTTAATATATCTTCATTAAGTGAAAATCAGAATCTAAGAGCAAACCAGTTATTTAATAATACAAAAATTAACAGTGAGAGAATTGAAAATTCAATCCGAACTTATTCTGATAATTGGAGTTACGAAAGAATAGGTAAAGTAGAATTAATTACTTTAACATTGGGTATTTCAGAATTAATTATGGATTTATCACCTACAAAAGTTATTATCTCAGAATGGGTAAAGCTTGCGGATAAACATTCCTCTTCACAGTCAGCAAAATTTGTAAACGGAATACTTGATAAATTATCTCAGGAGATTTAATGAGTGACTCATATATTTTAGAGATTAAAAATAAAAGAAAAGATTTTATCAACTCATTTGAAAAAAATATTGAGAACATAGATAATGAACTTATTAGAGCTAGTAACGACAATCAATTAAATTCAATAAGAATACATAAATATCTGACAGAAACTGGTGCTCTTGGAAAAGTTAAAACTGCTCGTTTTTTAGATGATATAGGACTTAATGAAAAATCAAAATTATCTGACTTAAACGATAATTACATTGAATCAATTTCTAAGTATGTGAAAAACTCATGATTATTATTTTCAGTGGGCCCTCTGGTGTTGGTAAATCAACAATTATTAACAATTTATCAAATGATTTTAATTTTTACTTTTCTACCTCACATACAACAAGACCTCAAAGGGAATCTGAGATAGAAGGTAAGGATTATTATTTTATATCTGAAGAAGAATTTAATTCAATGATAAGTAATGATGAATTTTTAGAATACGAAAGATACGGTAGCTATTATTACGGAACTTCAAAAAAAGAGTTAGAACGAGATGATTTTATTGTCCTCGATCTCGAAGTAAACGGTGCAACAAAATTGTTAACATCAAATGATTCATATATAGGAATTTTTATAGATATTGATGACAATGTTTTGATTGAAAGATTAAATGAAAGAGGTCATGATGACCAGTTTATAGAAGAAAGAATGAATTTAGCTAAAGAACAACGCCAATCTATGGGCAACTTTGACTATATAATTAAAAATATAGATTTAAAGGCTACTATTAAAGAAATATTAGATATATTATATGACCTGGAGAAAAAATGATAAAACCACCTATTGAAGAACTTTTAGAAAACTCACCTGGCAGATTTGCACTTGTTATAACGTCAGCAAGAAGAGCTAAAGATATAAACTCATACTTTAACCAATTAGGTGAAGGTATTGGAGCATATACACCACCTCAAGTACAAAGTCTTAGTAGAAAACCACTTACCGTTGCTTTTGAAGAGATTGCTTCTGGAAAAGTAGAGGTTAGCGAAAAAGAATAACCCCATGAGCAAAAAAATACTACTTGGTATTACTGGTAGTATTGCTGCTTCAAAGTCAGAAAACCTACATTCGTTACTTTCAAAAAATAACGAAACTGTAGTCTTTTCAACCGATGAAGGATTGAAGTATATTTCAGAGGAATTTCAAAACAAAAATGATATCTTTCATAGTTGGGATCAATTAGATGGATCACCTCATATAGAATATGCGAGATGGGCTGATAGCATTGTTATATATCCAGCAACAGCAAATTTTATAAGTAAATATGCAAATGGTTTGGCTGACAATTTATTACTTTCTACTTTATTGATGTTTGATAAAGAAATTTATGTAGCTCCTGCAATGCATGAAGAAATGTTCATGGACAATAAAATACAGTCAAACATCATTGATTTAAGCGACAATGTAATATTTTGTGGTCCCAGATATGGAAACCTTGATATTGGAGATAAAGGTTTAGGTAGGCTTATCGAACCAATAGAAATGTTTGATATTTTATTTAATAAAAAAGAAAAGGTTATCGTAACATCAGGTCCAACTTCTGAATATCTTGATGATGTTAGAACGATAACAAACAAATCTTCTGGAAAGCAAGGAAGGGCAGTTGCTATAGAATTGATGAGTCTAGGATATGATGTTGTTTACATACATTCGAAAACAATATCTCCTGTTGCTGGAGCTAAAAATATTTCATTTGATACTTCAAAGGAATTGCAGGAAGCAATGAATATTGAATCAAATGGTACAAAGCATTTGTACATGGTTGCTGCTGTTTCTGATTTTATACCTGAAAAAGTAGAAGGAAAAATGAAAAGAACTGAAGGCAGTATGACATTAAATTTGTCACCAAACGTTGATATAGTAAAAGAGTACAAAGAAAAATATAAAATGATAAATGTAATAAGTTTTTCAGCTCAAACTAATGATGACCTTAATTTTGAAAAGATAAATGAAAAAAATTCTGATTTTTTAGTTATTAATAACATAAATGATATTTCATTTGGTTCAGACACTAACAAAGTAACCATAATTAATAAAAAAGCCAAAGTGTTTGAATCAGAAGAAAAAAATAAACATATCATTGCACAAGAGATCATTAAAAATACTTTGATTTAAATTGTTTGCTGATGTAGAAATAATCTCAAATAACACATATAAGTTTCAACTTTTTACTTATTCAGTACCTAAAAATCTATCTAATAAAATTGATATTGGTTCAATAGTTTCTGTGAATTTTAGAAATAGAAAGAAAACTGCTGTTGTTGTAAATATACATAATAAAGATTTAAAAATTAAAACTTTAAAACCTGTTGAAAGGATTATTAGTAAGTTAGATCAAGATCAGTTACTTTTTTTAAAACACGTTGCAGTTTCTTATTATTTAAATATTGGTTTTTTAATATTCAATCTATATAAGGATATGAATTTTAAATTAGATAGAAAGATTAAAAATAGCTCATTAAGTATTTATAACAATACAGAAATAGACAAAGTGTTATCCACTAAATCTAAAAATATAATCTTTACTCCTTCTTTAAAAGCAACTAAAAATTTATATAAATATCTATCAAAAAAAGGAATAAAAATAAATTATTATCAAAAAACTGGTGGCAAAGATGAAATCCAAAACGCATTAAGTACAGTTAATAAATTTAACAATTGCATATTACTTGCGAATAATTTTATGAAAATAAAGCCACAACCAACTTCAAATTATCATTTTTTTGATACCAATGATTATTCTTACAATTTACCAAAATTTAATTCTCTAAACATTATTGAATTGTCAGTACTTAAAAATAAGTACTTTGGTGGAAATTATCATTATTACAATGAATATCCATCTCTAAATTACTTCAATAAAATTGAAAATTATAAAACTCCTGATCTAAGTAATGTAGAAATTTATCATGGAAACTCTTTACAAGATTGTATTGAATTATTTAAAACAAAGCATATTGATAAAAATTTAAAATTATTTTTTCACGACGAGAATTTAAATGAATTAATTAATGATTACAAAACTGTAAAAAGCGAGAATGATTTATACGATTTAAATTTATTAGTAAACCCTACAATATCTTTTAAAGGTAAATTAAATTCTGAACGTTTAATTTTTCTGTTACGACAAATAGAGAAATCGAATCGAAATAATAGTCTAACGATCATACTTACAACAAAAAATATAAACTTAAAAGAATCTTTAAAGAATTCAAATATAACAAAATGGACCAAAGAAGAGCTAGTATCCAGAAATAAATGGGGGCCAAACCTTAATCATAAAGTTTTTAAATTTTCATCTGATTCAATAATTAAATACGAAAATAAATATATTTTAGGACCTAAAAAGGTTGATAATTCATATGAATACGAAATCAATATAAATTTATCAAAAGATACTAATTACAATGAAATTACAAATATGTATTCAAAACTACTACAGTATGAGCCAAGAAAAGTTATTTCTATATGATGAATGAAATTGTAACTTTTGGTCATCCATCCCTTAAATCTAAATCAGTAAATATTACTGAATTTGATGAAGCACTAAAAAAATTATCAGAGAGAATGATAAAAATTATGTATGAGGCACCTGGAGTAGGTCTAGCAGCTCCACAAATTGGTATAAATAAAAATATTTTTGTTTTTGATGCTGGAGAAGGTCCGAACGTAGCAGTCAATCCAAAGAAAATCGAAGTTGAGGGTTCTGCAATATTTTTAGAGGGATGTCTTTCATTACCTGGTTATTATTGGGAAATTGAAAGACCAGAATATTCAAAAATCTACTGTCAAGATATAAACGGTGAAGATATTACATATGAAGGGGAAGAGCTTATGGGTAGAGTTCTCCAACATGAATATGACCATTTAAAAGGCAAGCTTTTACTATCATCTTTATCTAGAAAAGAGAGAAAAGAAGCAATAAAGAAAATTGCACTTAATGGGTTTCCAGGAAATGACTTATAAGTATTTTTTTGGTAGTGACAATAGGAGTATTCCTTACTTAAATACTTTAATAGAAAATTACGATTCAATAAAAGTCGTGACAACAGAGCCTCGGAATACTGGCCGTGGTAGAAAGATTTTAAATAATCCGGTTGAAGATTATTGCAGAAGTAATAATCTTGAATGTACTTACTTTTCTAATTCAAAATATTATGACGATATGGATTTTGGTATCTGTGTAAGTTTTGGATCTATTTTTTCAAACGATTTTCTAATTAAACATCCTTCAATATTCAATATTCATTTAAGTATATTACCTAATCTAGTCGGTCCATCCCCAGTTGAAACAACAATATTAAATGGCGATACACTATTTGGATATACCATTTTTAAAATCATTAATGAGGTTGATAAAGGTCCGGTACTTTTTACAAATCAAATTGATATTGTTAATAATTATTCATCAAATGTATATGAAGAATTATCTAAAGATTTTAAAATAAACTTTGAAAGCATCGACTTTAATTCTTCATTGAAAGAACAAGTCGGTGATGTAACTAGAAGTTATAAATTCACCAAAAATGATTATTTAATAACTAAAGAAGATACACTCATCAATGCAAAAAATAAAATAAAAGCTTTTGATGTTTTAGGTCCTGCTTTTATTAAATACGATTCAAAAATAATTAAAATCCATAAATATACTGAGGATAATTCAAATTTTACATATGAATTAAAAGATGGACTCTTATATTTAGATGAAATAACACCTGAAGGGAAAAAAAGAATGAAAGCTAATGATTATATGCGTGGGCTTCAATGAAAATATCAGCAAGTATTCAGGCATCTAATATATATAATCTTCTTGATGAATTAGAAAACTACAAAGATAGTTTTGATCAACTACATGTTGATATTACAGACGGTAATTTCACAGATAATATTTCATTACCAGTAGCAATTATTGAGTACATCAAAACTAACACAGAATATGTTGTTGATACACATTTGATGTTAAATAACAACGAATTATTTACTAGCAAAGCGTTTGAATTTGGATCAGATATAGTAACGGTACATTGTGAAACAACGTCACCTGAATTATTTAGTTCTCTAGTGAATAAACACAACAACGTTGGAATAGGTATATTGCCGAGTACAGATATAAATGTTTTATCTGATTATATTGATAATGCACATAGCGTATTGTTGCTTACAGTAAATCCGGGATTTTCTAATCAAAGCAAAGCAGTTAATTTATTAGATAGAATTACTGAATTTAAAAATACTTATCCTAATTACTCTAATTTATTAATTGTTGATGGAGGGGTTAAAAATGAAGAACTTCAAACCTTGAGGGATTTAAAAGTTGATATAGCTGTTCAGGGAGGAGCTATATTTGCTAAATAGCCTTCAATATCTCAATTTTTCTGAGCATATGATTGAAGCAATTAAATTTGCACTTAGATATGATCCATCTCCAAATCCAAGAGTCGGTGCTGTGCTGGTTGATAAAAATAATAAAATAAAAAAGATAACTGCACATAAAGAAAAAGATAAGGACCATGCTGAATATAATCTAGTTAAAAATTCAGATATTACAGAAAATGATACTTTATATGTTACATTAGAACCTTGTTTTCATGATGACACCTCACCATCTTGCGCAAATGCTGTTTTGGAAACAAATGTACAAAATATAGTTGTTGGAGATATAGATCGCGATGAAAGAACTAATGGTAAAGGTATCGAACTTTTAAAGAATAACGATTTAAATGTATCTATTGAAAATGGTGTAAATGATTTTTTAAATCCTGGATACAAAATCAAAAATGATAAACCATATCTCATTGGTAAAGTAGCCACCTCAGGAGATCATATAATATACAATGAAAAAAAGAAGTATATTACCAATAAAGATTCATTAGAAATTACCCATTATTTAAGAGCAACCGTTGATTCCGTCATAATTGGAAAAAATACATTAAAAATTGACAAACCAAAGTTGAATGTACGTCTAGATTATGAATATAAAAATCCTCAACCAGTTGTTTTGTGGGGAAATGACACTAAAGAGCTAAAAAAATATTCTAGTTCATTTAATAATTTTATATTTTATGTTGAGAATGACGAAGATTCATTTATTAGCTTTCTAGAGAGACATTCTATAAAAAGTGGATTAGTTGAAGGTGGTAATTCTATTTTGTCTTATTTTTTAAATAAAAATATGATTGACGAATTTTATTATTTCAAGTCATCAGATAACCTTGAAAGTGGATTAAAAATTGATAAAACAATTGAGGAATATATCAGTAATAACTTTAATTCTATTCGAGAATATCCCATTATTGATAATCTATTAACTACTTATACTAATAAGTAATGTTTACTGGAATTATTAATTCGATTGGAAATATTGAATCAAGAAATATTGATGAAATACAAATAAGTACAGATAATGATTTATATCATGGATTGGAATCAGGTACTAGTATTTCCGTAGATGGCACGTGTCTTACATTAAGAGATTACAATGATGATTTCTTAAATTTTCAAGTATCTGAAGAAACATTCAGTAGAACTGTGGCTAAAGAATATGAAAAGGATGTTAAAACAAATTTAGAACTTCCTGCTACTTTAACTACTTTCTTAAGTGGACATATAGTACAAGGCCATGTTGATAATACATCTGTTGTAACAAACATTGTTGAAAACGATAATAATCTTTGGACATATCATTTTAAAAATACGGATACAAGATATATAGTTGATAAAGGTTCTGTAACTATAAATGGTATATCCTTAACTGTTGTTAGTCCCAATAAAGACGAATTTAGTGTTGCAGTTATAAACGAGACATACCAAAGGACAAATTTAAAGTACCTTAAAATCGGATCGATAGTTAACATTGAATATGACATACTTGCTAAATATATGGAAAGAATGATAAATGATAAGTGACATAGAAGTTATTATTGAAAAATTTAAAAAAGGTGAGATGGTCATTCTCGTTGACGATGAAGACAGAGAGAATGAGGGTGATTTAATTGTATCTTCTCAGTACCTAACACCTGAACACATTAACTTTATGATAACTTATGCAAAAGGTCTTGTGTGCGCACCAATCGCAAAAGATGTAGCAACAAAGTTAAAACTTTCATTAATGCAGGGTATTGATAATGAAGAAGACACACAATTTACAACTTCAGTTGATCTAATGGGAGATGGGGTTTCAACAGGAATTTCAGCAGATGATAGATTTAAAACAATAAAAGGTCTTAGTGATCCAAATGCTACCAGACAAGATTTTAAAGTTCCAGGTCACGTCTTTCCTTTGCAGGCAATGGATGGAGGAGTATTAAGACGTGCTGGTCATACTGAAGCGGCTGTAGACTTATGTTTACTTGCAGATCATTATCCGGTAGCTGTTATTTGTGAAATAATAAATGATGATGGTTCAATGGCACGCATTGACGATCTAGTAAATTTTTCGAAAAAACACGATGTAGCTATTGGAACAATTAAAGACTTAATCGAATATAAGTTGAAATTAACAAATCCTGTGTCTTTTGTATCTAAAGCAAAAGTGCCCACAGAATATGGTGAATTTACTGCGCATGTTTACAAAGACAATAATGATAATACTGAGCATATTGCATTGACATATGAGAATTACTTAGAGGGTGAGTCTTCAATGGTAAGAGTGCACTCTGAGTGTTTAACAGGTGATGTATTTAGTTCAAATAAATGTGATTGTGGATACCAGTTAGATAGTGCATTAGAAACTATTGTAAATAATGGTTCCGGTGTTCTACTGTACATGAGAGGACATGAAGGAAGGGGAATAGGTTTAGGAAATAAGATTAAAGCATACTCATTACAAGATGATGGTGCAGATACGGTTGAAGCAAACATTCAACTTGGTTTTGAAATGGATCAAAGAGATTATGGAACTGGTGCCCTGATACTTAGAGATTTAGGGATTACGAATATGAATTTACTCACAAATAATCCAAGCAAAAGAGCAGGTTTAGAAGGTTTTGGTTTAAATATTGTAAAAAGAACACCACTTAAGGGAAAGACAACACCAGAGAATACTTCATATCTGGAGACAAAAGAAAACAAGATGGGTCATAATTTTAATGAAGAATAAAGTAGCAATTGTTTATTCAGATTATTACAAAGATGTCACTAGTGGTTTATTAGATGGATTCAATAATTCAATTGATTCAACTTTTGAATGTGAGGAGTTTAAGGTAAGTGGTAGCTGGGAAATCATATACAAAATTAACTCACTTATAGACGAATACGATAAGTTTGTAGCTGTTGGAGTCATTGTTAAAGGTGAGACAGATCATTATGAATTTTTATCTTCAAGTATTGCTAATCAATTATTAAATTTAACAACTACAAATAATGTATATATTTCAAACTGTGTCTTGAACGTACTTAATATTGACCAAGCAACTGAAAGAGCTGGGTCTGAAAATAATAAGGGTGCTGAATCTGCACAAGCTTTAAATAATCTTTTTATTACATAATATAATTTAAGTTATATAATTAAAATTAAGCGAACAATGTTCCACCTACTGTGAAAAATAGTATGGTAAGTAAAAACAGCTTCGTGCTGTTTTTTTTATGAAAGGGAAACAAATAGCAGAATTAAATGTTAACGAAGAGATAAAATCCAAGAAACTATTGGTAATTGCACCAGATGGTGTCCAAGTTGGAGAATTAGAACTAAAAAAAGCCCTTATATTGGCTGAAGAACTTGAACTTGATCTTGTTGAAGTCTCTCCGGAAAGTAAGCCACCTGTTGCTCGATTAATGGATTATGGCAAATATAAATATGAGCTTAATCAAAAAGCAAGAGAGTCAAGAAAAAAACAAGTAAAAATTAATGTAAAGGAAATACAACTGAAACCAAAGATTGATACACACGATTACAAAATTAAATTAAATCAATCAAAAAAGTTTTTAGAAGATGGAGATAAAGTGAAATTTACTATGAGATTTAGAGGTAGGGAAGCAGAATATCCTGAACTAGGACAAAAAATCTTAGATAATTTTAGAGATGAACTTGTTGATTTAGCAATGGTTGAATCTACTTCTAGGCCAGATGGTAGATCATTAACAATGGTACTAGCGCCTAACGGAGGTAAAAAATGAAACATAAAACCCATAAAGGAATGAAAAAAAGAATAAGAGTTAGTGGTACTGGAAAATTCATGCGAAGACGTGCTCACAGATCACACTATAAATTGGCTAAAGGTAGCAATTCATGGTCAAGACTAAAAAGAGATGTTGAGTCATCTAAGGGTGATTCAAAAAAAATAAGAAAGTTGTTGAGTTAAATGGTAAGAGTAAGAAGATCAGTAAGTAGTAGAAAATCAAGAAAAAAGATTCTTAAACAAGCTAAAGGTTATACAGGAGCTAGAAGCAAACGTTTAAGGACCGCTAAAGAACAAGTGATGCACGCTGGTAATGAAGCGTTTGCTCATCGTAAAGACAAGAAAGCAACATATAGAAAAATATGGATATCTAGAATTAATGCAGCATCAAGACTACATGGTTTGTCATATTCAAAATTTATTAACGGTCTTACAAACGCTCAAGTCAAAGTTGATAGAAAAATATTGGCTGATTTAGCTATCAATGATCCTGATGGATTTAAGAAACTTGTAGATTTAGCTAAAAAAAATATAAATGCCTGAGGTTAATACCGATAAAATATTTGCCGCTTTTTTACTAAGACTTGAAGAAGTTGCTCAAATCGAAGATTTCGATGACATTGAGAAAGAATTCCTCGGTAAAAATTCCTTATTGTCGGAAGAAAGAAAATCATTATCTTCATTAAATGAAGTATCTAGAAAAAAATATGGAAAATTGCTTCAAGATCTTTCAAATAATATCACTTCTAAATTAGATGAAGAGAAGACTAAATTCAAATCTAAATTTTTTATTCAAAGAGAACTAAACGATAATAATGATATTTCCATAGATTGGTATAAAAACTTAGGTAGCAAAAATCATGTTTTAACAAATGTAATGAATGAAGTAGTTGATATCTTTGCAGCTATTGGTTATACAGTTTCAACTGGACCTGAAGCTGAAACATCTTGGCACAATTTTGATGCATTAAATACACCAGACTGGCATCCTGCGAGATATGAATCAGACACATTATATTTAGACAACAAACTTGAAAAATTACTAAGGACACAAACTAGTACTGTTCAAGTAAGGCATATGCAAAACAACAAACCACCTGTTTATATTGTTGCTCCAGGAAGGGTTTACAGATCAGACCAACTTGATGCTACTCACTCACCAGTATTTCATCAGATTGAAGGTTTAGCAGTAGATGAAAACTTAACGTTTTCTGATTTAAAAGGAACATTGGAATATTTTGTTAAGGAATTTTTTGGAAAAGACTTAAAGACAAAGTTTATTCCTCATTTTTTTCCATTCACTGAACCATCAGCTGAAGTTCTAGTTAGTTGGAAAGATGGAGAATGGCTTGAAATTCTGGGATGTGGAATGGTAGATCCAAACGTTTTCAAGCATGTTGGATATGACACAGATTCTCATGGATTCGCATTTGGTGTAGGGGTTGAGAGATTAGCTATGATTAGATACGGAATAGATCATATTAAAAACTTTTATGAAAATGACTTAAGGTTTTTAAGGCAGTTTTAATGAAGATATTGAAATCTTGGCTTAATGATTGGATAGACATTGAAAATATATCTAATTCTGATATTTCTGAAGCTTTAGAGAGTTTAGGTTTCGAAATAGAAAACAAAAAGGAACTAAACCCTAATTATGAAAACATCGTTGTAGGTAAAGTACTTGAGATATATGAACATCCTAATGCTGACAAAGTTCGTATTACTAAAACTGATGTTGGTAATAATATATATGAAATTGTTTGTGGAGCTTGGAATTTTGACGTAGGAGCAGTCGTTCCCGTTGCGTTACCAAATTCAAAGATAAAAGATAATTTTAAAATCGATAAACGTGATATAAGAGGAATTCAATCAAATGGGATGATTTGTTCAGCTTCAGAACTTGATCTTTGGGATGATCACGATGGAATACTTCTATTGGATGACAAGCTACTTCCAGGAACTGATTTTTCTACAATCTATTCAAGCAATGATTTCATATGGGAAGTTGGTGTTACACCAAATAGAGGAGACTGTATGTCTTATTTAGGTATTGCAAGGGAACTTTCGGGTTATTTCAATAAAAAACTAAAAACTAAAAAATCAAATCTGAAACCAACGATTTCAAATATTTTGAATGCTGGCAGTGGAAAAATTAAAGAATGTAACTCTTATGGTTCAGTAGAAGTAGAAAACTTTAATGTAACTAACTCTTCTTTTGAAATGAGATACAGGCTCACACAGGTTGGAACAAGGATTATTAATAATGTGGTCGATATAACCAATTACATTTTATATGACATCGGTCAACCATTACATGCTTTTGATAGAGATAAATTATTTGGAACAATATCTGTAAGAAAAGCTAAAAACAACGAGAAAATTACAACACTTGACACTCAAGTGAGAAAATTAGATTCAAATGATCTTGTTATTACTGATAATGATAAGCCAATTGCTTTAGCCGGAGTAATGGGAGGATTAGAAACTGAAGTATCAGAGACCACCACAAATCTTCTTATTGAAAGTGCGTATTTTGACAAAGTATCCATTATGAAAACTTCAAGGAAATTGAACTTGATATCTGACGCATCCATACGGTTTGAAAGAGGTATTGATTATAAAATTCAGAGATATGGCTTAGAACGTTTTTTAATGGAATTAAAAGATAATCAAGCTATTAATTATTCAGAAATAAATGTTGATGATAAAGGCAGCTTGAAAAACAAGAAGGTAATTCTTAAATATTCTGAAATAAAAAAACTGCTTGGTATTGATTTAAAAGAATCATTTATTAAGAAAGTTCTAAAATTTTTAATGATCGATTCTGAAGTTAACAAAGAGAGTGTGCAATTCACACCACCCTCATGGCGATATGATCTAGATAGACCAGTGGACCTTATAGAAGAATTTGCAAAACATTATGGTTTTAATAATTTTGAATCAACTCTTCCTCAGGGAGTTCACAAAAATAATAAAGGAAGTTATTGGGATCTTAAGAGTTACTTATCAAGTGTTTTTACTTCCAATAATTTTCAAGAAGTCCAAACATTAAGCTTTGTAAATAATGACAAGAATTTTTTATTTAATCCAGAAAAAAAATATGTTGAGGTATTTAATGCAATCGATCAATCAAGTAAATTTATGAGATCAAACCTAATGTCTAGTTTGATAGATGTTTACAAATTAAATTACGATCAAAATAATTTATCAAATAGTTATTTCGAAATAAATACTGTTTTTGATACTTCTAAAAATAAAATCTACGAGGATGTACCTAATCAGAATATTGTATTAGGATTCCTGACATCTTCTACCTTATCAAATACGGATACTAGGTTAAAAGATCAAGAGTTAGATCTTTACTATGTAAAAAACATATTAACTCAATTATTAAGCTCATATGACCTTGAACCGATTACGAAACCTGGATTTCATCAAAATTATTCATTTTCAATTATTAAAAATGGTCAAATTATCGGACATTTTGGACAACTTGCATCAGAGACACAAATGACGTTTGAATTTAACAATGAAATATATTTAGGTGAAATTTATATTAATAAACTTAAATTAAATGACCTTAAAGAGATTAATTATGTACCCCTTTCACAATATCCATTTGTAAAATTTGATTTGTCTTTTTCTGTGCCAATTGATTTATCTGCTCATCTTCTAGTTGATGAAATTAATGACTTACTTAGAGAGAATGAAAATTCAATAGAAATTTTTGATGATTTTCAACAAGAGAATTCAAGAAATTTAGGAATTAGAATAATTACAAGAAGCTATGAGAAAACATACGATGATAATGAGACAAGAGAGATTCTAATGAATATATCGAAAACTTTGGAGTCTAAATTTAACATAACACTCAACTCAAGTAAAAATGACTGATAACTTAGGATTAAACAATAGAGTTTATCAAATTCTTTCACAAAACTCACAAAAAGCTGCTGTAGATATTTTAGGTATGAGAATATCAACAAAGTATAAAAATAAATTTACTGAAATTATGATTACCGAAACTGAGGCATTTGGAACTGCTAAAGCTGATGAGATGTCATTAGCGAATCAGCTAAATAGAAAAATACCAATATCTCTACCTCTTGGACCACCTCATGTAATGGTTCTTAAAACTTATGGTTCAAACAACAGTCTTTATTTTTTAACTTCGAAAGAAGGGTCATGCCAAGCTGTTCTTATTAGATCTGGAAAAGTAATATTAGGTAAAAATTATGTAGAAACAAGAAGAAAACAAAAAATGAAAAATGACAATGTATACGGGCCAGGAAATATAACTAAAGCATTAGGTATTGATATTGAACAAGATGGAGAGAACCTATTAAATGGTTCAATTGCTTTATCACCAAGAATACATCCTGTTGACAGAGCAATTGCAAAACAAAGAAAAAATTCTAAACCTCGTGATAAACACTTATGGAGATTTACACTGGTCTTATAATGGAATACCTAATTGAAAGAGCTACAAATATAAATCCAAAAGATGATTTAGAAAAGCTTTTAAAAAGTAAAAAAAATCTAAGAGTTAAATTAGGCGTTGACCCAACAGCACCAGATGTCACATTGGGCTGGTATGCAATTTTAAGAATGTTAAAAAAATTTCAAGATTATGGCCATACAGCTGTTCTAATACTAGGAGAGTTCACAGCACAAGTTGGAGATCCTTCAGGCAAGTCAGAAACAAGAAAAGTAATGGAAGAGAACGAGATTGACGATAACGCTAAAGGTGTGCTTCCAATAATTAAAAATATCTTAAATGAGAATAATTTAGAAATTGTCTCTAATAAAGACTGGTTATCTAAACTTAAAATTCAAGACATGATGGAATTAGCATCAAAGACAACATTAGCCCAAATGATGGAACGTGATGATTTTTCTAAGAGATTTAGTGACAACAGCCCTATCTCATTATTAGAATTTTTCTATCCTCTATACCAAGGATACGATTCAGTTGCCGTAAAAGCAGATATTGAGATTGGTGGAAATGATCAATTGTGGAACTTAATGTTGGGACGAGAAATCCAAAAATCTTATGACTTGTCACCACAAATTGCAATGACGTTTCCTCTACTAGTTGGTACAGATGGTTCAAAAAAAATGTCACAATCCTTGAATAATTACATTTCCATATCTGACAACCCTGAAAACATCTTTGGAAAAATAATGAGCATTCCAGATGAAATTATGTGGGATTATTTCACCATGCTGACTGATTTAGAGATTTCAGAAATAGCCAATTTTAGAAAAAATGTAGATAAAGGTAAGACAAATCCTTTCGATTATAAAAAAATGCTAGGGAAACTCATTGTTTCAGAAATCTATGATGAAAATAGTGCTTTAGTTGCTGAAAGTACATTTGAAAATATAACAATTAATAAAAACTTACCTGAGAATATGCCAGAAACCAATATTGATGATGAAATAGATATACATTTACCAAATTTTTTAACAGAAAATGAATTAACTAAATCTAATTCCGAAGCACGTCGATTAATTGAGTCAGGAAGTGTAAAAATTGACGATCAAAAAGTTGAATTACTGGATATAAATTCATCAGAATTGATTGGTAAGACTTTACAAGTTGGAAAGCGAAAATTTCTTAAAATAAATAAGAAATAATATACTTTAAACCAATTACTGTTATTCTTATAAGTACGAGATTTTGGCTTTTTGACAACTGAGTAATGTATGAACGCCGGTAGTGCAGAAATTAATTTTTCTAGCACTCTTTTTTTGTCAACTTTTTATTAAGTTGATTCAACTTTTTTAAGTTGAAATGGGTAAAACCCATGTTGATTCTTTGGTCAGATTTAAATTATTCAAAGATTTTGTTGGAGAGTTTGATCCTGGCTCAGGACGAACGCTGGCGGTGCGCCTTATGCATGCAAGTCGAGCGAAGCTTTTCAGTAGTTTACTACAGAAAATGACTGAGCGGCGAACGGGTGAGTAACGCGTGAGCAACCTACCTTAGTTACTGGGATAGCCCGAGGAAACTCGGATTAATACCGGATATTCTTATTTAATCACATGATTTTTTAAGGAAAGGTCAGCCGAACTAAGATGGGCTCGCGTTCTATCAGCTAGTTGGTAGGGTAATGGCCTACCAAGGCTACGACGGATAGCTGGTCTGAGAGGACGATCAGCCACACTGGGACTGAGACACGGCCCAGACTCCTACGGGAGGCTGCAGCAGGGAATATTGCGCAATGAGCGAAAGCTTGACGCAGCGACACCGCGTGTGGGATGACGGATCTAGGTTTGTAAACCACTTTCAGGAGGGAAGAAAATGACGGTACCTCCACAAGAAGCCCCGGCCAACTACGTGCCAGCAGCCGCGGTAATACGTAGGGGGCGAGCGTTGTCCGGATTTATTGGGCGTAAAGAGCTCGTAGGCGGTTCAACAAGTCGGTCGTGAAAGTTCAGGGCTCAACCCTGAAATGTCGATCGATACTGTTGTGACTAGGATACGGTAGAGGTGAGTGGAATTCCGAGTGTAGCGGTGAAATGCGTAGATATTCGGAGGAACACCAATTGCGAAGGCAGCTCACTGGGCCGCTATCGACGCTGAGGAGCGAAAGCTAGGGGAGCAAACAGGATTAGATACCCTGGTAGTCCTAGCTGTAAACGATGGATACTAGACGTAGGAATTGGATTAACGATTTCTGTGTCGTAGCTAACGCGTTAAGTATCCCGCCTGGGGAGTACGGTCGCAAGACTAAAACTCAAAGGAATTGACGGGACCCCGCACAAGCGGCGGAGCATGCGGCTTAATTCGATGATACCCGTAGAACCTTACCTGGACTTGACATATAGGGAAAAGTTATAGAAATATAATGTGCATTAGCGCCCTATACAGGTGGTGCATGGCTGTCGTCAGCTCGTGTCGTGAGATGTTGGGTTAAGTCCCGCAACGAGCGCAACCCCTGTCCTATGTTGCCAGCAAGTAATGTTGGGGACTCATAGGAGACTGCCGGTGATAAACCGGAGGAAGGTGGGGACGACGTCAAGTCATCATGCCCCTTATGTCCAGGGCTGCACGCATGCTACAATGGCAAGTACAACGAGTCGCAATACCGCGAGGTGGAGCAAATCTCTTAAAGCTTGTCTCAGTTCGGATAGGAGTCTGCAACTCGACTCCTTGAAGTTGGAGTCGCTAGTAATCGCAAATCAGCAAAGTTGCGGTGAATACGTTCTCGGGGTTTGTACACACCGCCCGTCAAGTCACGGAAGTCGGCAATACCCGAAGCCAGTGGTCCAACCCTTTTGGGAGGAAGCTGTCGAAGGTAGGGTCGGTAACTGGGACTAAGTCGTAACAAGGTAGCCGTACGGGAACGTGCGGCTGGATCACCTCCTTTCTAAGGAGCATAGAACATTTAGTTCTAAGGTTAATCACCGGTTGTCTACAAGACTGATACATTACTCAGCTGTGAAAAAGTCATTCGGCTTTTTGAAAATTGTATAGCAAGCGCAATTGCAAAGTATTCATATAGTTCAAGCTACTAAGGGCTATTGGTGGATGCCTTGGCGCTGGAAGCCGATGAAGGACGTGGAAGGCTGCGATAAGCCACGGGAAGCTGTCAAACAAGCTTTGATCCGTGGATTTCCGAATGGGGAAACCCAATTTATTTATAAATTACTCCTGTTTGAATATATAGAACAGGTAGAGGGAACTAGGGGAAGTGAAACATCTCAGTACCTAGAGGAAAGGAAAGCAAAAGCGACTCCCTGAGTAGCGGCGAGCGAAACGGGAAGAGCCTAAACCAATTTAATGTCAAGACTGATGTCGTTGTTAAGTTGGTGTTGTGGGACCTCTTAGAAAGAGCATCAGATCTTTCAATAAGTCAGAAACAATTGAATTAGGAAAATTATCTGGAAAGTTAAACCATAGAGTGTAACAGTCACGTATTCGAAAATTCTTTTACTTATTAGAGTCATCCCAAGTAGCAAGGAGGATATTCCTTGTGAATCTGCGAGGACCACCTCGTAAGGCTAAGTACTAACCAGCGACCGATAGTGAACAAGTACCGTGAGGGAAAGGTGAAAAGTACCCCGGCGAGGGGAGTGAAATAGTACCTGAAACCAATAGCTTACAAGCAGTAGGAGGAAAATTTATTTTCTGACTGCCTGCCTTTTGAAGAATGAGCCAACGAGTTATCCGTATGTAGCAAGGTTAAGGAGTAATTCCGTATCCGCAGCGAAAGCGAGTTTTAATAGAGCGTCTAGTTGCATGCGATAGACCCGAAGCCAAGTGATCTATCCATGGGCAGGGTGAAGCGAAGGTAAGACTTCGTGAAGGCCCGAACCCACTGATGTTGCAAAATCAGGGGATGACCTGTGGATAGGGGTGAAAGGCCAATCAAACTTGGTGATAGCTGGTTCTCTCCGAAATGTCTTTAGGGACAGCGTTATATGTTGCGCTTTGGAGGTAGAGCACTGATTGGGCTAGGGGGCCAACAAGCTTACTGAACTCAGTCAAACTCCGAATGCCAAAGTGTTTAAATATAGCAGTGAGCCTATGGGGGATAAGCTCCATAGACGAGAGGGAAACAACCCAGATCATCAGCTAAGGCCCCTAAATGTATATTAAGTGTGAAACGATGTGAGAGTGTTCAGACAGCCAGGAGGTTGGCTTAGAAGCAGCCATTCCTTTAAAGAGTGCGTAACAGCTCACTGGTCGAATGTTCTCGCGCGGAAGATGTAACGGGGCTAAATATACTGCCGAAGCTATGGGATTTTATTAATTCTGATTTCGATCCAGAAGATAAAATCGGTAGGAGAGCGTTGTATGGACAGCGAAGCGACAACGTGAGTTAGTCGTGGAGACCATACAAGTGAGAATGTTGGCATGAGTAGCGAAGGAAGAGTGAGAATCTCTTCCGCCGAATGTCCAAGGGTTCCTGGGGAAGGTTCGTCCGCCCAGGGTTAGTCGGGACCTAAGGCGAGGTCGAGAGACGTAGTCGATGGATAACAGATTGATATTTCTGTACCACTAATTAAGCGCCCAAACCGAATATATGTTGCTAAGGAAAGCCCTTCGGGGCCTACCGACCCACATATTACTAGGTTAGCAATGGAGCGACGGAGAAGGATAGATGAGCCCAGGTGATGGTTATCCTGGGGTAAATGTGTAGGAAGACTGATAGGTAAATCCGTTAGTCACATATTCTGAGACATGATGCCGAGCCGCTTTTAGGCGAAGTCATTGATTCCATACTTCCAAGAAAAACTTCTAGTTAGTTTTTTTAGTGCCCGTACCCCAAACCGACACAGGTGGACAAGTAGAGAATACTAAGGCGAGCGAGATAACTCTGGTTAAGGAACTCGGCAAAATAGTTCCGTAACTTCGGGAGAAGGAACGCCCAAGTAAAGTGATTAATTAACTTTATGAGCTTGAACGGGCCGCAGTGATCAGACTCAAGCGACTGTTTATCAAAAACACAGGAGGGTGCAAAGTTCTAATACAACGTATACCCTCTGACACCTGCCCGGTGCTGGAAGGTTAAGTGGAGAGGTTAGCTTCGGCGAAGCTTTGAAATTAAGCCCCAGTAAACGGCGGCCGTAACTATAACGGTCCTAAGGTAGCGAAATTCCTTGTCGGGTAAGTTCCGACCTGCACGAATGGTGTAACGATTTGAGTACTGTCTCAACCAGAGACTCGGCGAAATTGCAATGTGAGTAAAGATGCTCACTATGCGCGACAGGACGGAAAGACCCCGGAACCTTTACTGCAACTTGATATTGAAGTTTGGTGTGCAGTATGCAGGATAAGTGGGAGACTATGAAATAGCGGCGCTAGTCGTTATGGAGTCATCCTTGAGATACCACTTTCTTCATATTGAGCTTCTAACCTAGATCCGTTATCCGGATCAGGGACATTGTCTGGTGGGCAGTTTCACTGGGGCGGTGGCCTCCTAAAAAGTAACGGAGGCGCTCTAAGGTCACCTCAGCGTGGACGGCAATCACGCATCGAGTGTAAGTGCAAAAGGTGGCTTGACTGTGACACAAACAAGTGGAGCAGGTACGAAAGTAGGAACTAGTGATCCCATGGTTGCATGTGGGTGCGCCATGGCTCATCGGCTAAAAGGTACTCCGGGGATAACAGGCTTATACCCCCCAAGAGTCCATATCGACGGGGGTGTTTGGCACCTCGATGTCGGCTCTTCTCATCCTGGGGCTGGAGCAGGTCCCAAGGGTTAGGCTGTTCGCCTATTAAAGAGGAACGCGAGCTGGGTTCAGAACGTCGTGAGACAGTTCGGTCCCTATCCGTCGCGCACGCAAGAGTTTTGAAGAAAGTTGTCCCTAGTACGAGAGGACCGGGATGAACGAACCGCTGGTGTGCCAGTTGTCCTGCCAAGGGCACGGCTGGTTAGCTACGTTCGGAAAGGATAAGCGCTGAAAGCATCTAAGTGCGAAGCCCCTTCTAAGATAAGAACTCTCACCGGATTAACCGGGTAAGACTCCTTATAGAACATGAGGTTGATAGGTCAGAAGTGTAAGTACAGTAATGTATTCAGCTGACTGATACTAATAAGTCGAGGGCTTGAACTGAAGACGGCGTATGAGCGCTTGCTATAGAATTTTTAAGAAGTTGAGTATTACGGTGGTGATAGCAGTGGGGATACACCCGTTCCCATTCCGAACACGGAAGTTAAGTCCACTAGCGTCGATGGTACTTGAGGGGCAACCCTCTGGGAGAGTAGAACACTGCCGATATTTATTGAAGAGCCCCTAGGAAACTAGGGGTTTTTCATTTATAATATTTGAAATGAAATCTTTAAGCATCAATAAAATTCTTGATCTCTTTATATTCGGTTTATTGATTGTTATGGGACTTACAGTTATTTACTCTGTCTTCATACCCAATAGTAGGTTTCTTCTTTTTTTTGATGAATCTTATCTTGATTTATTAGCCTTAATTGACACCGGAGGAAATGGAAAATTGAATTTATTGACTTATCCTTTATCACTTTACCTTATATGTGCTGTCACATGCATAGGTTATTTAAGAACTAAAAAAACTAAGTACCTAGACTTTCTCGTGTTAATGTGGACATCAGTTTTGATTGCAAGAATTATATCAATATTTACAAGAGGAGGAGTAGTGGTAGATATTTATTTTTACGTAGGTATCTTGCCCGAATTTATAATTGCTCCATTTTTCTTTTTCCTACGAAATAAAATTAATCGACCTTCTCAAGATAGTTTCTAATTCCAATAACTTGCATTTCAAAATTCCCATTTCCAATGTAATTATTTATTGTTTCATTATCAATGCCAAGTGACTCATAATTATTTATCAGCCAATTTACTAATTCATTACTAGCTTCTTCATTACTTAAATTTTTTAAATTACTAATAAATAAAAGCCAATTTTCAATATTTTCTTTTGCGTCATTAATAAGTTGATTAGGATTTTCATGTATTCCAAAGTGAGCAATGGCTAACTTGTTTAATTCTAAATTTTCAAAACTGTCTAAAGTTTGAAATAAAATATCCTTATTAAAATCAGGTGGAGGTAGATTTGGTTGGACAAAATCTCCATGTGGATATATTAGTCCAAGTGTATCTCCCATAAATAATGTGCCAGAGTATTCATCATAAAAAGTGTAATGGTGCTTGGCATGTCCAGGACTATACAAAGCTTTAAGGTTTCTATATGTCTCAAGCTTTATATCAGTTCCATCATTAAGTGATTTAATTTTATTTAAAGGGATAGGTTTTATCTCACCCCAATTTTTTTTGAGCCATTCTTCTGTATAAACATCGCTAACTGCTCTCCATAATCTTTCTGGGTTTGGTAAATGTTTCAAACCTAACTCATGTACGTATACAAAATTTTCTTTATATTTTTCGTTTAAATGTCCAATGCCACCTACATGGTCTAAATGTAAATGTGTAATTGCTGTTCTTTTTATATCTTGTATTCCAAGAGACTCTAATGCTGAAATCAAATATGGAAATGAATTTGAAGGACCTACCTCAATAAGTATTGGATCTGATGTATCTATGTAATAACATGACATTCTTTGAGGTTTACCCTCCATATGAACATCAATTTGATATATTTCGTTATCAAACTTTGTTACGTCTGCGTTCATATATACATTTTTGCATACAAAAGTTATAAACTACAATGTTTACAGTGAATGTTTCATTAGCAAGTACAGCAGAATACAGTTCAAAAGCAGCTGAATCAATTAAAGATTTAAATCCCAATGCTGCAGATATATTGATTACAAGTGTAATTACATCAATGGTTACAGATCTTGGTGTTGTTGCTCCTACTGCTTCTGGGCTTTTAACTTATTATGATGGTGATAAGAATTCAACCCATTCAGTAGATGGTTATTTTGTATCTCCCAAAAAATTTGATGGGAATGATCATGAAGAACATAGAATTTCAATGACTTACGGTGGTCATGTTGAAACATGCAAAGGTGCAAATACATTTGCTGTTCCAGGTATTTATAAAATTCTTAACCTAATTTTCGAAAGATATGCGTCTCTTCCATTGGATAAACTATTAGAATTTCCTATAAAAACTGCCAAAGAAGGTTTTAAATTAACTCAACCAACAAAAGACTACTTTATTCATTCATTAGAACCAATGTTCATGTGGCATGAACAATCAAAAATTGCATTAGCTAATGTGCATGAAGATTTAGAAAATGGAATTGTTAAACTTGATAAATTAGCTGACACGTTAAGTCATATGTCAGATGAAGGATTCAATGATTTTTATATTGGGGATATTTCCAAATCTATAGTTGAAACATTGAAGATTGAAGGTGGGCATGCTACGCAAGATGATTTCAATGGATATGACTTAATTGAAGAAAATAAGTTTGAATATCAATACAAAAATTTAAAATTAACAGGGCATTCTGGTCCATCAATTGGTGGCTTAATGGTACTTAAGTACTTGAATGCGTTATCTGTAGAATCCCAAAATATTGAAGAAACTCTTAAAAATGTTTATTTGGATAGACAAAATAAATATGAGTTTTTTGGTGGTAGGGGTGACCTAATCAATAATGAAATATCAAAAATTAAACCGTCTTCATCTACAATACAGGTAAACACATCTGATAAAAATAATTTTCATTTTTCAATAACCTTTTCAAGTGGTTATGGATCTGGTGTTTTATGTAAAAATACGGGTATGTATTTCAATAACTCTTTAGGAGAAATTGAGCTAAATCCCCAAGGTTTTCTTGGAGACACTAAGGGAGATAGATTGATATCGAACATGAGCCCATTAATTATTGAATCAAATGAGGGTGTCAGTACTATTGGTTCTCCTGGAGCTGACAGAATAAGCTCAGCTATTGCTCAAGTTTTAACAAATTACACAAATGGCAACACATGGAAAGATTCAATTGATATGCCTAGATTTCATGTAAATGCTGATGGAGGAGTAAGAGCAGAACCAGGATATAACAACATCAATGAAAATACAACAATAACTGACTCATTTGATATGTATTTTGGCGGTGTTTGTGTAACTGGTATTTATGACAACATTTTTAGCTATGGAGATAAAAGAAGAGGAAATACTTCCTGGAAATGTTAGAAAAACTACCTCATAAAAATCTTTTTTATTTTGGTTTTATTGTTGTATTTATATTTATAGGTCTTTCATATTGGCAATTAACGAGGTATCAAGAAGACAAACAGATAATTGACTCGATTGACTCAAAAGAAAATATAAATGAAATAACCGTGTCAGATCTATATGATGCAAATAATAAATATGAAGAATTTACGAAGGTTCAATTAACTGAAAATATTGAGGATATAGAACTGGCAAGAACTTGGTACTTAAGATCACGTGTCCATAATGGAGAGAATGGATATCACCTTATTAGCTTGTATAGGACAAATTTAGATAAATATTTTTTAATTAATAATGGATGGGTTCCTTTAAATAAAAATGCAAATAAGACATTTTTATACAAGAATCCATTTTTTAGAGGAAGATTATTAAATTACGATATTCAGGGTGTTGGACAAGATGATATACCTGATTCGGAGTATTTATTTCGAATAGATAAATTATTTATAGAAAGTGAAACAGGAGTTAAACTTCCTGAATTCTATATTGTCTTAATTGATGATTGTGGAAGTGGGGTAGAGTGTATAAATTTAGAAGAACCATATGATGCTCCACATTTAAGTTACGCATTTCAATGGGCATTTTTTGCATTGTGTCTGACAATTGTTGTTCTAAGGAGAAATAATTTAATTACATGGAAAAAATAAATTTAAACAACATTTCTTTATCTTATGAAACAAAGGGTCAGGGGAGTGATGTCTTATTACTTCATGGATTTCCATCCAGTATGTACATGTGGAATGAAATAAAAAAAGAATTAATAGAAAATGGTTACAGGGTTACAATCGTAGAACAAAGGGGATATCCGTTATCAAGATTAGATAATTTTGATGTACTTTCTTTTAACATCGAAGAACTTTCAAAAGATATTGAAGAGTTAATAGTAAAACTTAACCTTGATCAAAACTTATCAATTGTCGGGCATGATTGGGGATCTATAGTTGCATGGGCAGTAACATCACGTGAAAATATTAATATAAATAAAGTAGTTTCTATATGTGGTGGAACTGAATTTCCTCTATCGGCTGTATACAGTAATTTAACTTACAAAGAAAAACCTCATTACATATCATCATTTCAAAATGTTAAAGAGTCTGCAAATATTATTGATAATAATCTAGAGTCTTTCTTTAGATCTGCATATAGAAGGAATAACCAAATAGGAGAGAACGTAGACCTTTCACTAGAAAACGTATTTATAAATTACATATCAGAAAGTTGTGTCATGAATGAAAATGAAATTATCGATTTAATTCAACACTTTGATGAATCTTCACTCGATCAACCAATTGCATGGTATGCGAATATAGATTTAAACTCAGAACTAAGCTCAACTTGGAGAAAAGAAGTAAATACACCTGTACATTTTATATTTGGTGAAGTTGATGCTGCTGTAAAATTAAATGACAAAATGCGAGAAAGACTTATGTCAAGTGGAACCAATGTTAAGATTACAGAGATACCCGGTGCTGGACATTGGCTACCAATTACCCACAGGGAGAGTGTTTTAAAGGAAATATATGTTTAAATTAGTAATATCTATTTGTCCTATAATATATATTATGTTGCGTTATGCATAAAGCTGTATTGCATGATCATTTAGACGGTGGATTAAGGGCATCAACCGCAAAAGAACTTGCAATTAAGGACAATTATCTACCACTAATTAATGTTGATGATATTGAAAGTTTTTTTAACAGAGAATCATCAGAATCTCTTGAAGAGTATCTTGAAGCCTTTGTTCATACAACAGCTTTAATGAATAGTTTTGAAAATCTTGAAAGAATTGCCTTTGAAGCAGCAGAAGATATGCATAACGACGGAATTACACATTATGAAAGCAGATACGCTCCCCTTTATTCGGTTAACAGCTCATTAACGGCTGAAAATGTAATTGATGCTATTAATTCTGGTTTTAAACAGGCTGAGGAGTTGTATGGTATAAAATCTGGTCTAATTTTGTGTGGAATGAGAAATGATTTAAATAACGTTAAACAAGTTTCTGAAATTGCCATTGATTACAAAGACAAAATCATTGGTTTTGATATTGCTGGCCCTGAATTAAATTTTCTACCTTCATTATTTAGTAATGAATTCAATAAATTGGTTGAAAATAACGTAAATTTAACGATACATGCTGGTGAAGGTGATGGAGTCAATTCTATTCAAGAAGCATTAGAAAATGGTGCAAAAAGAATTGGGCATGGTGTAAGAATAATTGAAGATATTGACCTGGAAACAGGCTTATTTGGACCTACAGCAACATATATTCATGAAAATAATATTCCACTAGAAATTTGTATTACCTCAAACATACACACAAATATGTACTCTGACTATAAAGATCATCCAGTAAAAAATTTATTAGAACTAAACTTTCCTATTACGATTAATACCGATAATAGACTTATGAGCAACACAAATATATCAAAAGAAATTACTATTCTAGAAAATTTAGATATAAAAAATGCAAATAAACTATTAGAAGAATCAGCTAGCTATAGTTTCTTGAATAATTTCTGAATTATTCTTACTAAGTATATTGTAAAAATCTTCTTCGTTAAAAAGCTTAAAGTTAAGATTTGGATAAAGTTTACGTGCCATTTTTAACTTTTTTCGTTTTTTTGTAATAAGATTTTGATTCATTGTCGTGATCTCAACAAACAAATTGAGCGTAGGTAAGTAAAAATCAGGTGTAAACATTTTTTTTATTGACCCACTACCCCACTCCAAAGGAAAGCTAACAGGCTCATATATCCATTCAATGTCAAATAAATCTAAGTGTTCTGAAAATGTTTTTTCGGATGGATGAGCAAATTTCATGCATTCGTTACAGAAATTTTATCTGGATAAAGAGAATGAATTTCTGCTTCCGTTTCAGTGTGAATTGGCCCCAGTGAAATACCAAAGACTGCTTGTCCCTGTTTAATTAAATCTAACATTTCATTATTGTTTGTTATTACATATATTGATTTACCATCAGAAAAAATTGAGACGTCTGATATGTTAATATTTTTCCCTAAAATTTGCTTAACATTTTTAAGAGCAATTCTTATTTTTTGTAGACTAACTCCAGCCTCTCTCAATTTATTCACTAACTTAATTTTTATAATATCCTGAAATGAATAAATTCTATGATATCCAGATCCTTTTATATTTCTAATTGAAGCATCAACTAGTGATGTTGTTGTCCAATGATCAAGTTGTCTATACGATATACCAGTAATATTACAAACTTCTGGACCTGTGTAACCCTGTTGCATAAGGTTAATTTACTAGCAAAAAATATATAATCAAGGTTTTATGCAAAATCCTCTGGATTTATATTTTCAATAAAACTTTTAAATTCCTCAATTTCATTGGCTTTATCGTGTATTAAATCAATTGAATTGTTTAAAAAAAGATCTTCATTAACAGAAATAGTAGTATTTGCTCTTAATGCAAGAGCTATTGCGTCACTTGGTCTAGCTGATAACGAAACCTTACCTTGGTCTCCAAGAATTATAATTTCTGCAAAATAAGTATTGTCATGAAGATCTGAAATAACAACTTCATCAATATTTCCATTTAGAGATTCAATAATATCAATAATTAAATCATGAGTTTGTGGTCTTGGATGTTTTATTCCTTCTTGTGCGTAAGCAATTGATACTGCTTCAATAGTACCTATCCAGATAGGTAAAACTTTCTGGCTGTTAGGGTCAAGTAAAAGCATTATTGGTGTCTCAGTGTTCTCCTCTAATCTGATGCTGTTTACTTCAACATTAATATTCTTTTTCATAATTTAAGAATAGATAAGTTCATAATAATTTAAAAAACAATATGTGTAATTTATCAATTATTATTTGCAAAATTAGAAAAAAAGCGTGTTAAATTAAATTCCCATTTAACTGAATTAATAGAGTCAGAAAGTTTAACATTATATAAATCCTCATTCATAATGTAGTTGAATTTTGTTTCACTAAATTCATTTAACAAAATTTTTGTCATTTTAAATCTGTTTCCAAACACGTACCAAGGTCTAGTAGATTTGATTGTCAATGTATCTGAGCTATTTCGTATTCTATATATATCGATATTCGTATCAATAACAACATTATTAACATAAGTGTCAATTGAAGCAGTATAAAGATTCTGTGTATCGATAAAGTGATTGTCTTTTTTTTCGTTTACGAAAGACTTGTTTACAATTGTTAAAATATTTCTGTCATTTGATTGATTTAAACCAATAAAAGTTAGACCCGCATTGTTAGTCCATCCTGTCTTTAAGCCATAAAAATTACGGTCGATTAATTTGTTTGTGTTTAGATATACCTTATCTTCACCTTCAATATTTGATATAAAACTTTGTCTCATAATTATCGATAACAATTCATAATTGTTGATAACTTCTTTTGAAAGGATTAATAGATCATTTAAAGTTGTAAAATGACCTTCTTGATCTAAGCCATCAGGATTTTTAAAATTAGTATTATTCATTCCCAATTCCTGAGCTTTTTTATTCATTAAATTAGAAAAGTCGTCGGTGTTTTCAGTAAATAGTTCAACAACAGCAAAACATGCGTCGTTTGCTGAATAAATAAGGATGAACTCTAATAAACTTTCAACTGTCATTTTTTGGCCAGACTTAAGATAAGCTACTTTTCCTTCATACATGTAATCAGATGGTAAAGAAATTTCAATATAATCACTCAAGTTGTAGTTTTCTATAAGAATCAATGAAGTCATCAATTTAGTGAGTGAAGCTGGAGCAATAATTTCATTTATATTTCTGAAATACATAAGTTGATCATTGTCGAGATCATAAGATAGATAATATTCAGTAGTTAATAATTCTTCATCAACTTCAGATGCATATGCAATATTTGTAAATAATATAATTGAAAATAAATAGAACGCTATAAATCTTCTAATATGTAGCTCCCAATAATATCAGAAAATTTATCAATAGCGATTTTAATTTCTTCAGGATCATTGTCAGTAATTTGAAAATATGTTTCAAAAAAGCCTACTCCCCTATCTGACATTGATTTAATAACAGAGAGATTTTTAACTCCAAGACCAAGTGAGAATAGGTAAGCAAGTGATGAAAACCTATCTACGTCTTGTTGAGAGTAAATATTTTTGTTTTGTTCATATTTATAATCGACTAGTTCATCAAAATCTTTCTCACTCAATCCTGCCTTTTTTAAAGCATCGTGTTTGGAGTATTCTCTAATTACAATTTTTGAGTTTGATGAGTTAGAACTTAATAATTGTGGATTATTCTTTATAGCTTTCAACGAATAAAATTGATTTTCTTGTAAATCTAAGATTTTCTTAATTCGTTGTACGTCCTTTTCAGTAAAAGATCTTGTTCCACCTTTTGATCTTTTTGGTTTTAATAAACCCTCTTTTTCTAAAAACCTTATCCGTGAAATAGTAACTGATGGATATTCTTTTTTTATCAACTTTACAGTATCACCAATATTCATTTTTTATCAACTTTTGTAATAATTAAGTTAAATTTTCCTATTTGAATTCTAAAACCTGACTTTAAAACAGATTCTTCAGTTAATTCACCATTTACAAATATACCATTTGTGGATTTTTCATCTGTAATCGTCACAATCTCATCATCGACACTTATAAAAGCATGATTTCGAGAAACTGTTATGTCATCAAGAATTATTTCCTTTGTCTCAAGTCTTCCTATTTTGTGTATTCCGTTTGTTAGAAGCCATGATGAGGATTTTGTATCTTCATTTAATAAAGATAATATGTATTTAGCTTCTTGGTTTATAAATATAGAGTCTTCAAATGGAATTGTGTCATTATTCATTTTTTTATAAATATCTTATAGAAATATTCTAGCGCTACAAAATAGTAAAAAATTAATGAAATTAACCCAAAATATGTAAAAAATATGTTTTCATTCCCACTATTTATAACAAAAAAACAAATAGAGAAAAAAATAAGGACAGTTCCAAATTTCCCAAAATTAGAAACTTTTAATGTTTTTGTTTTAGTAAGAACGTTAAGGGAACCTAATATAACTAGCGTTTCTCTAATCAATATTCCATAAAAAAACCAATCTGGAAATATATCAGTCAACCAAAATAGCAATAACAAAAATACAATCCTATCGCATACAGGATCAAGTATTGTTCCGAGCCTGCTGACTTGATTTAATCTTCTAGCAACAATTCCATCAATTGAATCAGAGATCCCTATAAGAGCGATTATTAAAACTAAAATTGATATTGAAAAGTCTGAAATAAGATGTTGGGTAAATAAATATATTGAAAAAAATAATCTTCCAATTGTAATTAGATTAGGTAAAAGAAATAAATCTTTAAGATTCAATCAAATATTCCTTCGTCTCATGAGTTGCAACAAAATGATTATTACCTACATCAACCATTTGTTCATTAGGATTATCTTTAACGATTTTATCTAGTTCATCAAAATTAATTTCATACCTTTCCCTGACATATTTTGGATCTGGAATTGGAATTGACGAAATTAATCTTTTAGTATATGGATGTATAGGGTTTTGAAGTAGCTCCTCTGTTTCAGCTATTTCTACAATTTTTCCATTAAACATAACTGCGATTCTGTTACACATATATCTTGCAACGGCGAGATCATGGGTAATGTATAAATAAGAAACATCAAGTTCTTTCGCTAGATTAAGCATTAAATCCATGATTGATATTCGTATTGAAACGTCCAGCATAGATGTTGGCTCATCACAAATCACAAATTTAGGTTTCATTACTAGTGTTCTTGCTATTGATACTCTTTGCCTCTGACCACCAGATATTTCGTGAGGATAACGATTTAAATAATTTTCTGGAGGGGTTAGACCTACTGTCCTCAGAATTTCCATGACAGCTTCTTCTCTTTCGTTAAATGAACCAATGTTATGAATATCTAAAGGTTCTTTAATTATATCTTTGATAGTCCACCTTGGATTTAAAGACTCATAAGGATCTTGAAAAATCATTTGCATATTCCTTCGAAATATTCGCATTCCATCTTCATCAATATTGTCAATAGACTCCATATTTTGGGTATCAGGATTATAAAAATTAACACTTCCTGAAGTTTTTGGATCTAATAAACAAAGAGATCGAGCAGTTGTCGTTTTTCCACAACCACTTTGACCAACAAGTCCAAGGGTCTCACCAGCTTTTATATCAAAACTAATACCATCAACAGCTTTTACAATTTTTTTATTTCTTGAGAAAACACTTTTTGATACTTCAAAATGCTTTACCAAATTTCTTACTTCAATTAAATTATTACTCATAATTACTGTTTACCTTGACTACAAATATCAACAAAATGATCGGGAGCAATTTCTACTAATCTCATATGTTCAGTTGGGTTGCATTTAGTCTCTCTATCTGGACATCTAGGTGCAAATGAACAACCATCGATTTTATTAATCAAACTTGGCGGCTCACCGTCTAATGATTTTAATTTTCTCTTTTCACCTCTTATTGAAGGTGTAGAATCAAGTAAAGCACGAGTGTATGAATGTACAGGATTTTCAAATATATCCTTGGTTGGTCCCATTTCAACGATAGAACCAGCATACATTACGGCAATTTTATCAGTCATTTCAGCAATTACAGCAATGTCATGAGAAATATAGATTAAACTAAGACCAAGTAAGTCTTGTACTTTTTTTATTTCATTTAAGATTTGATCTTGAATCACAACATCAAGTGCTGTTGTGGGCTCATCTGCAATAATAATTTTTGGATCACATGACAAAGCTAAAGCGATTACTGCTCTTTGTTTCATTCCACCAGATAATTCATGAGGAAATCTTTCAGATATTGATCCATCAAGACCGACCATTTTAAATAATTCATCAATCTTTTCTATGTTTTCTTGTTTTGAATTCTCTGGATAGTGCTCTCTCATAGCTTCTCGTATCTGTTCACCTATTTTAATTACAGGATTCCATGCATTCATAGCCCCTTGAAAAACAATACTTATGCTGTCCCATCTAACTTTTCTTAGATCATTCTCGGACAAACCAATTAATTCTTTGCCATCAAGCTTTATACTACCTTCAGTAATTACTGAATTGTCTGGTTGTAACTGAAGCAATGTCATAGCTACAGAAGTTTTACCACAACCAGATTCACCAACTAAACCAAATGATTCACCGCTTTTTACACTAAATGATATATCTTTTACTGCATCAACATTTCCATCTAATGTGTCATAATGCATTGATAAATTTTTAACTTCAAGTAATAAATCAGGCATTATCTTCTTCTCAATCTAGGATTAAATACATCGTCTAAACCTCTACCAACTAAATAAAATCCACCTGCTAATAATGTGACTGCTAATCCCGCAGGTATAATTAACCACCAATATTTCAATCCAGTAAATATAAATCCTTCTGTTTGTGAAAGATAAATCATTATTCCCCAACTCATATCAATGTTTAAAAGACCTAAAAATGAAAGTACACTTTCAGAAGCTATTGCTCCCGTAACGCTAAATACCATGTAAAGCAACGCAAGAGGAGCAACATTAGGAAGAATATGGGAAAACATAATTCTTCTTTTGCTTCCTCCAGTAATTCTTGCTGAGTCAACAAATGGCTTTACTTTTACTTGCAGAGCCTGAGATTTTATCGTAATAACCGTACCCCCTAACCCACCAAGAGTTCCAAGAACAATTGCTAAATGCCAAACTTTTAGCTCTGCAAAAGCAGAAATAATAAATAAGAAAGGTAGAGTTGGAAGCATCAATACCAAATCTGACTGTCTCATTAAATAAGTGTCAAGTTTTCCCCCATAAAATGCTGCTGCAGTACCAAGTAATGTAGATATCCCAACACCAATTATTGCGCTAATTAATCCCAAAAGAAAAGCAACCTGGCTTCCCTCCATAATCTGAGAAAATATATCTCTTCCCAAAGAATCTGTTCCTAATAAATGTCTACTTGAAGGTGGAGCTGGCTGAACATTAGATTCGTAAGAATCACCAACTTCTGCCTCTATTCCAAATGCTTTTAAGTACCTAATATTTACCTCATCAACACGAGGGCAGTCCTCTCTTGTAGGGTATTCTTTGGTGGGATATTGATCTGGACATTCAACTACAGTCCTTGATATTTTCTCTGCATCATAACCAACGACAGGATGATAAGTTGCTTCATCCCAGATATTTGTAAGGAATAATAAAGGTTGTAAAATAGCTAAAAAACCAAAGAAAATAACAATGACCAAACCTGTAATACCTATTTTACTTTGTTTGAATAATCGCCAATTCTTTTTAATTGCAGCTTTTACATCTCGATCAACGTTTTGATTTTCCATATTAATTTTCTGCTTTAATTCTTATTCTTGGGTCTAGAAATGCATATGATATATCAGCGATAAAATGGGCTATCAAGGCTAATATTCCTATAAATGAAAATGTTGCCATGGCTAAAGGTATATCCTCTTGGACAACTGCTTCTAGAATAAGTTGACCCATACCAGGCCAAGAAAAAATAGATTCTGTGAGAACTGAACCATCAATTATTGTAATAATTGTAAAAATAAATGAAGTTACAACCGGTAGCAAAGCAGTTCTTGCAGCATGTCTATCTCGAATTCTTTTCTGACTTAAACCCTTAGCCCTAGCAGTTAATATATAATCATCCTTTAGGACTTCCATCATTGTTGTTCTTGTTAATAAAGCAGTTCCAGCAAAAGCTACTAATGTTACAGTAAATGTTGGAAGGATCATATGATAAGCAATATCAGCAGCATAAAATCTTTTTAAAGCAGCTTCACCATTTGTCCAGTACATCGTTGCTAAAGATGCAAGAATAATAAGACCAAATAATCTAGCATTTCTTCTTTTTTGAAGTGATTCAATGTTTCTTGTAAATATAAATACTAAGAATAAAAGAAAAGATGAAATAGTAGTAAATAAGATTAATGTATAAAATATTTCGTCACTTGCATAAGGTGAGTCGTACCACTTTTCAGGAACTAAGAATTTTCCGAGAGGAAACCAATCCATTTTGTAGCCAAAGAACCAAAGCATCATTAAAGCAAACCATGGATAAAAAACAGTATATGAAAAAACAGAACCAATAGTTATCCAAGTCTCTGATTTTGATCCTCTTCTCCAGGCTAAAATTTTACCAACTAGAAAACCAGTATAAAATGCAACAACATTGACAATTGAAAATAACATTAGAGTTCTTGGTAATCTTTCTGCAATTAAATCAATAGGTGTACGTGGATAATAAGTGTAAGAATATCCAAAATCACCTTTAAAAAAATTAATAATATATAACTGTACTCTTTCAAATAATGGTTTATCTAAACCAAATGCTTCTATCGTTTTTTGGTATGCTTCAGGTGGAAGTAGAGGATTAAGAAGTAAACTTGAAAATGCATTTCCAGGAATTGCGTTGAAAAGTAAATATGAGATTACTAAGAACAAGAAAAAAACAATCACCATCTCAAAGAATCGTTTTATAGTATAAACTAGCATTTCCCCTCTTAAATTTTAATTTATTTTAGTGTAAAACATTAAATGAAAAGTGGGTATTTCTACCCACTTTTCAATTTAATAATCGTAATTAGTCGTTAACTTTTACACTACCTGGTAATGCTGTGAGGTTTGAAAGACCATCTAGAACGTCCGTGAAAGGAAATTCTACATTTGATCTATATGCCTCGATTACTGGTGGTGTAAATAACACTAAGTATGGAAGATCGTCAAATAATATTGCTTCCATCTTCTTAGCAATTACTTGTGCTTCTCCAACTGATTTTGCTGCATTAAATTCTGCTGCAAGTGCATCATACTCTGGATTACTATATCCAGGTGTATTAATACCACCTACACATGCATCACCATCAGATTGGAAAAAGTCGACTATATGATCAGGATATGGAGTTAATCCCCAACCTAACATATAGAAGTACCATTCGTCACAGGTTTCTTCACCGAGAATAATATCAACGATAACACTGAAACCAGTAGGTCTAGCAATTACGTCAACACCTAATTGTTGCATCCAATCGGCTGCAAACAATGAGAATGTTGATCTAATTGGGTCATAACCAGGACCTGGTGCATAAAGCAACATGTCTGAAGGCATTGCTTCTCCATTAGGACCTTTAAGTCCTGTAGGTGCAATAGCTCTTTCAGCTCCACCTGGGTGTTCTCCCCAATCATCAGCTTGCCATCCGGCGTCTTGTAATATACCAATTGATTTATTCCATCTTTCTTCTGAAGAAAGACCATCACAATCAGCGAGAACACCTGTAACAGGTGCTACCCATGATGTGAGGGCAGGTGGCATTTGACCGTCCATATTAAGGACTGCTCCTGCAAGAACACTATCAATAACGAATTGCTTATCAACAATACAAGAAACTGCTTGTCTGAATGCTTTGTTATCAGTTGGGAATTTACCTTCTCTGGTATTGAAAGCCATGTATCTATAACCGTTTGATTGGTTTGTAATAACTTCAACATCACCAGCAGAAATTAAAGATTCCACTGCATTTCTTTTTAACCCTAATGGGTTGATAACAAAGTCAACTTCTCCATTTTGAAATGCTAAGTAAGCTGCATCTTGATCACCATAAAGTGAGAATTCAACAGTACCAACATATGGTCCGTCAGTCCATGAAATTGAATCTCCACTTAGATCACCGAATTCATATGAGATTTTTGGTGCAACCCCATTATCGAGATTGTATGAAACTCCACCGTTTGCATAAACAGTGTTGTCTCCACCAAACCACATTGTGTCTTCGTCATATTCCCAAACATAGAAAGCTCCACTTTCTAGAGTTCCGTATTCGAAAGCTCCAGCTACCGGTGCTCCATCTCCAGGTGCTGCTAATAGAGTTTCTCTATCAGTAGTAAATTGTGACCAATAATGCTCTGCAACAATAGATGCTGAACCAACCCCGTATTGCCATATTGACAATCCTGGGTCAAAGTTAAATGTTACTTTAACTGTATAGTCATCTATTGCTTCGATGTTTGTAAGACCTTGTGAAACAGATCCATCTTCGCCTTCAGTTGCTAATGGGTAGTTATATGTCCATGCACCTAACATTCCCAAATCTCTAACTGTTTGATATGTAAATACCATATCGTTAGCATCTATGGCTTCACCATCACTCCACTCAATTCCTTGATGTAATGGAACGGTATAACTAAATGTTCCGTCACCATTATCTTCGGAAACTTCAACTAACTCACTTGCGAGAGCTGTTACAAGAGTGTAACTAGGATAGTTTGTGCCAAATAAAGATGTTGCTTGCGGGCTTAATGTTGCATAAGTCCAAAAGTCTTGTTGTACATCTAAAGCATCCCAAATATTGAAACTTTGTGGATCAGAAAAGATACCTAATTTGAAGACGCCTTCTGGGGCGCTAGCTGCTTCTTCAACTTCTGCTTCAGTTGTTGCAGGTGCAGCTTCTTCAGCCACTTCCTCTTCGACAACTGTTTCTTCTTCAACTGCATCGCCACCACAGGCAACTACAATCATTGCAAAAATTGAGAAAAGCACAACAAATTTCCATCTTGCTGAGCCTTTATAATTACTCAATATTTCTCCTTTTTGTATACAAAAAATCCACTTAAAAAAGTGGATAAATACATAGTAGGTATCTATCGAGTGATATCAACAGATAAATTAATTTTATTTATACATCTAGTTGATAATTAAGGATCAATTGTTTAGGAAAATAGCTATTAAAACCTGATAAATACGTATAACTAAGTAAAAACCGAAGAAGAATACACCAATTTTAAATCCAAAATTTTCCATCTATGTTTTGACCTTAATTTTTAATGCAATGTTTTTAAAATTATGATCTTTTCTTAACATATTTTCAATAAATGAAATATAGTTTTTAGGGATTCGAGAACTCAAGTTAAAAGAAAATGAAGGAGGTTCTGTATCGTATTGTGTTACATATTTCAATTTTGCCCTTCTACCTCTAAAAGGATGTGGAGGATTTGCAACCCATAATTCTCTAAAATACAGGTTTAAATCAGATGTATCGACTCTATTATTTAACTGTAGATTGATCTCATCTAGAGTAGTTGAAAATTTATTAAGGCCTTTTTTTGTTAAAGCAGAAATTCTTAATATTTTCAACCACGTAAATTTTTTCAGTTGAACTTTTATGTTTTTGTTGATTCTATCCTTATCATCTTCATTCAGAAGATCCCATTTATTTAGAATAAGAATAGGAGTACAAAAATTTTCAACTGATTCATTGATTAATCGCAAATCTTCAAAGTTAATACCCTCGGTTGAATCAACAACAATAAAAGATATTAGTGAGCTATCCAATGAGTTTAATGATAGATTTGACGCATATCGATCTATTTGATCTTTCTGTTTTTTTCTAGGGACTCCAGCGGTATCAATAACGTTAAATATTTTATCTTCAAAAAGTATCTCTTCACTTATTGAATCTCTTGTTGTTCCTGGTTTGTTTGAAACTACCGATCTTTCCTGATCTAAAAAAGAATTAAATAATGTTGATTTACCAGAATTTGGTTTTCCTATAATAGAAATGGCTTTTTTACTTTGAAAACTACCATCTATTTCTTTACCAGTAAATTTAATTAAGTTATCTAATAATTCATCAGTACCAATTTTGTGATATCCAGAAATAAATATTTCATCACCATATATATATTTGAACATCCTTTTATCAAGGTCGTAGCTATTGAAATTTTCACATTTATTAAAAACTGTTGTTGTTTTACTTTCAACATTAATAAGCTGCAATAGGTTATTTATTTTATCAAGACCACTATAGTTTTTGGAATTTATATCAATCACAAACAATATTCGATCAGCATCTTTTAAGAATTGTTGTAATTTGTTTTGAAAAGCTCTATTAAATTCATCAGGATTTTCATCAAAACCAGGAAGATCTGATAATATTATTTGCTTGTTATTTACTTCTAAATAAGTACTTATTTTATCTCTAGTAGTATTTGGTTTAGAACCAACAATAGAACTTTTTCTATTTGTAAGAGAATTTATGAGTGTAGACTTACCTGAATTTGGCAACCCAACTAATATCACTTCATTTTTTTTATTTTCGTTCATATTTTAAATATAGCTAATCTTATTTTATGGTAAATAATCTATATGTAGTTACACCAAGAGGATTTTGTGCAGGTGTAGAAATGGCAATAAAAGCTCTAACGTGGATGCTTAAAATTTATGATGAACCTGTTTATTGCTACCACGAAATTGTACATAATGACTGGATTGTTCAACGGTTCAAAGACAAAAATGTTATATTCATTGAGGATCCAAAAGATCTACCGAAAGATTCTATTGTCATGCTTTCGGCTCATGGAACGGCACCAACAGTTGAGATGGAATTCAAAAATACTTCAATGACAAGTGTCAATTCTGTATGTCCACTTGTTACAAAAGTTCATCATGAAGCAAGAAGATTTAGTGAAGATGGGAAAAAGATAATTTATGTAGGTCATAAGAATCACGATGAAGCTATAGGTGCATTAGGTGTTGCACCAGATAATATGATATTGGTAGAGTCTGTCGAAGATATTGATCAAACTAACCTTCACAACGATAAGGTTGCATTACTTGCTCAAACTACACTTGCAATGTCTGAATGGGAACCAATATTAAATAAAGCAAAAAGTGAGTACCAAAATATTGAATTACCAAGAAAAAGTGATTTATGTTACGCGACTACTAACAGACAAAAAGCACTAATAAATATTTCAAACAAGGTTGATAAAGTATTGGTAGTTGGATCTAGTACCTCAAGTAATACTAATGCATTAGTAACTACAATTAATAACCTAGGAAAAGAAGCACATAGAATAGAGACTCTGGATGATTTAGATAATATAAGTTTAGATAATGTAGATGTTGCTATCACTGCAGGAGCATCTGCCCCAGATCATATCGTCAAAGAAATATCAGAATATTTAAATCCAAATAATTTAGAATTTTTTATTGACACAACTGAGGAAGAGTATTTTCCACTTCCTAAAGAATTAAGAAGCAATATAACCTCACTTTCAAAACTTTTAAAAAATATGTTCCCAACAAATAGTAAAGAAGCTGTAAATGGCATTTCCAAAGATAAAAGTTGGTCAGCTACTGAAGCTTTAAGTTCTTTATAATAAGATCAATTGTTTCATCGATCGATAAATTTGAATTATCAATAACGAGTGCGCCTTCTGGAATTGTTAAAGGAGAAAATAGTCTATTTTTATCTTCGAAATCTCTTTTTTTAACATCGGAAATAGTTTCCTCCATATTTGATTGACCTTCTCTTCTTTTACCTCTGGTTTCCAAATCTGCATCTAAATATACTTTGTGTTCAGCATCTGGAAATACAACACTACCCATGTCCCGACCTTCAATTACAAGTGGTTTGTCCAAATTTTCATAATAACTAATTAAACAATCTTTAACCAATATTCTTAGACCTACTTTTTTTGCAATTTCTGAACTCTTTACAGAAACTTCATTATCGTATAAATCTTCTTCATCAAAAATTACACCATTAATATTGCACTGTTCAGAAATAATTTCTATTTTTAAATCTTCAATTTGAGCGTTTTTGTTATTTAGTAAAAATTTTGCAACAGATCTATAAATAGATCCACTTGAGAAAAAACAAGAATTTAATAAAGCTGCAATACTTTTGCCAACTGAGGTTTTTCCAACTCCGGATGGGCCATCAATTGTTACTACAAACTTTTTCATATATTGATTCTATATTTCTAGTTACTGTTTATTTGTGATAATTGACCAATTTTCATATCCCCTATTGAAAAATTGCCAATAGAAATTCTCTTTAAATTTCTAATTTCAACATTGTTTTTTGCAAATACTCTTCTAATTTCTCTGTTTTTTCCTGTATTAAGAGTCACTTTATATTCAAATTTATTTAATTTATTTAATTTATTTATAACAAGTTTTTCGTTTTTATCAGTTACAACTTTTTTAAAAGAGTTAAGAGCAATTGGTTCTGAAACGGTTACTATGTATTCTTTTTCATAGCCCTTTGAGGGATGATTAATATTGTTCAGCCAATCGCCATCATTGCTTAATAGCATCAACCCTTCTGAATCTTTATCAAGTCTTCCACTATATTTAAGTGAATTATCAACTATGTCATATATAGTCTTAGATTTTCCTTGAGGTTTTGTAGAGCAGATATATCCTATCGGTTTATAAAATTTGAAATATTTATACACAATCTTTGATGACAAAATTTTGTTTTGATATGTGATTACATCTGTAGTCATAATATCCTGCCCTATAACTGCAAGTTTATTATTTACAGTTATTTTTTTTGCTTTAATTAATTCATCAGCATTTCTTCTAGATATATTTAGGTGAAGAGCTAAATATTTATTTATTCTCAATTATTCTTCTTCAGACGGCGATGAGAAATACTCACCGATAGTAGGTAAATCATTTAAACTTTCAAAGCCTGTTTTCTCTAAAAACTCATCTGTCGTTGAATATAAAATAGGACTACCAGGAACATCTAGCTCCCCTGACTTGTAGACAAGACCTCGGGATTCAAGAGTCTTTATAGATGATTCAGATTCTACTCCCCTGATCTCAGAAACTTTTAACTTTGTAACTGGTTGTTCATATGCAATTATCGCAAGAGTTTCTAAAGCTGGTGTTGATAAGCCTTTTAAAACTGATGGAGGCTTTACTGAATCTAAGTATTTAGGTATATCATTTACAGTCACTAAATCAGATTTCGTTGAATCAAATCGTAAATAAAATCCAAAACCAAGATTGGTCAAGTCGTTATTAATTTCATCAAATAATTTAAGTAGTTTATTTTCATCTATCTCTAAAAGTTCTTCAAAATAGGAGTTTTGCACAGGCCCATCACTTACCAAAAGGGTCGCTGTTATGATTTTCTTATTCTTCATAATTTTTTTCAATCTTAATAAGCTCATTATTATTAAGTTGTTCTGCTTTTACAAATCCCCAACGTATTGCTTCAAGTAAAGCTAAAAAAATTGCAACTGCTTGTTCAGAAGTCTCAACTTCAGAGGCAAGCTCTTCAAAAGAAGTATTTAATCTTTTGTCTACACTAGATAATAAAGAATTGATAGCTTCATCTATATCAGGTAAATCATACTCGATATGATCAAAGCCTTTAATTGATTTGTATCTAATAAAAACTTCTTCAGCTGTTTCTTGAAATATTTTTTTATCAATAGTTATTTCAATATCAGGTTTACTAAATAGATCTAAAGTTTGATAATATTTAAAAGCACTTATAGACATTTCATTTTCGCGTATTCTTGAGGCAAGAGCAATTCCAACTTCTGAAAAAGCTTTGAACTGTAATAATCTTGCAAATGCCAAATCTTTGTCCTTAATCAATTGAATTTCGTCAATCCAATCAACATCTTCATTTTGGGGAAGTAAACTTTTAGCTTTCAATTCAAATAATGAGGCAACTAGCAAAACAATCTCTGAAAAACTATCAATATCTTTTCTTACATTTTCGACATTTAAAGATGAGAAGAGATTTAATAGGTTAGTGTTTAAATTTTCATTTTTATTATCAGAAAAATCAATAAGTAATGATTTAAGATTTGAAATTAAGTCATTTAAATCCATTAATAATCAGTTTTATCCAATATGAAGTGTTTATTCTGTAACAGTTCTTTTTTATAGTATTGAATAATGTCATCATTAACCGAATATTTTTCTAACTCAGTTAAACCGTTTATTTCATGATCAAGATATAAACGAGATTTATCATTGTTTACAATTTTCAGTTCAGAAAATATCCTAAATATCCATGAAAAATGTGATATTGATTTTCCAATGTCATGAATAAGAGAAAGAGTAAATAAATTATTTAACGACTCTAATTCTTTAATTGAAGGTGATTCATTATCAAAAGTCATATTTATTGTACGCTCAAGAACTTCCACAGAATGATGCCTGTCTTGCATTGAGAGTTGCCAAAACAATCTTAGAAGATTGTCGTCATTAAGTTGTTGCATGACTTTAATCTGATCTTCGACTGGGAGATGTTTATAAAACAAAAACCTAATTGCTCTTTTGATTTTTAAATATAGTTTCATGCTCTTGGATGACTCTCCTTAAATATTTCTACCAAAAATTCTTTGGTTAATTTAGTATAAATCTTTGTTGTAGAAACTGATGTATGTCCTAATAATTCTTGTAACGTCCTCAGGTCACATCCTGCCTCAAGCATATGTGTAGCTGCACTATGTCTCAATGTGTGTGGATGAACTGATAATACATTATCTGAAAGCGTTGCTGACTTTTTAATAATTCTAAAAATTGCTGATCTATCGAGCTGATTCATGTTTTTTGATAAAAATAAGTATGGTTCTTGAGTGTTTAATTCATCACGAAATTTTAAGTACTTTGATAAATTAATTTTTAATTCAGAACCTATTGGAACAATTCTCTGTTTAGAACCTTTTCCAAATAGCTTTACAAAATCTTCTTCAAAATCTAAATCTGATACTCTTACGTCACATAGTTCCGAAACTCTACAGGCAGTTGAGTACATAAAATCAATCAACGTTAAATTTCTAGAGTTCATATAGTTTGAGTGATCATAGATGTTTATTAATCTATTAACGTCTGATATTGATATGGTTTCAGGTAGATAAGAGCCTTTTTTTAAACTAACTTTCTCAATAACAATCTGATATTCCTCATTATCTAAATTAAACCAATCAATATATTGATTTATAGAAGAAATTTTTCTTATCTTTGAATTATCAGATTTGTCATTTAGTTCTGAAGTTATGAATAGCTCAATTAGATCATTATTTATTATATTTTCACCAGTAAATTCTAAAAATTGAGTTATATCTGATTCATATGCGCTTATAGTGTTTGCTGATAGCCCTTTTTTAAATTTTAAAAAATTTGTGAACTCTAGGACTAAATCTTTGTTACTTTTCTTTGACTGTTTCTGAGACAATGTTTTCTGATTTTATTGATATGTTTTTAATTGAAGCAAGTACAAATTCTTTGAATAAAGGAGCTGGGTCCCATGGCCTTGATTTAAATTCAGGATGAAATTGCGAAGCTATAAAAAACGGGTGGTCTGGAATTTCTATCATTTCAACTAAATTATTGTCTGGGGAAACTCCCCCAATTTTTAGACCTTTTTCTACTAATATATCTCTATATTTATTATTCACCTCATATCTGTGCCTATGTCTCTCATAAATTACTTCATCACTATAAATTTGTGCAGCTAATGAATCATCATTTAATTTACATGGGTACGTACCTAGTCTCATAGATGCACCGACATCATCTTTTTCTAAATCTTGATTTGGTAGTAAATCAATCACATAATTTTTTGTGTTTTTTGAAAATTCTGAAGAGTTTGCATCATCAATTCCACAAACATTTCTTGCAAATTCGATTACAGCACATTGTAATCCTAAACATATACCTAAAAATGGTATGTTATTTTTTCTAATGTACTCTATTGCTGAAATCTTTCCTTCTATCCCCCTGTATCCAAATCCTCCTGGGACAATAACCCCGTCCATATCTTGTAGATTTTCTATTTCAAAATTGTCTGCATCTATCCAGTGAAGATCGAGTTTTACTTTATTTTGAAGACACGCATGATTAAGTGACTCTACAACAGAGAGGTAGCTATCTGGTAATCCAAAATATTTTCCAAGGATTGCAATCTTAACTGTTTCATTTGCTTCAAGTTTAAGATTTACCATTGTTTTCCATTCCTCTAATGAAGGTTCATTAGTTTGTAGATTCAATCTCTCATCCACTGATTTATCAAGTCCTTCATCACGCATCCTTAAAGGAACGGCATATATATCATCTAAATCAGGTGCATTAATTACATTATTTACTGCAACATCGCAAAATAATGAAACTTTGCTCTTTATCTCATCATTAAGTTCTCTGTCTGATCTCAAAACAATTAAATCAGGAGAGATACCAGCTGCTCTTAATAAAGATACGGAATGTTGAGTAGGTTTTGTTTTTAATTCGGTACTTGGACCGATAAAAGGTACCAATGTGACATGAATAAACATTACGTTTTCAGTTCCTAATTCTTTCCTTATTTGTCTTGCAGCTTCAAGAAATGGAAGAATTTCAATATCTCCAACGGTTCCCCCAATTTCAGTGATTTGAACATCTACATCATTTGAGATTCCCTTAATTCTTCTTTTTATTTCATCAGTAATATGGGGAATAACTTGAACAGTTGCACCTAAGTAATCTCCTTTTCTCTCACTTTCAATTACTTTTCTGTAAATACTTCCTGTAGTAACGTTGGAGTCTTTTCTTAAATTAACGCCTGTAAACCTTTCATAATGACCAAGATCTAAATCAGTTGTTGCTCCATCTTCAGTCACAAAAACTTCACCATGTTGAAAGGGATTCATTGTATCCGGATCAACATTAATATAAGGATCTAATTTTTGATTTATAACGCTTAATCCACGAGCTTTGAGAAGGTTTCCAAGAGATGCAGATGTAATCCCTTTACCAAGACCAGAGACAACACCACCGGTGACAAAAATGTATTTGGTCACATTGAAACTTTAGCATATAAAGAATTAAATAAAAGGACTATCTTAAAATTTGATTTAAAAATAAATCTAACTTTGGATCATTATCTGTGCCAAGTATGTTTATAGATTTATCTGATAAGCCATAAACATACTTCAGATTCTGATCATTTTTTTCTTGAACTTCAACAACACCATCAAACTGAATGGCATAATTTTGATTCTTATTTATTGATACTTCAATCAAACTATTTTTATCTATGACTATAGATCTTGGAAACTTTGAAAATGGAGAGATTGGTGTGATAGATATAACATCTAGATTATTTTGAATAATTGGACCACCAGCAGAGTAATTGTATGCAGTAGACCCAAGTGAAGTTGATAGAATAAGCCCGTCAGCACGTAATTTTACTTTTTGTTCATACATTGATAATTCCAGATCAAGAATCCTGGTTGGAGAATTTTTAATAATAACGACTTCATTGAAAGCAGGGAGGCTAAGGTCATTATTTTGAATTATTGCTTTTCTTTTAACAACATCGTAATCCTCATTTTTCCAAGACTTAAGAATATTTCCAAGATTTTCAGAAGATGAAACTAAATAACCTAATCTTCCAGGACCAATCGTGATTAAAGAAGTATTTTTTTCCCATGCAACACGCATTGCTTTTAGAGCTGTACCATCACCACCAATGCTTATAATTAAGTCGGGGTCAATCTTATTTAATTCTTTTGAATCTGATTCGACGTCAAATACATCGTATTTTAAATTATTTTTCTCTACAGTTTTAAAAATGTCATCAGATATTTTTTTTGATAGATACTTTTTAGATGAAATTATTAATAAATTCTTCACTAGGATATATTATACGTATCTTTTTAGGAGTACAAAGTGATACCAATTTCAGATATTAATCCAGCAAAAAGTAATCCAATTATTTCAAGAATTTTTATTATTGCATCGATAATTGTTTACGTACTTATCCAACCAAAAAATCCTAGTGAGCTTTTTAATTTTTTTTATGAATTTGCTGCGATACCCTGTGAGATATTTAACAATAAACCGTTGTCAACAGATCAGTACTATAACAATGATTGTTCTGCTCTAACTAGTAATATTGTTTTCGAAAATAAAAATATTTTTTTAAGCCTAATCCTCTCCAATATTTTCCATGCAAACTTTATACACATATTAGGAAACCTTTGGAGTTTTTGGATATTTGGAAACAACATAGAAGATGTTTTAGGAAGAGCTAAATTTATTATGTTTCTTTTTATGACTGGATTGTTCAGTATGTCTGCTCACGTTATTTTAAATTTTAATGATATTAATCCAATTGTTGGAGCATCAGGTATAGTGTCGGCATTAATGGGTGCTTATGTGTATTTATTTCCAAATGCTCAATTACTTGTTCTGGTTCCTTTTGGATTTTTATTTCCAACAACAATAAGAGCAAAATTCTTTATGATTTTTTGGTTTTTTTCTCAAATTTTTATAGCTTTACAAAATAATAATATTTCATGGGAAGCTCATATTGGAGGATTTTTAATTGGATATTTGGTTCTTAGAATTTTCAATTATAAAAGATACACTCTCTGAAAAAGTATCGAACTTAAAATCTGAAATATCTTCATCCAAATAGTTTTTTATTGAAGAGTCAACAAGATAAGATTTTGAATCTATCTCTTTTGCAAGTAATACATCCGTATCAACCCTATCTCCAATAACAGCAAAAATCTTAGGGAATTGTTTCAATAAATACTCTGAATAATAGGAATCTGGTTTTCCAAAAGAATTAATACTTGATCCAACTAAGTTTTCAATTTCTCGTACTATCGCACCATTACCATCTTTAAATTCATGATCGTTAATTGGAAAGGTAAGGTCTTTATTCATAGCAATAACATCAACGCCTTTATGAAAAGCATCAGCAATGCTTTCGACATCATATCGAGAAAATGAATCTGTTCTTCCAATGAGGATAATTTCTGATTTATCAATTGGAAAGAGTTCAGTTGTAATCGTCTTTACATATTTTTGTAAATTGTATGAACCATGAACATAAATTTTTTTATCTAAATTCTTTAGATAGTCTCTTAAAATTACAAAAGGGCTGACAATATCATTAAGATTTATTTCATCAGAAAGCATATTTTCTAATTTATTTTTTATTTGATAAGGAGTCTCTGAACTGTTGTTTGTTATAAAAATAAATTTAAAGTTATTATTTTTAGCTTCGTGAATAGAATCTTTTACTCCAGAAATAATCTTTGATTGAAGATAAATAGTTCCATCAAGGTCTGTAGCGATTATTTTCACGTTTCTTTTCCATTATTAAAACTTTCGCTGTAATTGCATTACTTTCATAAAAATTTTTTGCTTGTCTATCACTTGGTAAGGCAAATGATCTAACTTCCAAATTTTTCATATTTGCATTATCAGCAATGTATTCAAAAAGTTTTGTACCTAAACCAAGTTCTCTAAAATTATCTTTAATAAACAATTCATACACATTCCAATAAAAATCAGCCTCTATGATTCTTGCATAGCCAACAATATCTGAATTGCCCTTTTGTAAAGTTTTTAAAACAAAATAGTACGAATCAAAGTTTTCTGATATTTTTTGATAATAATCAAACAAAACACTATCAATATTTTGTATTTCTTTGTTAAATAAATTTTGAAGTGCAGCTGGTGAGTATTCTTGTTGCTCTATTTCAAAATCTATTCCAAAATCTTGAAATTTTTTTTCATGCACAGTCGTGACAAACCTTTGCCCGTGGTTTAGCTAACTGTGTATTTTTAAGTACCAAGAAACAAATAGAACATGTAAATTCATCTTCTTGAATATCTTCTACAGATTCGTCTAATTTTAGATCTGAGCTTTTAACATTCCTTTTTTCAGCAGCATCAACGGACATGAATGATCCTTCTGCTTCATCATTGTCATCAACAGCCTTTTTTTTCTCTGTTTCTACCCTAGCTTCTAAAGATTCTGTTTCTACTTCTTCTTTCTCTTCTTCTTCTTGAGGAGCTTCAGATTCATCTAAATCTTCCTCAAGGTCCTCCATAGTAGGTTCTTCTATCTCTTCGATCTCTTTTTCTGCCATAATTGTCCTTAAATTTCTGTAAGAATAATACTAAATTTTTAGAAGTATAGCTTGTTTTTTAACAATAATCTCAGCAGGACCATGATCAAAATAATCACCATCAACTTCAATGGGACTTCTAGATTTTAGAGAAATTTTATTCATTCTTTTCAATATCACATCGGGATCCGTTAAATGTAGGCCTTTCTTTGCTAGAAAGAATAATTTCATAGCTTTAGCCTTTGTAACTTTAAATATTTGAGTATTTAACAATCCATCTTGCAAGCTTGATTTAGGAGAAATGTTCCAACCACCACCAAAGTATTGTCCATTACAAATTGAAATATTAAAGGCGATATCTCTAAATTCATAGGAATCGTTGTTGATTTCAAATGTGTCACTCTTTGCTGGAAGCAATTTAACCCAAAAACTAATTGGATATCTAAATCTTTTAAAAACTCTTGGGAGTGCCTCGCTAGTTTTAACTGTGTCAGCTAAAAAACCAAAATTCAGTACATTTACAAAATGTCTGGATTTATTTTCTGATTTTATGTATGCAACATCTATTTTATAATCTTGGTTCGATTTAAGTCTTTCTACGCCTTCATTGATGGTTTTTGGAAAAGCAAAAGTTCTCATAAAATCCGAACCACTACCCGAAGGAAGGCATGCAACTTCAGGATTAGCTATATTGTTCTTTAAAAGAACGTCGATCAAATTACTAAGCGTTCCATCACCTCCAACAGCACAAAAAATAACCTCATCGTCAATATATTTTTTAATAATTACTTCTACTTCTTTAGATTGCTTTGTTTGATAAATATCACAATTTAATTGATTTTTATCAAAAATCTTTTGCAAATCTAGACGCGTTAGTTTTTTACCTCTGGAATTTTTATTATGGATTACTACTATTTTTTTCACAACATCGATTTTTGAATAATATTATTTCTAAATTTATCTGAAATAAAATCAAAATTTTCATTTCCATAAATTAATGAAACTTTCTGTGATATTTCTGCTGCTTCTCTTGATGCCTTTATAAAATCTCCTAACGTAATATTAAATTTGGTAATTGTATATTCGATATTATTTGATTTTATGTATTCACTAAAAATACTAAACCATGAAACATCTAACTTAGTCTTATTTTTAATATTGTACTTACTTTCAAGTATGTTGACCGTTTCTTGAGTAATCAAAAATTTACTTAACAATTTACTTTGCTTTTCGTGAATTGGTATTTCATACTTTTGATTTGAAATACCGGAAGCTAAAAACATTAGACAAAATTCAATATCATCTAGTTTATCCAACAACTCTATCCCAATTAGAAAACTATCACGATAAGTTTCAGTTAGGAGTTTATTTTTTTTTGATTCTGTAAAATAACCAAGATCATTCAAAACTGAAATTTTTGCTCTAAAATTTTTTTCTAATGATTGATCATTAATTTTGTTTTGATAAGAATAAAAACTTTTTTTTATCATCTCTAATCCTTCATGTTCACCATATTTATTTTTAAGATTTAATACAGATCCATATGAATTTGAATATGAAGAAATCAATTTATTTGGCTTTAAATTAAATAAATCATTAAACCAATTATTTTCAATCCTCCTGTCGTAATTAATAAAAGCAAAGCCCTTATTATCTATACCTCTTCTTCCTGCTCGGCCAGTTAATTGTAAAAATTCTGACTTTGAAATCAATCTAGTTCTTATACCGTCATATTTAAAAGATGAGTCAATCATAATTGATTTAGCTGGCATATTTATTCCTAAAGAAAGTGTCTCAGTAGCAAATAAAATATCAATATATCTATTAATAAATAAATGTTCTACAAATTCTTTGACAATTGGTGCTAGTCCAGCATGGTGATAACCAATTCTTCTTGACCACATCCAAAAAAGTTCATCTAAATTTAATAGATTAAATTCTTCACTTGTTAGATCCCCAAACACAGAATCAAATAACACTTTTAAGTCATGGTTGTCAGTTTTTTTTCCAATTAAGTTTGATGCATGTCTAGCTTTGCTTTCAACCTTATCCCTTGAAAAAAAGAAAAATATCGAGGGTGTTGAATTCTTTAAAGATATGAATTCTAATTGGTTTGAAAGTGTTGGTTTTTTAAATTTTCTATATTTTTTGTCAAATTGAAAAATTCGTTTATTTTTTTTATCTTTTGTTGATTTGATTGTTGTTATTTGATCATCATTCTGTGATGCAGTAACTAATGAAATTTCTAGAGGAACAGGTCTTATGTTTGATTTTATCAAATCGGTTGGACCTCTTTGTGAAACAATCCAACTTAAAAACTCGTTCTCATTACCTATTGTTGCCGATAAACCAAGAATTTTTATTTTTTTGGGTAAATGAATGATAATTTCTTCCCAAGTCGCACCCCTTTCTTTGTCTGCTAGATAATGAACTTCATCTAAAATTACTAAACCAATTTCATTTATACGTTCGTCCTCAGAAAATATCATATTTCTTAAAATCTCAGTAGTTGCAATTATTAAATTAGCGTTAGGGTTTTCATTTCTATCTCCTGTTAATAAGCCCGTGTCAATTCCTTCATTTTGAAAATCATTAAATTTTTGATTAGATAATGCTTTGATTGGCGTCGTATAGATTACCTTTTTTCCATCTTCAATGTATTTTTCAATGCCTTTTTCTGCAATTAATGTTTTACCAGAACCTGTTGGAGCTGTAACTAAAACATTCAGCCCATCTAATAATGATTTGATTGCTTGTTTTTGAAAATTATCAAGTTCAAATTTCACTTTGAACTTTTTTTATGTATAAAAATAGTAATTTCCATGAGTACATATAAAGGTATCGTGAAAACAAACAAACTAACGGGATCACCTGTGGGTGTAACAATTGCAGAAATTATTAATATGAATATAAATAATTCAGCTCTGTTTTCTGTAAGTAATTGAATATTTAATAATCTTTTATTTAAAAGAAATAATGTAACAAGAGGAAGCTGAAAAGTAATTGCAAATAAAAGAGCAACTCTTGTAATGAATTGATAATAATTTTGCGATCTCAGAATGACTTCATTTTCATTAAATGAAAGTAGAAATTCAATGCCATATGAACCAAGATTCAATGCTGTGTATATTCCTAAATAGTAAAAAATAGTAAAAAATATATTGTAAAAAATAAAGGATAGCCATGATAAATCTACTAATGCGGGTTTTAGAAAAACGCCAAGATTTAACAAGGTAAGTGGAAGTAATAAAATTAGTGAAATTAAAAAGACATTTGTAATTTTTACTTGAAACCCTTCATAAATAGTTAGTGCAAATATATTTGACTGATCGTATCCAGCATCAATTAATGGTTTATTGAGAATTTCAACAAAGAAGTGATACTCAACATAAACATAAATTCCAAATATAAGAATTAATAACAGAGAAAATAAGATTCTAGTATTTAGTTCTTTCAGGTGATCAAAAAAAGGTTTCTTCATTCTTCTTCGTTCTCTATCCATTCCCATTTTTGATTTAAGCTAGAATCACCAATTACTTTTCGAGTTGGTCCTTCGTTGAAATTCTGAAATGTGTCCATAAGTTTTTTTATACGTTTTTTATCAACTATCCCCAAGGAAATAAATAATATAATCAAAAGTTCAGTAAGACTCATAAATTTATCATATCTACTAAATTATTAATTCTTTTGTTGAATTCAATTTTTAATTTATTTGGTGAAACAATTTGTAGTTCTTGAAAATGCTCAAAGAAAAACTCTAATGCTACATTAAAGTCTCTAAATGTGTAAATACACAATCCATCTTTAAAAAAGGTATTATCTTTATCTAACTTATTTGAAAAATTTTCGTTTTTGTATTTAAATTTTACTTCTATCGAATTGATTTTTTCTTTATTACTTGAACTTATGAGATTTAATTCATTAACCTCAATTATTCTATTAATTAAAAAAGTTTTAACTTTGTTATCAATTAAATCAATAGCTTCTAAAACATTTCCATCTTGATTGTTTGAAATGGAAATAGGTTTAATAGAGTATGATTTAGGATCATCGTATCCGATTTTTAGATATTCTATATTTATATCTGTTAGTAAATGTATTGAAAGGTTATCTTCAAATTCTATTTTTGACTTTTCATCAAAATACATATCAAGGATTTTTAAAAAATTATTGTAATCTTTTTTATTTATGTTTTGAATATTAAGATTTTGGTTACTTTTCAGTAAATTATAGATTTTAAACAATTCAAAATCGGTAATTGTATTCAATTCTTTAAATGTTGGTGAATATTCAAAAAAAATAACATTTTCAGACGAATCAATCTCAAAATCGATAAAATTTTCACCATTAACTGAATAAACCTCGGACATAATATTAAGCATATAAACAATTGTTTCAATATCTTTGCCAAGCTTTTTAGTTAAATCATCAATATTCCATTTGTTACTATCTTTTAAAATATTGATGAAGAATGTAAAATCTTGTAGTTGTAATTTATTTTTCATCTAAATACTCCAAAAACCTTTTTTTGTCGTTACTACTCATTTGTATTATTTTTGCGTCTGTGATTAAAATAAAAACGATTAATTTTTGAATATCATATGTTGAAATTTCAATATTTATTTTATTTCCTTCGTCATTGCTTTTAATTAACGAATGTTTAAAACTATTTTTTTGAACAATATAATGATCCTTTAATATTGATAAAATAATGAAAATTGGTTGAATACTTTCTTCCCATGAAAAATTAATTGTTTTTAACTCGATATCATGTAAGTCAGATTTAGTACCAAGTTTTAGATCATCTATGTTGTCAATTTTAAATGTCTTAAACTTTGACTGTTCATTTGCTCCTACATACCATTGGTTGTCATATTGTTTTAAACCAAGAGGATATACTTTTCTTAAAGAACTTTTATATTTGAACGAAACTCTTCTTTTTTCATTTATAGCTTGAGTTATTTTTGATATATTTATATTTCTGCTGTTAAATTCATAATCTGATTTAAAAAACTGTTTTATTAATTGATAAGTATTTATAAAATCATCAATGTTGATGGATTCGTTATTTTTTATATCATCAAATATCTGGGTGCCCGATAATTTATAGCCATCGTTAATTTTCCATTTATCATTTTCAAAATCTAGTAAAAAACCCATGTCCTTTAATAAAGCTTTATCTCTTTCAAATGATCTTTTAAAAGCAGATTCACTTAATTCTCTGTATTCAATTACATTGTCTTTAATAAAATTTGTTGTTAAATTTTCATTATTTATAGAGAATAAAGTTAATAATTTAAGACATCTTTTAAACACATTCTTCATAGGTTTTCCTATTCTTATTTTATTTAATTCTGTATATTATTTTTTTACTCTTGTATTTGTATATAGCAAAATTAATGTATTATTGAATATATGAAAGTATGGATTGATCAAGACCTATGTACTGGTGATGGCCTTTGTGAAGAAATATGTCCTGACGTTTTTGTTGGTAAAGATGATGGACTATTTTATGTTAAAGAAGGTGACAAAATTTTCTCAGAGGAAGATGGGAATGTTGGGGGTGCTGAAGGCTTAGCTGTTGTACCAAAAGGACAAGAGGAAGCTGTTATAGAGTCGGCAGAAGAGTGCCCTGGTGAATGCATAATGATCGAGCCTAGTTAGACAAAAACCTAGCACTTACTACAAATCCTGTATGACCTACCATTTCATTTTTTGGTCTTACAATTTTTTTATCCACAATCCATTCACGATTCAAAGTTTCCATGATTTTGATGTTTATAAAATTATGTTCATGGAGTTTGATAACAATTTTCTCTACTTGTGTAATTGATGGCAAATAAGATACCCAATTTAAATTCTTTTCGATTTTGTTTTTCATAAAAAACTCCCAAGGTTCAGGAATATCAGTGATTATAGTGTCTATTTCATCTGCAATATCTTTAAAAGAAAAATTTGATAAATTAGTATTTATAAAATTTACTTTTAAGAAATTATTATTGATTTTTGATGAAGTTAAGAATCGTTCAATTGTTTTTTGTGCTCTCCTTTGATTCCTTTTACTTTCATCTAAGGTAAACAGTTGGCTTTCTTTATCTAGAATTAAATTTAAATAAAGTGTTAAAGCTCCAGAACCAGTACCAATTTCTAATATATTAGAATTCTTATTTATGTTGCCAGCGATCAATATTGATCCAATATCTTTTGGATATATAATCTGTGGCCCACGTTTCATAAGTAAAATAAACTCTTCGAATGATGGAACATATACATGATATTCATGGTTATTAGAAGAAGTTACAAGGGAGGGTAATTCTTTTATATCATTAAATTTTATTACACCGTTTTGCGATACAAACTCCTGATCATCTTTTAAAACAGCTAAATGTTTATTTTTATTATTTTTAAGAACTACAACAGTGTTATCAAGACTCACTTAGTATCAAAGTAAGAGTAAAAAATAAGCAATTGTTGAGAGTACAACTCCAGCAGATATTGCAACAGCAACAAATTTCTGTAATGACTTATTCATTTTCTAAATTTCATTTTTTTTCTAAATTTTTTATATTTTTCTAAAAGTCTTCCAAGAATTATACCGTAAATTAGAAAACTGATAAGTTTAGAGTTTTCAGTGTTCATATTGTTTTTTAAATCATTGAAATTATCTTTAAACTCATTCATTTTAAGAGTCTCCAGATTATGAAACTAAATGCCAATATGCATAGAAAAGACATTGAGAAATATACCATAGCTTGAATAAAGTAATTTCCATTGAAAACCTGTGTAAGAACACTTGAAATACCGAAAATAATAAAAAAAGTAGCAATAGCAAAATAATTACCAGCTTTAAAATTTTTTCTCAACGACTTAATTGAATCTTCAACTTCATCATATGTTTCTTCTTTGGCATGTTTAATCAATGAATCAGCTGTTTTGATTGCGTTTGTTGATAAATTTAAAAAACTATTCACTATTATCTCTATTTAACAAAATTATTTCTATTATTCCTTGAATTGTCGCTGCTATGGGTAAAGCTAATACAGCACCAATTACTCCAGCAGTATATGCTCCAAATATAGTAGCAAATACTGCTACTGCTGGGTGGATATCCATTGTAACTTTTGTAACTCTTGGACTGATGAAATAATTCTCAATAAATTGATATGCAACTAGGACTACCAATGTATAAAGTATAAAAGTTGGTCCTAATGATATTGACGCTAGCACAGGAACGATACCTCCTAAAAATGTGCCAACGGCAGGAACAAGTTGTGATAATAATCCTGCAGAAATTCCTAATGCAAATGGTGAGGGTAATCCAATAATTAAAAAAGAAATTGTGAAGGCAATGCTTGCAAGTATTCCAAGAATAACTCTAGCCGCTATCCATGCTCCAGCTTTTGATACTCCAATTGTCCAGACTTGATCAATAGTTTTAGATATATTTCCTGGAAGAGCATCTTTAAGACGAATTCTCCATCCATCCCCCTCTGCAATTAGATAAAATGAAAAAAAGAATATAACAAAAAAATGAAACATTGCGTTTAATATTCCTCTTCCAGCAAAAACAACCGTGTTTCCCACAGCGCTACCATATTCTCTGAATAAATTATTAAATTCTTCCTCGAGATTCAATGACTGATTGGATATTGAAAATCCTTCACTGTTAAAATATTTCACGATATTGTCAAAATATTCAGGCATGTTTGAGGATAAAAGATATAATTCTTGAACCATTATTGGAATAATGGAAAATATTATTCCTCCGATTACCAAAATAATTGTTCCAACAGTAATAATCGTTGAGAGTCTCCTATTAAACCTTTTTGATAATCTATAAACGATTGGTTCAGCAAGCACTGACAAAACTACTGCTACAAACAAATCGAAAAGTAGTGCTCTTACTCTGAGAAATATAAAAAATGAAAACCCTATTAAAACTATATATAAAAAAGCTCTATTTAAAAGCGCTTGTCGTGTTTCACCTTTGAAATTATCCACGATATTTAGACCGAATTATCCGTTTTATAGTTACGATTTATAAACGCAATATACAAAAAATATACAATTAGTCCACTAGAAAAATAGAGCTCAAATTCTGAAATTTCATCAAACATTCTGTTTCTTGAGATAAGAATAAGGGCTTGGAGTGCAGCTGAGATAATTAATATTCTAAACTTTAAATCAACTCTTCGTATTGTAAGGTTTAATAGCAACAATCCTGTTCCTAATTTAATTAAAGCCTCAAATGTATTGCTTGATATAAAATAAAGCTCTCTTAATGTGAAGAAACCAGACAATCCAATACCACCAAGAGTTATTTGAAATATTCCGATTAAAACCAATAATGATGATATCCATGCCAAAGAAAAATTACTGTACGACAATTTTGCTTTAATTGGAGTTGGCCATGGTTGTAGAGGGTTTACCCTACTTATGATATTTGATGATAATTTAAAGACTGAACGTTCATAATCCCCAAACGTAATAGCAAATAATAAAAGTACAAATACGTACAAAAATGTTTGAATGTTAAATACATACATAAAGAACAAAATAAATATGTGCCAAAGAAAAATAGTAAATATATTTGCATGAATATATGAAAATATATTCCATATTATTTTGTTATTTAATATTTCCTCAATAGGTTTCCGTATAGTCAAAAATACACATGATAGACCCAAAGAAGCTATTAGGTAATAAAGTGTAGGAGGATCTTCATTAGAAGTAAGGATTAATCTGTAACTTGATAACGACATAAATTCATCTGAAGAGTTACTTTTATAAAACAGATATCCGAAACATAAAATAGAAAATGATATAAAAAATGAAATTTTAAATGAGAATATTTTTCCATCTGCGAAAAAATATCCTAGTTGATGAATAGCCAACCAGAACAATAGATAATTTATAAGTCTTAGGTAACTAAAAGCAAGTGGAAACTCAAATGTATCAATGGCTATTGTTGAGAGAAAAAAAGCAGCTAATGTAAAATACGGATTTGTTTTATGAAGAAATAATGTAAATGGACTAAAAATAACGACTACTAAATATATAGACACTAACCATAATGGCCACATTATAAACTCAGTCAAAGGAACAACCCCATCATCTTGACTTGTAAAAAACAAGGGTACATTTGTTGTTCGTGTATATATATTGAGCGATATGGTAATTACAAAAATCCAAACTATGACAGGTCCTAATAGCGCGTTTACTCTGTCAGTTAAAAATTTCCATTGACTGCCATCACGTCCAACATTCGAATACCACGCTATTTTATTTGTAAAACCTACAGAAAAGAAAAATAAAGCCATACCCACTGTGAACCATGTATATGAGGTCTTATATGAATCATCAAATGAAAGATTATATATAATATACTCTCCAAAGGAATCATTAAATCTTATAAGATAAGTTGTGTTAAAAACAATCATCAAAAGGCCTACCACCTTAACAAAATCTATGAATCGCTCTCTAGAGATAGAAGTATTGTCTATCTCTTTTTTGATAGTTTTAAAACTGTTAATACCTGGCAAAAATAATTTAATTATTTTGATCACAATAAATATTTTACCGTCCTTATGGATGTTGAATAGGAATATAATATTTATGTGGAAATTGTTTTATATAAACCTGAAATTGCTGGAAATGTAGGTGCATGTATAAGACTTTCAGCAAATACTGGTTTAGCCTTGAATCTAATCAAACCCTTTGGTTTTAGTTTTCAAGAAAACAAAATCAGACGAGCTGGGTTGGATTATCATGATCTAGCCTCGGTCAGTGTTTTTGAGAATTGGAATAACTTTTATAGCGAAAATAAGGATAAAAAAATATGTTTTTTATCAGTTAAAGGTAATCAAAATATTTGGGATGCTAATTTAAATGAATACGATTATATGATTTTTGGACCAGAGTCACTTGGTCTACCTGATGATATTCTTGCATTACAATATGAGACACTATCAATTCCAATGAATGATAACTCTAGAAGTATTAATCTCGCAAATGCTGTTTCAATAGTAAGCTATGAGTTTCTCAGACAAAATTATAAAAATTAACGTAAAATTACCTTATGCCAACATTTGATATAACCTCAACATTTGATAAACAAGAAGTAACAAACGCAGTTGATCAAATGAATAGAGAATTAGTAAACAGATATGATTTTAGAGATACGAATACTTCTGCGTTGTTATCTGAAAATGTCATAACAATAAAAAGCAGTACAGATGAAAGATTAAATGCAGCAGATCAAGTTCTAAAAGAAAAATTTGCTAAAAGGAATATTTCAATAAAATTTTTATCTGACTTTCAAGATGAAAAAACACCATCTGAATCAAAGAGAATTTATACTTTAAAATCTGGTATTAACAAAGATATAGCAAAAGAAATAGTTAAAGATTTAAAAAGCAACTTTAAAAAAATTCAAAGTAGCATTCAAGATGGATCAATTAGAGTTTCTGGAAAAAAAAGAGACGAATTGCAGGAAGTAATCACATTTTTAAAGTCAAATGATTACAACATATACTTAAATTATGGAAATTTTAGAGATTAAGTTTATTCTTAAATGCCTTATATCCTATTCGTGATAAAAATATTGAGAATATAAAGATCATACCTGTTTCATATATATTTAAAGAAAACTCTCTTGAGAAATAGTATGCAAATATGACAATAAAAAAACCATAGATTGCTCTAAAAATTGAAAAAATAAAAAAAGATTTAAATATAGGATTCTTTAAAAATTTTTGAAATATCATTTTGATTTAAATATTCTATGTCGATTTTTAGAGATAAATTTATAAATGATATCTCTAAAAATTTTTGGGAATATCTTTAAAGCAAAAATTACTTTGTAAAAGCCACCTAGATCATATGTAGACTGTATGAAAGCCTCTGCACCATAAAATCTAAGATTATCTCTCTCATAAACTATTTCGTCTCTTTCAATATCTTCTTTGGGAAGCTCTAATTGATTTTTTATTGATATGTTTGATGATCTTTTTTGAAGAAAATTTCCATAAGTTTGACACATTACACATTCTTGATCTATAAAAGCTTTATTCATTTTCATTAAAGCTTAAGCTTAAGGAGTTTACACAATATCTGAGTCCGGTAGGCCGAGGTCCATCTGGAAAAACATGACCAAGGTGAGCATTACAATTACGACAACTTATTTCAACTCTTTTCATGCCATAAGAAAGATCTTCTTTAGTTGTAATCGTATCATCAAGTGCGTCATAAAAACTAGGCCATCCAGTTCCTGATTCAAATTTTGTATCTGATTCAAAAAGTGAAAAGTCACAAACTACACAACTATAAATACCTTCTCTTTTTTCATAAAGAAGTTCGCCCGAGAAAGGTGGTTCAGTACCGCAGTTTTGGGTAACTTCAAATTGTTCCTGGCTCAAATGATTTTTATTTAATTCCATATAGTAATTTTAAATCAAGCAGGATTAAAGTAAATTTCTGTAATTTCTTCGAAATCTGCGAAAATTTTATTTTTGAGTTCTGAATTTACATTAACAACATCGCTATCTTGTGCTGTATCTAAATAATCTAATGTACAAAGTACCAAATATTTATTTGCGCCAATAGAAATAATTTTTAATGACTCTATATTCTTTATCATGTCATTTTGTTCGATAGTATTGTAAATCTTATCTTTTGTTTTAGTATTAACTGTTTCCCCAGTAATTAAATGCTTCATTTCATATCCTAGAAACAATCCAGAAACCATTAAAAGTATTCCTATTAAAATGGAGCTTGCAGCATCATATACAGGGTTAGATGTTACATTTGCAAGAATCGAGCCAACTAATGCTATTCCCAATCCAAGCGTAGCTGCAAAGTCTTCAACAACGATTGCTATCAAAGGTCCATCTGTTGATTCTTTAAGTAATTTAAAGACAGAAGTTGTGTCTGTTTTAGATTTGCTCCTAAGTTCTTTTACTGCTTTATAAAGAACATAGAGTTCTAAAACAATTGAAATTGATAATACAACAATGGATATAAATAGGTTTTTTAATTCTTTTGGATGAGATAAAGCTTCAATTCCATGCTCTAAAGAAACTAGACCGCCAATCGTAAAAATTAACACTGCGACTACTAATGTCCAAAAATATTCTTCTTTACCTCGTCCGAGAGGATAAATTAATTTGTTTGGCTTTTTCGACTGTTTAATCCCAAACCATAATATGAATTGATTGCCTGAATCAACATATGAGTGTACAGCTTCTGAAAACATTGCAGATGATGACGTTATAACAGCAATTACAGTCTTTACACCAGCTATAAAAAAATTAACTGAAAATGCTAGAAAAACAGTCTTCGAAGATCCGTTAGAAGCCATTGTCCTCAAACCATGTTACAAGTTGTGGAAAACCACCAATCCTTTGATCATTAATATAGATTTGAGGGACTGTACTTACACCTTCCCCTACTTTTTTATAAAATGCTTGTCTTTCATTATCATCAGATAAATCAATTTCATCATAGGATAAATCAACAGAAGCGAGAAGATTTTTTGCTCGATCGCACCATATACAATTATCTTTTGAATAAACTGTTATATTCAATTGTTTTCGCTTCCTGTGTAAATTTCATTCGTAGTTTGAGTAACCCTTATAAATGTAGTGCTTTTGGGTAGGTCTTTAAGTTTTTTCGCACCAACGTAAGAACAGGCTGAACGCATTCCGCCTAATATCTTTTGAACAGTGTTATTTAAGTCTCCTTTATATTTAAGCCTTACTTTCTTACCCTCAGCAGCTCTGTGTTCAGCTAGATCACCATAATAAGTTTGTTGAGCTTTTGTTGAAGACATTCCGTAAAAATCTTTATATTGAATCCCATCATCATCTGTGACCAGCTCTCCCCCGGATTCTTTATGTCCGGCAAACATACCGCCTAACATTACATAGTCAGCTCCTGCACCAAAAGCTTTTGAAATATCGCCTGGATATTTACACCCTCCATCAGCCATTACATGACCTCCTAAACCATGAGCAGCATCAGAACATTCTGAAATTGAAGATAGTTGAGGATAACCCACACCGGCAACACTTCTAGTGGTACATACAGAACCTGGACCTATTCCAATTTTTACAATATCTGCACCAGCAAGAATTAATGCCTCTGTCATCTCTCGAGTTGCAACATTACCTGCAATAATAATTTTGTTAGGAAATGTTTCTCTATAATTTTTTACTGAATCAATAAAATCTTCTCTGTATCCATTTGCAACATCAATACATAAATATTTTATTTCATTGTTTAACTCAAATATTTTTTTTCCTAGATTTAAATCATCATCTGATTGACCGACTGTTACAGAAATAAATTCTGGGTCTAATTTTTGGATATTGTTTTCCCATTCTTCTAATGAATAAAATTTGTGGATAGCTGTTAACATTTTATGTTTCTGTAAAGTTATTGCTGTTTCGAATGTACCTGTTGTATCCATATTTGCAGAGAAAATTGGTACACCCGTCCAAGTCACATCAGTATGTTTAAATTTAAAATCTCTCTCTAAAATAACTTCTGATCTTGAAACTAATGTACTTCTTTTTGGCCTAATTAGTACATCATCAAAAGTTAATTTAATCTCGTCTTCAATTCTCATTATCTTTAAATATCCCTTATCCTAAATACCAGAAATTATGATAGTTGAATTCCCATTTTTTGGAGCTGGTATTAATTATTTTCCTACTGAAGTATCAGCATTAAGAGTTTTTGAACCTAGATATTTGCTATTGATAGCTGATTCAATAAAAAATCAAACAACTTTTTGTGTTGGTGGTAATTTAGAATCTATTGGACAGATAGTGTCTGAAGTTGAAATTGTTGAACATCAAGACATTTCAAATGCTGAACAGCTTGTAGTAGTTCAATGTATAAATATTCATAAAGTATCTGATATAGACCTTCAAAAGGAATATCCAACTTGTTTTGTTGATGAAATCATAAATATTGGTCTACCCCCGTCTGAAGAAGAATTATTACAACTACAATCAGACATAAAAAAAGTAATAAGTATGTTGATTGAACAAGGTTTAGATATGCAATTACCTGATTTTGAAATAGATACTGAGAGTAGAATTATTAGTCTTTGGAATTTATGTACAAAATTACCAATGTCAATAGAGATGAGAAATAAACTTCTTTCACATAATTCAATAGACGATCGATTTGAAGAATTAAAAAACTATGTACAGCTTATATTAAAAAAGTCATTTAACTAGCTATCCATTTATCAAATAAAGAATTCACAGAAATTGAAATTTCGGACTCGTTTGTTTTAATTCTCTTAAATTCCTTATCAATATCAAAATTTTCAAGTTCTTTTTTAGTTTTTTCACCTACGTACCATTTTTCAAATAAATTTTCATTTATCTCAGGATGAAATTGAATTCCGAAAGTTTTCTTTATTGAATATATTTGAGGGAATGTTGTTTTAGCAATTAATTTCGCATTTGAAGGAAGTTTGAATGTATCTCTATGCCATGTAAAAACTTCAATATTTTTGAAATCTTCAAAAATAACGTTTTTATCCAAGAACTCTAATTTTTTAAATCCAAATTCAATATTGTCTGAAAGATATGCTTTTCCATCAAGTGCGTCTGCAATTAGTTGCGCTCCCAAACAAATACCTAAAACTTTAAAATTATCATTTACAGCTTTTGAAATCCACTTCTTTTCTTCTTCCAAGTAAGGATAATCAGAAGTATCGTAAGCTCCCATATGACCACCTAAGAGGATATAACTATATTGTGGCGTGAGATCGCTCCAATTAACCTCCCAAGCATTTAATAAAATTATGTTTCTTTTTTCAAGATGTCCTAACGTGACTTCAGGGTCGTTTATTATTCCAATAACTTGAGTCTTATTCATAAATATGTGCGCGGAAGAGGACTCGAACCTCCACGGGTTTTACCCCACAGGATCCTTAATCCTGCGCGTCTACCAGTTCCGCCACCCGCGCTTGTGTCAATCTAAAAACCAAAATAAAGATAATGTTGTAACAGCAAACAAGAATGCTACAAATGCTGTTATTCTGCTTAAATTTCGTTCTGCAAGAGTTTGGCCAATATTTCCAGACGCACCAGGTCCACCAAGCATATCAGACAACCCGCCGCCTTTTCCACTATTCAATAAGACCAAAGCAATAAGTGCTATCGACACGACAATGTGAACTGCTATTAGTACTGCTGTTACTGTATCCATAAATTAACCCTTTGTTATTCTAGATTGTTGTTCAACTTCTTTTTGTAATTTTTTAATTTGTTCTTGTTCACCAAGATAACCAATTTTAGATACTTTATCATCTTGAACATTAAATGCCAATGGTATTCCAGTTGGGATATTTACATTAACAATATCTTTATCTGAAATATCTTCAACTATCTTCAAAATCGCTCTAATACTATTACCGTGTGCAACGACTAAAACATTGTTATTTTTTGCTTTGTCAATGATTGTTTCCAATGTCTTTTCTACTCTTGATACAACATCCTCTAATGATTCTCCAAGTGGTAATTCAATATCAATATCCTTATATAAATCATCATTATTTGGATCAAATTCTGAATTCTCACTTGCTAGTGGTGGCTTAATATTAAAACTTCGTCTCCATTGAAGGACCTTCTCTTCTCCAAATTTTTTTGCAGTTTCTAATTTATCTAAGCCTTGTAGAGATCCATAATGACGCTCATTTAACCTCCAATCTCTAATCGATTGAAAATTGTCATTTAACTTGTTTTCATATTTATTTAACAAAATATCAGCAGTGTCTATAGATCTTTTTAGGAACGACGTAAAGCAAATATCTGGGATGAATTTTTCATTAATTAACACACCGCCAGCATTTGATGCTTCTTTTACCCCATTATCTGATAATCCTACATCAACCCACCCAGTAAATTTATTCTCTAAATTCCAAACACTTTGCCCATGTCTTACAAAAATTAAATTCATAATTCAATTGATTCAATTATTTTAACGAATTGATCTACGTCGAGTGATGCTCCACCTACCAAGGCTCCATTAATAATATTAGAGTTTAAAATCTCCTCTGAATTATTTGGTGAGACACTACCTCCGTATACGAATTTTATTTTTTCTTCATTATAAAAAGGCTTAGACTCGATAAATTTTTTAACTTCAGAAACTACTTCAATAATATCTTGTAATGATGCCGTCTCCCCTGTTCCAATTGCCCATATTGGTTCATAAGCAAAAACTATCTCGTCAACCTTATCTTTTCTAAGTCCTTTTGTTGCACTATCAACTTGTTTAATAATGTAATCCAAATACTTACCACTATTTCTTTGCTCAATACTTTCGCCAAAACAAATTATTGGAGTGATCTTCTTGTTTACTAAATTATGGACCTTTAGATTAATTGACTCGTCTGTTTCTTTAAAATGCTCTCTTCTTTCAGAATGACCAACAATACAATAAGAAACTTTTAATTTTATTAACTGTTCGGATGAAACTTCACCAGTATATGCTCCCTCAACAAACTCCGAAACGTTTTGAGATGATAAAAATAAATTTAATTTATCTGCTTCAATTATTGTTTGAATAGACCTAAGTGAAGTAAATGAAGGGGCAACAACAATATCAATTTTCTTGTCTACATCGTTGTTTAGTGAATAATTTAATTTTTGGAAAAGCTGTATAGCCTCTAAATGATCTAAATTTAGCTTCCAGTTTCCAATAATTATTTTTTTCATTATCAAATTATAAGTGGTTTATAAATGTTAACTCCCGGTAATTTTTTACCTTCTAAAAACTCTAGGGAGGCTCCACCACCAGTAGAAATATGATTAAACTTTTTCCTGTCAGAAAACTTGTTGATAGCACTCACAGAGTCTCCTCCTCCAACAGAGGAATATGCTTGAGTCATTGATATAACTTTTGTAATTTCTCTCGTACCAGTACTGTATTCATCAATTTCAAAAATACCCATCGGCCCATTCCAAAAAATATATTTTGAAGCATTTAATATACTTGAAAATTCAGACATCGTTTCATTTCCGATATCTACTCCAATATGGTTTTCTTGGAAATCTTCAACTTTTATATTTGATCGAATATTACTTTCAATAGATTCAGTAACTCCAAAATCAGTAGGTAATACTATTTTTTCTCCGTACTTTGAATCCATTAAAAATTTAGCTTTTGCAACAAACGATTCTTCAAAAATCGAATTGCCAATTTCATAACCTAGTGCTTTTAGAAATGTGAAACACATTCCTCCACCGATCATTAATTTTTCTACTTTTGGAAGTAAATTCTCAATTAAAGATAACTTATCTGATATTTTTGCACCTCCAAGTAAAACCGAATATCCAGATTTATTTGTATCTAATATTTTGTTTAATTCCTTTAATTCTTCGCTTACCAGTGGTCCTTGATAAGAGTTTAGGTAATTTCCAAAGCTTACAACTGATGCATGTTCTCTATGAGCTGCCCCAAATGCGTCAAAAATGTATGTTTGAAAAGGCTTTGTTACATTTGCAGCAAAATCTAAACTATTATTTATTTCGCCTTCATCAAATCGCAGGTTTTCAAGAAGAAATATTTTTGATTTTTGATTTTTTATTGCCTCCTCAACTTTTGAGCCGTGAATTGCATCAATAAACATTACTTTTTCGTTATCTAGTAACTCTGACATTGCATCAGCTATTTTAATAAGTGAAAATTTTGGGTCACTATTATTCGGCCTACCAAGATGACTTGTAAAAGTAATTGTTCTTGAGGATTCATAAATACTATTAATAATATTCATTGATTTAGAAATTCTAAATTTGTCAGTAATTTCATTATTTATCATAGGTACATTTAAATCTGACCTAATTAAAACGTCTCCTAAATCAGTATGATTATTTACCTTGTTCATTTTTTGAAGATAATAATGTAATCTAAATTAAACAATTATGATTCTTTCATATCTCTATGAATAATCACTGCGTCCTTACCATCACTTTTTAACCATTTGCCAATTTCTTCAGTCATAACAACACTTCTATGCTTTCCACCTGTACAGCCTATTGCAATACCTACATATGACTTTCCTTCAGATGTAAAACGAGGTAGAAGGAAATCAATCATATCTTTGGTTTTATCAAGAAATGTTTGAGCATCTTCAAATGAGAGAACATAATTTCTAACCATAGGGGCTTGTCCGGTTGAATCTCTTAACTCGTCTCTCCAGTGTGGATTAGGAAGAAATCTAACGTCTAATACCAAATCGGCGTCCCTTGGAGATCCATTTTTAAATCCAAATGATGTAACAGAAATTTTTAGATCTTGACTACTGGCGGTGCCTTGAAATCCTTCAATAATTCTTTTTCTTAAATCATGGACATTCATATCAGATGTATCAATAACCAAATCAGCCAATTCTCTTATAGGCTTGAGTAATTCTCTTTCATTTTTAACAGATTGTTCTAATGAGTCCTTTGCCATTGGATGAGGACGTCTATTTTCTTCATATCTTTCTATAAGCGTATCGTTGTCAGCATCCAAGAATATTACTCTGGTTAACACACCAGACTGACTTAGCCTATCAAGACTTTTTGTTAGCTCACTTTGTGATGAGCTCTCCTTAGCATCTACAGTTAAAACTAATTGCTTGTTTGTTTCAGCAACATCATTGGATTCAACAACTGATTGAATTAAATTGGTTGGTAAATTTTCAATCACGTAATAACCAAGATCTTCGAAAACATTAGCACTTGCAGAGCGACCAGCTCCCGACATTCCAACTAGTAATAATACTTCAGGGCGTTTTGATACCATATTTAATCTAATGATATTCTAATTGCCCTCTGTTTACATGGAAAAATTTATTATTGTTTGGTACAAAATAATCTAAAAATCACCATTGAAATATGAATATACTTTCCTCGCTATACTATCTGAAACTACTTCTCTCAGCTCCTCATATGTGGCTTTTGAGAGCCTAGAAACGTCCTTAAACCTCTTTAATAAGATATCTGATGATTTAACGCCAACGCCATTAATACTCAATAATGTTTGATCATCAAAATTTTTTATTCTTAGTCTTCTATTTTCGGTAATTGCAAATCTATGTGCTTCATCTCTTATATTTTGTAATAAAAACATTGATTCAGAACTTTTATCAAGAATAAATGGGTCTTTACGATTAGGTTTAAAAATCTCCTCGAACTTTTTAGCTAAACCAATTACTTCAATATCTAACTCAAAATGATCAATTACACTTTTTGCAGATGATAATTGGCCTTTACCACCATCAATTAGAATTAAGTCGGGTTTACGTTTGAAACTTTTATCTTTTTCATCAGGTTTTATTAGTCTCTTTAATCTTCTGAACAAAACTTCTTCCATGGATTTAAAATCATCCTGACCAGTAAATGATTTTATATGGAATTTGCGGTACATAGAAGGTTTACAAATTCCATCATCCATTACAACCATTGATCCAGCTCTGTATTCGGCACCTAAATTTGAGATATCGAAAGCTTCAATACGAAAAGGAATCTGTTTAAGGTCTAGATTATTTCTTAACTGCTCTAAAGATTGAGATCTGAACTCAAGATCTGTTCTTCTTCTAAAATTTACAACTCTTCTAATTTCTTTTGCATCTAAAATTGCAGTTTCAAGAAGATCTTTTTTCCATCCCTTGACCGGTGTTTTTAACACGATACTTTTATCCCATTTTTCTGATAAACTTTTCTGTACTGTTTCCACAAAAGGAAAATTATGACTCACCAATATTTCATCTGATGGTTGGTTTTCTGAGAAAATTGAAAGAATAATTTGTGGTAGATATTCTTCGTACTGCTCTGTATCAATTGGTTCAAGTGTCTTTTTAACCTCTCCAATTATTCTCCCATTTCTAATCAATAGACATGAAATCACAACGTCAAAATTGCTTATATCAATACCCACTACATCGACAGATTTTTTATCAGCAACCATGAGTGTTTGTGTAGTTCTTGCGTTTTCAAGATGCGATATGATATTTTTTGCTTGTTGTGCTTTTTCATATTCTTGATTTTTAGAGAATGTCATCATTTCATTTACTTTTTCATCAATATACTGATCTGACTTACCAGAATAAAAATTTTCTAATTTACCTGTTAATTCTTTATAATCTGTTTCACTTATAGCACCAATACATGGTCCTGCACATTTTTTGATGTCATAGAGCAAGCAAGCTTTTTCTAGTTTTTGGTGTCTTTCAAAGACATTTTTAGAACAAGTCCTTACAGGAAATATATTTATTAAATGATCTAGAGAACGCCTAGCTGAGCCGATAAAAGGGAACGGTCCAAAGTTTTTATTTCTTTGACTTATTATTCTTGATATATATGCCCTAGGCCATTCTTCATTGGATAACGTCACGTATGGATAGGATTTGTCATCTTTGAACTGTACATTGTACTTTGGTTTATATTCTTGAATAAAAGAATACTCAGCAAGTAATGCATCTGCCTCATTTTTAGATACAACAAAACTTAAGTCTTTTGATTCAGCAACAAGTCTTTTTATTTTCCAAGAAGATTTTTCTCTAAAGTATGATGGAACTCTTTTTCTTAGATTTTTGGCTTTTCCAACATATAAAGGTTCTTCATACTCATCTTTGAAAATATAAATACCTGGACTTGTAGGAATTTCTTTGATATCTATTTTTTGCATTATAAGACTGACTTTAAATGATGCCCTGTCAGAGAGGTTTTATCAGTAGCGATACTTTCAGGTGTACCCTCTGAGACAATTTTTCCACCATTTTCTCCTCCCTCAGGACCTAAGTCAATTACCCAATCAGAGTTTTTAATTACATCTAGATTGTGTTCAATGACTAATACTGTATTGCCTTTGTCAACAAGCATATGTAAAACTTCTAAAAGCTTTTGAACATCAGCAAAATGTAAACCTGTTGTAGGCTCATCTAAGATATACATAGTTCTTCCTGTTGATCTCTTACTTAATTCTTTTGCAAGCTTTACTCTCTGTGCTTCACCACCAGACAAAGTCGTAGCTGATTGTCCTAATGTAATATATGACAATCCAACATCATCTAATGTTTTAATTATTCTTGAAATTTGGGGTTGGTTTTCAAAGATTTTCAGTGAATTTTCAACAGTTGAATTTAATATATCAGCAATAGTATTACCTTTCCAACGAATATTTAAAGTTTCATTGTTATATCTTGAACCGTTACAATCTTCACACATTACATAGACATCAGGTAGAAAATACATCTCAACTTTAATAGTCCCGTCTCCCTTACAGAGCTCGCACCTTCCACCAGGAACATTAAATGAGAACCTACCAGGTTTATATCCTCTAATCTTTGCTTCTTCAGTTTGAGAATATAAAGAACGTATCATGTCAAATACTCCTGAATAAGTAGCAGGATTTGATCTTGGTGTACGACCAATTGGAGATTGATCTATTTCAATTAACTTGTCAATATAATTTAATCCACTAATGCTTTTATGAATACCCGGAGGATTCCAGTTTTTACGATTAAATTCGTTTTGAATTGCTTTTGATAGAATTTCTGAGACAAGAGTGGATTTTCCGCTTCCAGACACACCTGTAACCGAAATAAATTTTCCTAATGGAAATTCAGCTGTTAAATTCTTTAGGTTATTTTCTTTTGCTCCTCTTACAACAATTTTTTCATTGTTACCTTTTCTTCTATTTTTGGGATATGGAACAATTTGTTTTCCTGATAAGTATTGACCAGTAATAGATTTTTTATTTTTGGATATTGATTCACAGTCACCAGTGGCAACTATATTTCCACCTTCTTCACCTGCTCCCCAACCGATATCAATAATAAAGTCTGAACTCCTCATTGTTTCTTCATCATGCTCAACAACAAGCACTGTATTTCCTAAATTCTTTAACCTAAGTAAAGTTTCTATTAATTTTTTGTTATCAGACTGGTGAAGGCCTATGGAGGGCTCATCCAAAACATAGAGCACACCCGTCAAACCGGATCCTATTTGAGTGGCTAATCTTATCCTTTGCGCTTCACCGCCAGATAAAGTTGCGGCACCTCTATTTAACTGTAAATAACTCAGTCCGACTTCATTAAGAAAAAGCAATCTTTCATTTATTTCCCTTAGTATTGTCTCAGCTATTTCTTTTTCGTTTCCTGTAAGTTTGAGGTTTTGAATTATTTCGCTGGCTTTTTGAATTGATAATTTATTAAACTCTCCAAGTGTTAATGATTTTACTTTTACATTTCTTGACCGTGAGTTTAATCTTTCACCTTCACAATCGCTACATGGCAATTCTCTCATAAATTGCATATAATATTCTCTTCTATGGTCTGAGTCAGTTTCTTCGTATATTTTTTTAAACAATGGGATTACTCCTGGAAAAGCTCTTTCCCATGTTCTGGAATTTCCAAATCTGTTTGTATATCTGATTGGAGTTTTTATACCATCTGATCCAAACAGAAGTATATATTTATCATTGTCGGATAAATCTTTATATGGAATATTTCTAGGTATATTGAAATATTCGCAAACACCATATATTTGAGCACGAAAATATTTTCTCTTTGACATTTCAGGAAAAACATTGTCATCAATTGCTTGCTCGGAATCCTTAATAAGCAAGTTTTCATCTATTTCATAATTAATACCAATCCCATTGCATGACTCACAAGCACCAAATGGTGAGTTGAATGAAAAATCTCTGGGTTCAAGTTTTCCATAAGAAGTTCCGCATTCTTTACAGCCAAGATTTTGACTAAAGTTTTTAATTTCTTCATCGATTTTTACATCTATCAAACCATTTGTTAAATTTATTGCTGCTTCCACAGATTGTGGTAATCTCCTACCACCTGTTTTTTTTATTTTTACTCTATCAACAACAACTGATATGTTGTGATTAAAATATCTATCTAGTCGTTTGGCTTCATCTAGTCTTATAAGTTCCCCGTCAACATAAGCTCTACTGAACCCTTGTTTTAGAAGATCTTTAAACAATGTTTCAAATTCACCTTTTCGTGATTTTACAACTGGTGCAAGTATCTCTACATTTATGTCTTCTCCAATCTCTAAAATTTGATTTACAATAAAATCAGTTGATTGTTTCTCGATTTTTGATCCACAATTTGGACAATAACTAATCCCTATTCTTGCCCACAAAAGCCTTAAATAGTCATGGATTTCAGTCACAGTTCCAACTGTTGATCTAGGACTTCTTGAAGACGTTTTTTGATCAATTGCTATTGCTGGAGATAATCCTTCAATCTGTTCGACATTTGGTTTTTCCATTTGTCCAAGAAATTGACGTGCATATGCAGATAAACTTTCAACATATCTTCTTTGGCCTTCTGCATAGATTGTGTCAAAAGCTAAGGAAGATTTTCCTGAGCCTGATAAGCCTGTTATTACTACCAATTGATTTTTAGGTATATCAACACTGATATCTTTTAGATTATGCTCTTTTGCACCTTTTACTTTTAAATACTCATTTTTCATTAACTAGGAAGCTCCATAATTTCTTTTTTTATGTCTTTTAATTCGTCTCTTAATCTAGCAGCGACCTCAAATTCTAATAAATCTGCAGCTACTTTCATTTCTTTTTCTATGTCTTTTGAAATTTTGTATAAATCTTCTCTCGATGCATTTTTTAAATTTATGTTTGTTCTAAAAGAAATATCTTCTTTAGAAGGTCTATTTCTCTCAACTATTTCTAAAATATCAGTGATTTCTTTTTTTACCGTAGTGGGATTGATATTGTATTTCTCATTATGTAGTTTTTGGATTTCTCTTCGTCTTTTTGTCTCATTAACAGATTTAGTTATAGAGTCTGTAACTTTATCAGCGTACATAATCACATATCCATCTTTGTTTCTTGCAGCTCTTCCTACTGTTTGTATAAGACTGGTCTCAGATCTTAAAAAGCCTTCTTTATCAGCATCCATAATGGCTACCAATTGAACTTCTGGTAAATCTAATCCCTCTCTGAGTAAATTAATACCAACTAAAACATCAAATTCACCTTTTCTTAAATCTCTTAGGATTTCAATTCTTTCTAAAGTATCTATGTCCGAATGAAGATATCTTGTTTTAATTCCCATTTTTAAAAAATAGTCACTTAGTGCCTCACTCATTTTTTTAGTAAGAGTCGTGACTAATACTCTATTGCCGTTATCAATTACTGATTTTATCTCACTTAACAAATCTTCAATTTGATTTTTGGTTGGTCTAACAAAAATATTTGGATCTAATAAACCCGTAGGCCTAATAATTTGCTCAATAAAAATTTCAGAATTTTTGTTTTCCCATTTTCCAGGAGTAGCTGAAACTAAAACAGTTGAGCTTACTTTATTTTTCCACTCATCAAATTTTAATGGTCGATTGTCCAATGCAGCTGGCAGTCTAAATCCATAATCTACAAGTGTTGATTTTCTTGATTTATCACCTTCATATTGGCCTCTAATCTGAGGTATTGCAATATGACTTTCATCAACAACCATTAAAAAATCTTTCGGGAAAAAATCGATCAATGTATATGGTGCTTCACCAGGTTTTCTTCCGTCAAAATATCTTGAATAATTTTCAATTCCAGAACATACACCTAATTCAGTTAACATTTCTAAATCAAACATTGTTCTTTGTTTTATACGCTGTGCCTCTAATAACTTATTTTCACTCTCAAACTTTGCAATTTGCTTAGATAAATCATTTTCAATTTCTTTTAATGCACTTTTTCTTTCATCATCAGATGTCACGTAATGAGATGCTGGGAATATTGCTAACTCACTCAGTTTTTCAAGTATTTCACCAGTTACTGGATCAATACGTGATATTTTCTCAATTTCATCACCGTAAAATTCAACTCTAAATATTGTTTCCTCATAGACGGGAAATATATCCAAAGTATCACCTTTTAATCTAAATGTTCCTCTTGTTACAACAAGGTCATTTCTAATATATTGTTGTTTTATAAGCTGACTTATCAAATCATCTAAATCAAATTCATTACCTTGGATTATTGGGATTATTTTATTTTTATATTCTTTAGGAGAACCAAGTCCATAAATACAAGAAACAGAGGAAACTACTATAACATCATTTCTCAAAAGTAGAGCACTTGTAGCAGCGTGTCTTAACCTGTCTATTTCCTCATTTATGTTTGCATCTTTTTCAATAAATGTATCAGTTCGAGGTACATATGCTTCTGGTTGGTAATAGTCATAGTATGAAACAAAGTACTCAACTCTGTTTTCAGGAAAAAATTGTTTAAACTCATTTGCTAGTTGTGCAGCCAAAGCTTTGTTTGGTGCCAAAACAAGAGTGGGTTTCTGAATTTCCTCTATAAGCCATGCAATAGTTGCAGATTTTCCAGAACCTGTAATCCCCATTAATGTTTGAAAGTCAATATTATTGTCTATACCATTTTTTAGTTTTTTGATTGCAGCAGGTTGATCTCCTTTGGGTGTAAATTCTGAAATGACTTTAAATTTTTTCATAATAACTTTAAAATTTCATGATTTAATTTATTTTCTAAGTCTTCGATTTTATTATTTTCAATCAGTGTGCCAATGGAGTACCACCACTCATCATTAGGTTGGTTATTTATTCGATTTGTAATATCTTCTTCATCCATTCCTCTATCAAGCAATCTCTTTATGCGTACCTCTTTGGGACTCCAAATAACAATACATTTAAATAAGTCTGTAACACTTTTTGGTGCTGATACTTCGATAAAAGTAAATCCCTCATTTTTTTCTAAAATAGATAGTAATTTTTCTTGTACTTTTGGATGTAAAAAGCTCTCAAGTATTTTTAATTGATCTTTGTTTTTAAAAACAATGTTTGCCAGCCTTGTTCTGTTTATACTATTTTCGTTTATACAATCAGGAAAAGTTGAATCTAAAAATTTAATTCCTTCATCGCTTTCTAGGATTTCATTTGATATAACATCAAGATCAACTGTAAGATAACCTAGTTTTTTAATTATTTTTAAAGCCTCTGATTTACCAGAACCAATAGGTCCAGTAATAACTATTCCATTTTTAAACATATATATAAGATTAAGGAAAATTAGAATTTAACTTTAATTGTTAATTACTTCCAATTCCTCTTTCTTTAAGTTCCTGTAATATATTTTCAAGGGATTCATCAACGCCTTCAACGGTTTGTCTTTCTGCAGGTTTATCATCTGATTGTGATGAGTGAGTTTTTGGCTTATTTTTTTCTTCTTCTTTAACTTCCCAATTAGGATCGGCTTGTTTAATTGATAGATTTACTCTTCTCTTTGGTATATCAAGTTCCATAATTTTAATTTTTACACCTTGTCCAATGGCTAACGCAAGTTCTGGAGATTCAATTTTATCTACAGAGATCTCTGAAACATGGACCAGTCCCTCAACACCTTTGCCTATTGTTACAAATGCACCAAAAGGTACAACTTTTGTAACTTCTCCATCTACAACATCTCCTTCATTAAAATTTAGTTCAAAATCTAACCAAGGATCTTCGGTAACCTGTTTAATAGATAATGATATCCTTTCCTTATCATTATCAATTTCTAAAACTTTAACTGTTACGGCATCACCAACTTTTACTATTTCATTTGGGTTTTCAACATGTCTCCATGACAACTCTGAAACATGGACAAGTCCATCCATTCCACCAATATCTACAAATGCGCCGAAATTTACAATAGATGATATCTTGCCATCTTTTACATCGCCAACTTGTAAGTCACCTAAAAATCCTTGTCTCTCTTCAGAAAGTTCTTCTTCTAAATGTGCTTTTCTCGAAAGAACTATGTTATTTCTTTGTTTATCTAATTCTAATATTTTCGCTTCAACCTCTTCGCCGACATATGAACTAAGCTCCTTCACTCTTCTTACATCTATCAATGATGCAGGTAGAAATCCTCTTACACCAATATCAACAATTAGACCTCCTTTGACGGATTCAATAACTGTTCCTTTTACTGACTTATTTTGATCTGAAATTGTCTGAATGTCTCCCCAGGCTTTTTCATATATTGCTCTTTTTACAGATAAAATTAGTCTTCCTTCATCGTCTTCTTTTTCAAGAACAAGAGCTTGTACTTTATCACCAACATTAAATACTTCGTTAGGATTTATTGATTTTCTTACTGATAATTCTCTGGATGGAATTACACCTTCGGACTTATAACCAACATCAACCATGACTTCATTTCTGTCAATCCTGACCACGGTCCCTTCAATAACATCACCATTTTTAAAAGATACAAGTGTTTGTTCTAATAATGCTGGAAAATCATCCGGGCTGATGTCTTCAGGAAGGGTTACGTCATTGATTGGCTTTACTGCCTCATTTTGGCTATCTGACATATGTTTTATTAATTCCAATCATAGTATTGCGTTTCTTAGGATAACATATTTGTGTAATTTACAAGTAATTAATTTAAATTTGATAAATTTATATTTTCTTTTATATCAACAAAAAGTGGAACTTTTAATTTAGACGCACCCTCCATCTCCTTTTTAACTATCTTCGATACTTTATTGGCAGATTCTTTGGGTGTCTGAATAATAATCTCATCATGTATTTGTAAAAGAAGATCGGTTGATTTTATTTTTTGAATTTCTTTATTAAGTTTTATCATTGCGATTTTCATAATGTCTGAAGCTGTTCCTTGTATAGGTGCATTCATAGCAATTCTTTTTCCCATTGCTTTTAACTGAAAGTTAGATGATGCTAATTCTTTAATATATCTTTTTCTACCATATAGCGTTTCGGTAAAGGTGTTTGTGGTTGCGTCATCGACTATTTTGTCAAGAAAACCTTTTATCTTTGGAAATTGTGAAAAATATGCTTCTATTAGCTCCTCGGCTTCTTTTTTTGAAATATTTAAGCTTTTAGAGAGTCCAAACGATTCCATTCCATAAATTAAACCAAAATTAACTTCCTTAGCCTTTCTTCTCATATCTTTTGTTACAGATTCAATATTTGTTTGAAAAATTTTTGAAGCAGTCTCTGAGTGAATATCAGATTCTCTATTTTGTAACATATCAATCATTGATTTATCGTTACTTAAATGAGCAAGAACTCTCAATTCTATTTGTGAATAATCAGCAATAACAAAAACATGCTTAGAATCTGCGATAAAAAATTCTCTTATTCTTTGACCCATGTCTGTTTTATTTGGAATATTTTGTAAATTTGGTTTTTCTGAAGAAAGACGGCCTGTTGTTGTTCCAAATAAATTGTAACTGGTATGTACTCTGTTCTTAATAACTTCATTTTTTAAGCCTTCGATGTATGTAGAGCGTAACTTTTCATACTCTCTATATTTTAAAATTAGTTTTGGAAGCTCATGAGATTTTGAGAGCTCTTCTAGGACTGATGCATCGGTCGATGGTGCTCCTTTTGGAGTTTTTTTAAGAACAGGATATTTCATGTCTTCGTAAAGAATTTCAGATAGTTGTTTTGGAGAATTTAAATTAAAGTCTTTTTTTGTGATTGACTTGATAGCGTTTTTATAATTTTCTAATTCATGATTTATCTCCTCTGAAAGTATCTCAATTTTTTTTAATGATATTCTTACACCCTTCTTGTTCATTGAATCTAAGATTTTTAACATTGGATAATCTAGATCTTCATATATAAGATTAAGTTTTTTATCTTTTTTGAATTTATTAATTTCTTTGTCAATAAATTCAATATTTTTTTGGAAAAATTGAAGATATTCATAAACTTCTGACTTCTTAGTTAGACCTGATGTTCTATTAATATGCTTACAAATACTTAAAAGATTATCAGGCCTTATGCTTGGATCTTTTAGAAATAAAATGCAGTCATATGCGTCTGCCTTTTCAAAATTAATTTTTTCATCTATTATTTCCAAAATACTTTGGGAGTTTAAGAATATTAATTCCCTTAGATCTGAAATTTTGCCAATATATTTTCCAAAACTTTCTTTTTGTATGAAATACATATCTTCTTCAAAATTTAGTAAGTATGCTTTACCTTCTAGGTTTTTATTTTCAGATATATCTTCTTTTGAATCATTTTCAATCTCTAACTCGATATTTTCATCTTGAGATATTGTGTATTTATTAAGTTCTAGATTTAAGACCTTTTCTTGAGCTTCTAGTAAAACCTGATCAGATAAATATGCAGTTTCGCTAGTTTTTACTGTTGGCAATTCTAGATCTAAATCAGTTTTTATAGTTGCTAACTCCTTACTTATAAATAAAATTTCTTTATTTTCTTCAAATGAGTTTTTCAACTTAGGAGTTAACTCGTCAAGGTTTTTATATATTCTGTCAATATTCTCATACTGTTGGAGAAGTGAAATTGCTGTTTTCTCTCCCACCCCTGCAAGCCCTGGTATGTTATCAGAAGGATCACCCTTTAAAGCTAGATACTCTATGTATTGTGATGGCTTAATGCCAAACTTATTTTTAAAAAATGATTCATCTACTTTATCAGTATCCGTAATCCCTCTTTTTGTATATAAAATATTTGTTTTTTTTGTTATTAATTGAAAAGTATCTCTATCTCCAGTCACTATCAATACATTTTTATTATTTTGATTAAAAAGGTTGGATAAAGAACCTAAAACATCATCAGCCTCATGTCCTTCAACTGAAACTTGTGGAATATTAAATGATTCAATGAGTTCATGTAATAGAGGAATTTGAACGTTAAAGTTGTCAGGTGCTGGAGATCTATTTGCTTTGTACTCTTTATATATGTCGTTCCTAAATGTTTTTCCTGGTAGATCCCACGTAATTATTATTTGTTTAGGATCATAATCATTTACGACTTTATTAATCATGGATAAAAAACCATGTATAACGTTTGTAGGCGTTCCAGTTGAAGTCATTAAGGTCTCTGGTAATGCATAAAAAGCTCTAAACGCAACACTAAAACCATCTATGAGAACTATCACTTAACCATTTTAAACTTAAAAAATAAATTCTCTTATTTTATATATATCAAATATAATCTTTAGATAGGCCCGGATGGCGGAATTGGCAGACGCGCTGGACTCAAAATCCAGTATCTTCGGATGTGGGGGTTCGACTCCCCCTCCGGGTACATTTTAAAAACTAAAATATTTAATGGACAATAATGTAGTGTGAAGAAAATTCCTTTAATAAGTGTAATAGTTTTTATAATCCTAAGTATTTCATTTATCATTTATCAAAATTATTCAAGTGATTCTTTTGGAAGTGAATTTGTCGAACAAATTAGAATTGCAGATGCTGAAGATACTCTAGATAACATTCCTGAAAATACTTTAATTAATATAGGAAAAAATATATGCATATCTTCTGTCGATTGGATTGATATTGAGACTTCAGAAAATCTTATTAGGAACGAATTAATTAATAACGAAATCGTTGTCGATGAAAAAAATAGAATCATTCCAATTTTAAGGTTTCAATCAATTTATGAACTATGTCCAGAGAATATCCCTTACCTTGAACAAATTTTCATAATTAATGAGTAAAAAAATTATAAAGAGGCTTCCACAATGTTTCTTCGGCCTGTTTCTATGTGGAATAGGTCTTGCGTTTACGATAGAGGCTAAGTTAGGACTTAACCCATGGGATGTATTCCATGATGGTTTTAGTCAATTAATAAATGTAAGAATTGGCTTTGCTGGGGTAATTACCGGATTCATTGTTTTACTAGGTTGGATTCCATTAAAACAAAAGCCGTTTCTTGGAACGATTCTAAACATTTTAACTATTGGAAATGTACTTGACTTAACAATGTATTTCATACCAACGCCTGAGGAAATTTGGACAAGACATTTATACCTATATTTTGGAACAGTGCTTTTTGCAATGGGTGTTGGAATATATATCGGTTCTGGATTAGGTCCTGGTCCAAGAGATGGAATTATGACAGGCATTGCCAAGCGAGGCCCAAGTGTTCGAGCAACAAGAATCGGAATTGATTTTACGGCATTTTTAACTGGAGTTCTACTTGGAGGCTCATATGGATACGGAACAATATTTATGGTTATAGTTGTTGGACCAATAGTTCAATTCTCTTTAAAACGATATGATAAAGGTGCTATCTTTTCTTTATAGAGACATTTGTTTTTAAGTTTATTTCACCTTTTTCTTTCTTAATCAATTTTTTTTCAAAATAAATCAATCTTGAGATTGATGAGACAATTTCAAATTTATTTTTATTTGATGAAACAATATTCTTTACTGAAATCCATTCTTTGCTTACTAAGTTAAGAACAAATTTGTTTGTATTTAAAATATCAATCTTATTTTTAAATTTTTGTTTACATTTTTTAGAACAAAGAAGATATTTATCGGATCTATTAATATATAAAATTCTTCCACAATATTCGCAACGGTCCATTTTTCAAATTTTTATTATTTCTTGAATACCTAATTCGTTTGTAACCAGCATCCTTCTAGACTTTCCTCTAAATTTTATTCTTGACGCTTGTTCTTGTCCAAGAAAGCAACCTTTCTCAAAATCAACAAAAAAATCTAACCATTTTGTTTCATTGGGTAGTAATCCAGTATTTACCATTTCTTTAGTGGGTAGTTCGTTGTTTAATTCAAAATCATACCAAGAGACTGACTTTTCTTTCGTTTCAGTTGTTTCAAATATTTCTTTATCAAGATCAAGTTGTAAAGTGATTATGCTGTCTTCAATTTTAAAATTACAATCAATTCTTATGGCATATTTTTTCAAACTATCCAATATAAAATTCAATTCTCTCTTATCTTGATATACAAATACTTCTTTGTTTTTTTCTTCTATTAAAAACCAGTGATTAATTTTTCCATCAGGTCCAAGTAAAAATGAAGGTTTGATGCTATCTTGTTCGATATTATTTGAAATTATAGAGTCAAGGAATGTTACATTATCACTACCGGTTATTTTTAAAACCTTTTCAGTTTGAATATTTGAAGTCATAATTAAATGTTACTTAGACGCTCTAAGTTGAGACGAATAAATATCTCTTGAAAGAAAGAAGCAAGTATGTACATTCTATCAGAAAAAATAAGTGCGCCTATTGCAACCAATGTTGATCCTGATATATAAGAAGAGTATTTTTTGAAAAAAGTGAATATTTTTGATTTCAAATTTACCTTTGATGAAAATATTGGTAATAAAATAAAAGGAATCGCTAATCCAAAAGAGTAAAAGATTAACAGCGATATACCTTGGTTAATTGTGTTACTACTTGAAGAAAGTGTTAGAAGTGCTCCTAACACAGGGCCAATGCATGGTGTAAATCCAAAAGCAAACGTTAGACCGAGAACAAAATTTTTCATTCTATTAAAGTTTTTAATATCTATGTAATTCGAACTATAAAAATACTTATTGTTTAAAGATGGAATCATTAACATAAGGCCAAAAAATATAATTATCAAGCCACTTACCCTAGATAAAGATTCAGAGTTTCTGCTAAAAAAAGATCCTATATTTGTTGCTATTGCTGCAAGTGAGATGAAAACCAGAGAAAATCCTAATGTAAATTGTACTGATCCAAATAAACGAGTTTTTATGTCATCTTCTGATTCTGAAAATATAGCCAGATAACCAGGCACAAGGGGAAGAACACAAGGAGAAACAAATGATAAAAAACCAAATATAAACGCAATAAAAAAATTGACTTCCATTTATTTCATATCTTTTCTTCCATACTTGCTACATATTGGACATAATTCTTTTTTATGTGAAATCGCAGGGCAATATTCTCTTCCAAAAAAAATAATTTGTAAGTGAAGTTTATTCCATGAACTTTCTGGAAATAATCTTTTTAAATCTTTTTCAGTTTGCTCAACACTTCTTCTTGTAGAAAGCCCCCATCTCCAAGCAAGTCTATGAATATGAGTATCAACTGGGAATGTCTGGACTCCAAAAGCCTGTCCCATCACAACAGATGCACTTTTATGACCGATTCCAGGAAGAGATTCTAAATCATCAAAGTTGTCTGGTACTTTTCCATCATATTTTTCTACTAAAATTTTTGATAGATTTGATATTGCTTTTGACTTCTGTGGTGAAAGACCACAAGGTTTGACGATCTTTCTAATTGTCCTGACATCTATTCTGGACATGTCTTTTGGATTATCTGCAATCTTAAACAGCTCTGGAGTAACCTCATTTACTTTTTTATCAGTACATCTTGCAGATAACAGAACTGCAATTAATAATGTGTAAGCATCTTTGTGATTCAATGGTTTTTGAGGTTTTGGATAAAGTTCATCTAAAATCTTATGAATTTTTTTTACCTTATCTTGTTTTTTCATATCATTATTTTATACAAGATATTAATGTTCACTTATTCGGATGATTTTAAATAATAAAAATATTTCAATTATAGCTTTGGTTACATCCGCTTTATTATTTGGATCAACCTTTGCTGTTGTAAAAGATTTAATTACTTCAATTAATCCTGTAAATATAGTTTTCTTGAGATACGTTATTGCAGCAATGTTATTTTTAATCGTTGGTGGAATTCCTGAGAAAACGTACATATTTCCTGGCTTGCTTATGGGTGTTTTCTTATGGATTGGCTATATTACACAAACAATTGGTCTTGAAACAACTTCAACCATTAATTCTGGAGTTGTGACAGGATTTTACATTGTCTTAACTCCTATTTTTTCAAAATTTATAAATAACAAAACTATTCAGAGAAAAAATTTAATTGGATCAGTATCAGGTTTTTTTGGAATTTTATTAATTGCTTTAAACGATTTAGATCAATTATTTGGTAATTTATTTACATTAATTTGTGCAACTGGATATGCCTTACATATAGTTATGGTTGAAAGATATATAAAAAATATGAGCATTTCAAAATTGATGTTCATACAGTCATTATCAGGAGCCATTTTTTGCTTACCCTTTTTAAACATTACAAACTTAGGCTTAGCTAGCAGTTTTATATTTCCAATTCTGTTTTTAGGATTTGTTGTTAATTTTTGTGCCTTTTATCTTCAACTATTTGGACAGAAAAGTATAAATGCATCTACAGCATCTTTATTATTTGGATTAGAAGGGGTTTTTGCTTTACTAATTGGTGTTTTTTTTGTTGGAGAAGTTTTAAATTTAATTAATTGGCTAGGGGTAATCGTTATATTAATTTCAATATTTTATGTAATTAAAGAATAGTTTGTTCCTTATTTATACTGTTCAAATATTTCATTATTGCTCTTAAAACAGCGACTAAAAAGAAAAAAGTAATTATTAAAATAACAAGAATTCTTGGTCCTTCTAAAAATGGGATTTCACAGGTAATTAGATCACTACAAAGACCAAACCCATCACCACCATTTGCAAGATTGAAAATAATTAAAAGTGGATATGCGAGAATGACAACTAACGATACTAAAATTAGAAAAACTACTACTCTTAATAAAAACATAATTAAATTATTTTAATATATTATTTGAAATGAAAGTAAAGTTAATAAGTTATTCAAAACCAACCGATTCAATTAGTGATGAAGGTATAGATAATGCACAGGAGCTTGTTGCTTTTTGTGCAAGAGTTTCAAATCCATCAAACCAGTTGAACACTGAAACAAGTGAAAAATTAATTAATTATTTAATTAAAAATGCACATTGGTCACCACTAGAAATGGTAAGTGCTTGTCTTGAGATTGAGACAACAAGGGATATTGCTAGACAAATTCTTCGTCATAGATCATTCAGCTTCCAAGAATTTAGTCAAAGATATGCAAATCCTGTTGAAGATTTAGAGTTTGTTATTAGAGAGGCAAGATTACAAGATCCGAAAAACAGGCAGAACTCTGTAGAGACAGAAGATGAGAAAATAATTAATGAATGGGAAAAATTGCAAAAAAGCTTAATTGAAAATGCTAAAGAAGTTTACAATTGGGCAATTGAAAATGGCATAGCAAAAGAACAAGCAAGATCAGTTTTACCTGAAGGGAATACAGTTAGTCGGATTTACATGAATGGTACTTTAAGAAGTTGGATTCACTATATTCAACTTAGAGAAGCTAATGGTACACAAAAAGAACATATGGAAATTGCAAAAGCGTGTGCTGAGGTTATAAATAAAATATTTCCAATGGGTAAAGATTTAACTTAATTATCTAATTTATATTTAAATATCAAATATTCATCAGTCACTTCAAACTCTGAATCCGAAATAATCATATAATCTTGATAATCTAACTCAGCCTGTTTCATGAACTGCATTCTCTCATCACCACCGATTGGAGGCATTGGTCTGTCTTTAACAGCATTTGCTCTGTCTTTGAACCTATTTATAAATTCTTCAATATTAAAGGACATAATTAAATTTTAACTATTTAGTAAGTAATGTATTTATTTCATTCTTAAGTTGTTGGGTTTTTTTTATCTTGATTGATTTTAATTCTAGTAACTTAACTCCATCACTTGAATTAACTTCGAGTTCTACTTTTGAATTACCAGGATATTTTTGCAGTAATTCCTTCAATAATAAGAGATTCTGTTTATCGAGTATCTCTTCTTCAACTGAAATTCTCATTGGAGTGGTATCCATGTCATTTAACATTTTTGATGGTTCGATAAGTACTAGATCTCGTGCTCTAATAATATTTTCTGATCCACCAACATAACTTCCAGAGACTTTAAGGTAATTTTCTCCATCAATTTCATTGTTAAACTTATCAACTAGCTTATTAAATAACAAAACTCCTACTGTTCCGGTTATGTCTTGAACATCAAATTGAATCCATGGATTTCCTCTTCTTGAAACCCTTTTTTGAACATTGGAGAATAGACCAGATATAGTAACATTTACCTCCTCATCCTCACCAAACTCTAGTAAATCAGTTATTGAATGTGTAGATTCAGATCGTAAAACTTCACCATAACCATCTAATGGGTCTTCGCTCACAAAGAAGCCAAGCATTTCTCTTTCTCTGTCAAGATATTCTTTCTTTTCCCATTCAACATTTTCAATAATTGTTTCATTGTCAACATTGTCGTTTAAATCAAACAAAGAACCTTGTGAATTGTTTTTATTTTGTTTTAATTCTTTTGCATCTTCAATTAAATCTGGAATTTTTTCAAAGATACCTTTTCTTGGAAAACCAAACTTATCAAATGCACCACCTTGAACTAAAGCTTCTACACCTCGTTTATTAAGGGATCTTGATTCGATCCTAGTTAAAAAATCTTGGATACTTTCAAATTTGGACCCATCGCGTTCAATTATTATTTTTTGAGCTGTAATATCTCCGACGTTTCTAATTGCAGATAAACCAAATAAAATTTCACCATTGTTTACAGAAAAATCTTCTAGGCTTAAATTTATATCGGGAGTATTTACTTTTACATTCATTTCCCTTGCTTCGGATAAAAAGATTGCAGTTCTATCTTTATCCCTTTTTACTGCAGTTAAACAAGCTGAAAGATACTCTGCAGGATAGTTTGCTTTCAAAAATGCAGTTTGATACGCCAGTAAAGCATATGGAACTGAGTGACTTTTGTTAAATCCATATCCAGCAAAATATGCTATCTGATCAAAAAGTTCGACGGAAAACTGTTCAGAGTAACCATTTTTTAGTGCACCTTCAGTAAATTTATTTCTTTGTTGTTCCATAACTTTTGGAATTTTTTTTCCCATCGCTTTTCTAAGATCATCAGCTTCATCAAGTTCAAAACCAGATATTCTTTGGGCTATTTGCATTACCTGTTCCTGATAAAGTATCACACCATAGGTCTCTTCTAAAATTTCTTTCAAATCTGAATGTAAATATTCTATTTCTTTTCTTCCTGTTGCTCTGTCTGCAAACTCAGTGTGCATTCCTGCACCTAATGGACCAGGTCTTATGAGTGCAACCAAAGCAACCAAATCCTCAAATCTTTTTGGTTTAAGGCTTCTAGCAATGGACTGTGCAACTCTGCTTTCTAATTGAAATACGCCTGTCATTTTACCTTGTGAGAATAAATCGAATGTGGGTTCATCATCCAAAGGTATATTGTCAATATCCAAATGTTTATCACCAATTAGTTCAATTGCTCTATCAATAATGGACAAATTTCGAAGACCTAGAAAATCCATTTTTAACAAACCAAGTTGTTCAACAGTGTGCATCTCGTATTGTGTAACAAGTTCTGCTCCCTCTCCTTTTTGCTGTACAGGTAAAAAATTTGTGATTTTATCTGGAGAAATCACTACAGCAGCAGCGTGGATTCCATCTTGCCTTCGAAGTCCCTCAAGGCCCAGTGCGATATCAATAATTTTCTTAACTTCTTCACTTTCTTTATATTGTTTTCTGAGCTCTGAAGAAGCAGAGTAAAATTCCTTGCTATACCCATTTTGAGTTGTTTCATTTGAATCTAAACATTCACCAAGTGTTGCAGAAACACCAAGTATCATTGGCGGCATAAGCTTGGCTACTTTGTCTCCGGATGAAAAAGGTAAACCTAAAACACGTGCAGCATCTCTAATTGCTTGCTTTGCTTTAATTGTCGCAAATGTAATTATGTGTGCAACTCTGTCGTCTCCATATTTATTTGAAACATAATCTATGACATCGTTTCTATATCTTTCGTCAAAATCCATATCAATATCAGGAAGTTCTTTTCTTCCCTTGTTTAAAAAACGTTCAAATAGCAAACCGTACTTTAGTGGTTCAATTCCAGTTATTCCTAAACAGTATGACACAATTGATCCAGCTGCTGAACCTCTACCTGCACCAGTTCTAATTCCATTTGATTTTGCATAATTTATAAGATCTCCAACAATCAAAAAATATGATGCAAATCCCATTGACTCAATAACTTCTAGCTCATAATTTATTCTCTCTTCAAGTTCAGATGAAAGCTCACCATAAAGACTTTCAGCTCCTTGATAAACTTTTTCCTTTAAATACTCGTCAACATTTTTACTACTATCCTCTATCGGAAAATCTGGTAAATAGTATGTATCTTTTTCAAATTCATATTCAACTCTATCTAATATTTTTAATGTGTTGTTACACGCATCAGGAAATTTCTCATTTGGAAATAAATCTCGCATTTCTTCTGATGATTTTATATAAAATCCGCTGCCATCAAATTTAAATCTATTTTCATCGTCTAAAGTTGCATTGGTTTGAACACAAAGTAAGGCATCGTGAGCTGATGCATCATCAGAATGTACATAGTGAGAGTCATTTGTTGCTACAAGAGGGGCTGATAGTTTTTCTGAAATCTTAAGCAAATCAGGAAGTATATCCTCTTGTTGTTTGATACCATGTTTGTGAAGTTCTATGAAAAAATTATTCTCTCCAAAAATAGATTGATAAAATTCTGCTTTTTTCAATGCATCATCAAAGCTTCTAGTTTGACCTTGATTTCCTTCCTCAACGGATCCATCAGGTGCAAGTAATTGAGCTATTTCTCCACCAAGACAACCAGATAAAGCAATTATTCCCTCGCTATATTCTTTTAGTAATTCATAGTCGATTCTTGGCTTGTAATAATAACCTTCAGTAAATGCTTTACTTGCCATTTCAACAAGATTCCAATATCCTACAGTATTTTCTGCCAACAAAGTTAAATGGTATCGCTTATTATTTTTACGATCTGGTCTTTCAAATCGACTATCAGAAATTACATATGCTTCATAACCAATTATTGGTTTAAGTTTTTTTTTAATTGCAGAGTTATAAAACTCTAAAGCACCATATAAATTGCCATGATCAGTAATTGCAGCTCCTGGTTGTTCTAACTCAAGAATTCGATTTAAAAAAGGTTCAATTTTTGCTGCACCATCAAGCATTGAATACTCTGTATGCGCATGAAGATGTACAAAAGAATTTTCCATAAATGTATTTTAAAGGATTTAACTTAATTAAACATTTAAGAAGTCATTAAAAAAACTTGGTTCATCAACTTCAAATTCATAATTTTTATTTCTAATTTCAAATCTAATTTTTTTTGAATGTAAACAAATCTGATTTTCATCGAGCTCAGCCACCTTTTTTGCTCCATATAAAACATCGTTGAGTATTGGATTTCCTATAAATTCCATTTGCGATCTAATTTGATGATTCCTTCCAGTTATTAGCTCAATTTTTAATTTGCTACATGTACTATTTTCATCAATAACTACAAAGTTTGATGAAGAGACTTTACCTTCACTGCTCACTTCCCTTTTTATTCTGTTCTTTCTTGAACGGCTTAAAGGAACTTCAATTTTGCCTGATTGAGTTCTTAATTTACCTTCAACTAAACAAACATACTCTTTATAAATATTTCTATTTTTAAATGATGATTGAAGTAGCGTAAATACCTCATGATTTAATGCGCAAACAATCAAACCTGATGTTTGCCTATCAAGCCTGTGAACAATCCCTTCTCTACCTGGAATGCCCCATTCTTTAATCGATGGTTCAATTTCAAGTAGTTGATCACGAACAGTAAAGTTTTTTGTCGAATTATCAGGATGTGTCAGTACACCATTAGGCTTACTGAAAATAATGAATTCTTCATTCTGAAAAATAGTTTCAATTTTTAAAATTTTTTAACTCCGAGATAATTAAAAGTGAAATTCCAATCGTAATAAATGAGTCAGCGAGGTTAAAGGAAGGAATAAATAGAAGTTCTATGAAATCTGTTACTTTTCCATCATTTCCATTTAGTAGGTTAATAAATCGTTCACCTAAATTTCCAAAAGCTCCTCCAAGTACAAATATAAAAGCATATTCTTCTATCTTGTTTGTAAATTTATTTTTAAATTGAAAAATCAACCATATCAATACAATGAAAGATAGTACAAAAGTAAATTCAGCTCTATCTTTTAAAATTCCAAATGCGATTCCTGTGTTGTAATTTAAGTCAATTTCAAGGATATTATCAATGAGTACTAAATTGTTATAATCATTGAATCTAATAAAAGCTTTTAATATATTATCAACTATTCCTAAGGTAATTGAAATAATAAATGGTATCTTATTTGATTTAAGAATCGATAAGAGCTGCACAGTCTTTACAGTAGCTAGAGTATGGAAGGGCTTCAAGTCTTGCCACTGGTATAGGCTTCGAACAGCTTTCGCAGATTCCATACTTTTTTTTCTTTATCAACACTAAGGCGTGCTCTATTTGATTTAACAAGTGTTTTGTATTTTCGTCAAGAGTAAGCTCTTTTTCTAATTCAAAAGCCATTGAACCACCATCGGCAGAGGTAGGATCTGGACTTCTTTCTGCAGACGCTTCTGAAAGCCTAATTCTTTCTCTTTCTTCTTGATGTCTTTCGAGCAAGCTTTTTAATTGTTCTTGTTCAGCTAAAAGCCTTTTTTTGAACTTATTAACAGTATTTTGTGATAATTTTCTAGTCATTGTTTATTTATTAATGAATGTATATTAGTAAAAAAAAATTTAAATTAAAGATATTTTAAATAATTTAAAAATAAAAAATCTTTGCACAAATAAACATTAAAATTCTAAGGATATGTTCAAAAGAATTGAAAATAATATAGATTTTGCTGAAAATGAAGATAAAATTTCCAACTATTGGAGCGATATTGATGCTTTTCAAAAATCACTAGATATAAGAAAAGAATCTAAAATATTTAGATTCTATGATGGTCCCCCATTTCCAACTGGAAGTCCACACTATGGAAACTTACTTGCAGGTGTAATTAAGGATATTGTTCCTAGATATTGGACTATGAGAGGATACTTTGTAGAAAGAAGATTTGGTTGGGATGTCCACGGATTACCAATTGAAATGGAGGTACAAAAAGAACTTGGATTAGAAGATCCCCAAGATATTGATGATTATGGTATTGATAAATTTAATGAGGCTTGTAGAAGTCAGGTACAAACGAATACAGAAAACTGGGAAAAAATTACCCGTAAAATTGGAAGATGGGTTGATTTTGAAAATGATTATAAAACAATGGATGTTGGATTTATGGAGAGTGTTTGGTGGGTTTTCAAAGAATTATTTGATAAAAATTTAATTTACAAAGATTATAAAGTATTACCTTATTCATGGGCAGCGTCGACTCCACTTTCAAATTTTGAAGCAAATATGGACTATCGGGATGTGGAAGATCCATCTATATTTTTTAAGCTAAAAGCAAGAAAAGACTTTAACAAGGTCTTGAAAGATGATTTCTTCCTTGTTTGGACAACTACTCCATGGTGTATACCGGGCAACTTAGCTATTGCTGTTGGTAAAGATATTGAATATTCAAGAGTTGAGATTGATAATGAATTTTACTGGATCGCAACAGAGAGACTGCATGAACTTGATGAATTTGATATTAAAGAGATAGAAACTTCAATTGGAAAAGATTTAATTGGTGCAGAATATGTACCTGCTTATTCAGAATTTGAAAATGAAAATTTAGGGAAAGCATTTAAATTAATTCATAGTGATGACACAAACACTGCATCCGGGTCTGGATTGGTATCTCAAGCTCCTGCTTATGGAGAAAGTGATTTTTACTCACTCAAAAATGCTGGCATTTCTGTAATTGTTGATCCAGTAACGTTGGCTGGAAAGTTTGATAAAACTGTAAAAGGTTTAGAAGATATGTATGTTAAAGATGCTGATGTAAAAATAATTGAACAATTAGACGAACGTGGATTACTTTTTTCTTCAAAAAGAGAAATGCATTCCTATCCTTTCTGTTGGAGAACTGGAACACCGCTCATATATAAGGCGATACCAACTTGGTTTGTGAATGTTGAAAAAATTAGTGAGAGAATGGTTGAACTAAATTCTCAAACTCATTGGGTTCCTGGTTTTATAGGTGAAAAACGCTTTTCAAATTGGTTGGCCGACGCAAGAGATTGGGCAATAAGCAGAAATAGATATTGGGGAAGCTGTATACCTATTTGGATAAATGATGATGACCCTGAAGATATAATTTGTGTCGGCTCAATTGAAGAGCTTAAAGAATTATCTGGTATTGAAGTAACTGATCTTCATAAACATTTTTTAGATGAAATCAAGATAAACATCAACGGTAAAACATATACTAGAACTCCTGAAGTTCTTGATTGCTGGTTTGAATCAGGCTCAATGCCTTACGGTCAACAACATTACCCATTTGAAAATGCTGATGAATTTATGGATGGTTTCCCAGCAGATTTCATAGCTGAAGGTTTAGACCAAACAAGAGGATGGTTTTATACATTAACTGTTTTGGCAGTTGCATTATTTGATTCTGTCGCATTCAAGAATTGCATTACAACTGGAATGATTCTTGCAGAAGATGGAAGAAAAATGAGTAAAAGCCTTAAAAACTATCCTGACCCTGAAGACTTACTGAACAAATATGGTGGTGATAGCCTGAGAGCTTATCTAATCAACTCTCCAGTTGTTAGAGGTGAGCCTCTTAAATTTTCAGAAGAAGGAGTAAAGCTAGTTACAAGAAACGTAATACTCCCCCTTTGGAATAGTTTTTCTTTCTTTTCAAATTATGCAAACGCAGACAACATTACGAATGAAGAATTATCAAAGGCTTCTCCTGTAAACGAAAGATCCCTCATGGATCAGTGGATTGTATCAAGTCTTCAATCTTTAATAAAGACAGTAAACGAGAAAATGGAAAACTATTACCTTTATGAGGTTATACCTCCATTAATTGACTTTATTGATGAATTAACTAATTGGTATGTTCGTACTAACCGTAAAAGATTTTGGAAAGAAAAAGATACTAATGATATTGATAAATTAAATGCATTCAAGACACTTCACGAGGTTCTTCTTGAGTTTTCAAAAACAATGGCGCCAGTGTTGCCATTTATATGCGAAGAGATTTATCAGGGTTTAACCAATGAGGACAATAAAAGTATTCACTTAGAAAATTATCCAGAAGCAAACATAGATGTTATTAACTTAGAACTTGAAAGGCAGATTAAAATAGCTAAAAACATTATCAGAACTGCTAGAAATATTCGATTGAATTTGAATTTACCAAATAAACAACCTTTACAGAAAATATCAATTATTTCAAATAGTAAATCTCTTAAAAATGATATTGAAGCAGTTAAAGACATAATACTTGACGAACTAAACATAAAAGATATTGAGTACATCAATAAAGTTGAAGAATGGTACAAATATGAATGTAAACCAGACTTCTCAAAATTAGGCCCAAAGATGGGTAAAGTTATTGGAAAATTTTCGGCTTACTTGGAAAAACTTTCACAAAAAGAAATTAAAACCTTAATTGAAAAACAAAATTTGATATTTGAAGAATATGATGTCTCATTATCAGAACTAGATTTAAGAATTGTGCGTGAAAATACATCAGATAGTCATGAAATTGTCGATAATTTTAGTATTAATTTAGATACTGAAATCAACGATGAGTTATATTTTGAAAGGATATCGAGAGAAATTGTTTCTGTTGTTCAAAATCAAAGGAAAGAACTAGGATTCGACATTACAGATAGAATTAAATTAGAAATAATCTCAGATGACAACAAAGCTCTTCAGGGAGTTGAAATGTTCCAAGATTACATTTGTAAGGAAACTTTAACCAAGGAATTTAGTATTACGCAAAAAAAAGGTAAAAACACACTTCTTGATTTCAACTTAGATACCAATATTGAAAAATTAACAAACGAATCTTAAGATAATTGGTTGTAAAAAGTTTATACCTAATATCAAAACGATTGGTGATAAATCAATACCTGCCATTCCAATCCTCAATGGACCAATTCTAGATCTTATTGGCTCAAGAAGCCTTCCATAGAATCTGTCTAATATCATTTTCACCTGACCGATTGGATGATCATTAGAAACTTGTATCCAACTTAGAATTATCCATAAAAACAAGGAGTAACTTAACAATCTGAAAGCGAGTAAAAATAAGCTACACATTTATTTTGTATAAGCCAAGAGACTGTAATCTCTCTCTTTCACTTGACGGTAGTGACATGTTTGAAGGAATTATCAAATAAACTCCATCCTTATGAATTATTCGCATTTTTGCATCACTTATAAATGCAATACCAGTTATAAAATCCACAATTCTTTGTCTAGTGTTTTGATCAGCAATATCTCTGATATCTACAGCAACAATAAACCCTTCTTTAATCGGCGATCCTATAAGATGACTGTCGCTAAAAGACCTCAGTACTTTAATTTCAACCTCGTCTTTTGGTTGATGAATCTTTAAATCTCCCGTATAGTCTTCATTCGAGAACCTGTTTTCAGATGAAGGTCTTACAGTACGAGTGTTTTCAGGAATAACTTCTTCAACATATTCTGGTTGTTTAAGACCTATTGAAATTAAGAATTTTTCTAGCATTATTTAAAAATTTTACTACCTACGCGTATTATTGTAGCACCATAATCTAATGCAATTTTATAGTCACTAGACATTCCCATAGATAGTTCTCCATTATATTGTTTATAATTATCTAAAAGTTTTTGATTTATATCATTCATATTTTTAAAGGATTCTCTTGGGTCACTACTGATATCTGGAATACACATTATTCCATTTGGAAAAAAACTATAATTCTCGAATTTTTCAAAAAACTTTTGAACATCATTTAAGTTGATCCCGCTTTTTTTTGGATCATTATCAATATTTATCTGAACAAATATTTCATGGTTATTATAAAGTAAATCAATTTTTTCTACTTCTTTGAGTCTTGAAACTGTGTGTACACTTTTGGAATTTTTCAAAATTTCAGGAATTTTTCTAGATTGGAGTGGTGCAATAAAATGAAAATGGCAATCTTTAAAATTACTTTTGTGATCTAATAATTCATCCAATCTATTTTCACCAAATTCTCTAAATCCCTCATTATATACTTTTGAAATTTTGTCATTCTCTCGGCCTTTAATTACTGGTAGTAGTCTTGCATTATATTTTTTAACTTCATCGCTTATTTCATTAAGCATAGTTACATCCATACAGTGCTCTCCTGTCTCATTGAAGTTTTGTCTCTTCTGTATGAATGAAACATTGTATCTCCTATTGTGCACTCATTAGCTATTTCTAACTCAATGTTGTTTTTTTTACAGAAAAAAATTATGTCCCCACTTAAATTTAAAAATTTTTTTTCTTCTCTTTCAACAGTGTAATTTTGAAACTTATAGCTTAAATCATCTTGAATTTCATAGCAACATGATTTTGCATGAGGTCCAATTGATACTTTCAACTTATTTTTATCGAAATTTTTGATTGCATTATAAAATATTTTATTTTCTACACCTTTCCATCCAGCATGAATAATTCCTATTCTTGTATTGTCTGATATAACAACAGGCATGCAGTCTGCTGTTGAAACAACTAGTAATAGATTCTTTTTTGTTGTAATTAAAGCATCGGCATCATAAACGCCGCTTCGCTCAATTTCTAAAACTACGTTGCTATGAGTTTGATTCATTGAAGCAACCTCAGTAAAGCTGGCTATATCTTTATTGCCTGATTTGTTATAAAAAGTTGCTTTAGATATTAATTTAGACTTAATCATCCTCTGATGAAATCAGGGAGATTATCTCCTCCGTTTTCATCAAAGTCAGATGACACTCTTCTGTTTGGTCTTTGCCCAAATCCTGCTGCAACAACTGTTACTTCTACAGCGTCACCTAAAGAATCGTCAACAAGATGTCCGAATATAATTTCTGCATTATCATCTGCTCTTTCGGTAATCACTCTTGCTGCTTCATTTACTTCTTGAAGTTTTAGATCCTCAGATCCAGCAATTGTTATTAGAACACCCTCAGCTCCGTCCATATTTGCTTCTAATAGTGGTGAAGAAATAGCTGCTTGTGCGGCATTAGGAGCTCTTTGTTCTCCAGTAGACCTTCCAATTCCAAGTACGGCATTACCAGCATCTTTTAATATTGTTTTTACATCAGCAAAGTCAACATTTATTATTCCAGGGTTTGTTATTAAACCTGTAATACCTCTTACGCCATTTGCAAGTATCTCATCAGATTTGAGATAGGCTTCACTTATTTTGATATCTTTATCACTAATTTGTAAAAGTCGATCATTAGGAATAACAATTAATGTATCAACTACATCTCTAAGTGCTTGTATTCCTTCTTCAGCTTGAACTGATCTTCTTCTACCTTCAAAACCAAATGGTCTTGTAACAACACCTACAGTTAAAGCTCCCATCTCATGAGCTATGTTTGCTAATATAGGTGATGCACCTGTTCCAGTTCCACCACCTTCACCTGCAGCGATGAAAACCATGTCTGCACCTTTTAAAGCTTCATTTATAAGTTCTTCAGAATCTACTGCTGCTTGTCTTCCTACTTCTGGATTTGCACCAGCACCTAGACCTCTAGTTGATTTTCGACCGAGATCTAATTTTAAATCAGCTTTTGAACCAAGTAAGCTTTGGGCGTCTGTATTACAAGCTACAAAATCAACACCTTTAATACCCATTTTTATCATTCTGTTAACAGCGTTGGTTCCACCGCCACCAACTCCAACAACTTTTATAACTGCTGCATAGTTTCTAGGTCTCATATTTAAGTTAACTCCTTTTTGCTTAGAACTTTTTTTAACTGCAGTTTTTTTAGACTTAGTTTTAGCCGCAGCCTTTTTTGCTTTGGGTTTGGTTACCCTAGCTTTAGATTTTGTTTGTTTTTTTGTTGCCATAATTTTTCCTTACGTTGTAGATTATCAATAATTTAAGTATATCCAAAACTTTTTTTAATTTTTATCTGGATGTAAAGTATAGATTTAGATTTTAACAACTAATTATAGTTTCAATGTCTTCACTATTTGAATCGATGATGGTCACTTCCCCATCGCAATCATCTTCTTCTAGTATGTATCCAACAACAGATCCTTTTTTTGAAAGGTCAACTGGTCGACCAATATTAAGTAAGGTGTTTTTGTACGATCCGGTAAGTTCAATGCCATCATATAGCATCTTTAAATCTTGAATTGATATTTCATACTTACTTACTGTTAAGATCAGGGAAATTATTTCACTATAAAATCCGTCTGGTATAGGTCCATTTGTAATTGTTAAACGTGGTAGTCGGTTATTTGATTCTGCGAGTTCTGTATATAAATTTTTATATAAGATGACTTCTTTTGGGTTCGTATCTCTTAGATCGCTTATAACGATAATTTTTTTGTGGATAACAATATCTATAAATATAAGATTAGGAAGTTGTTTACTTATTACTAAGCTTTCAACACTTAAATTGTCTTGATAAAATTGACCAAAATCAGATTCATTAATGAACCAAATTGATTTACCTTTAACGAAGTCAAAAGAACTGTAATTTAAGTCAATATTTTTTTCATAATTAATGTCGGTAACTGTATATTTTGAGGAAAACATTGATAAAAATGCAATCAAAGCTATTAGAGAAAAAAACGAAAATATTGAGAAAGTCTTAAATGATCTTTGTTCTAAATTTACCAACTCATTCATTTTGTAAAGTCACCAATAAAAATAATCTCCTCTTCTAAAGTAATTCCAAATTTTGTTGATACTTTATCTTTTACATATTGAACAAGTTTAAATAATGATATAGCTTTTGCACCCTTTTCAGCTACAAAGAAATTAGCATGCTTTTCACTTACGCCAACACCATCAATTTTATAGCCTTTAAGACCAGCATTATCAATAAGTTCACCTGCAAAATAATCACTGGTATTTTTAAATACACTACCCGCATTATAAATAGCAGCTGGTTGTGATTTTTTTCTCTTCTCGTTAAAATCCGATAGATTTTTATCAATTATTTTTTTATCGCCTTTTTCAACTGTAAGTGTTGCACTTAAAATTATTTTATTGTCAAGATTTTTAGATTTTCTATATGAAAACTCTAACTCTTCCTTTTTTAAAATTTCAATTTCAAATGTTTCCAAGTTAAAACATCTTAAGTCCTTTAATAACTCAGAAAATTCCCAGCCATAAGCACCGGCATTCATTTTTATTGCCCCTCCTACTGTTCCTGGAATGCCAATCAAAAACTCTGCGTTAGATAGTGAATTGTCTTTAAAGAATCTTGAGAGTTTAGGTAAGAAAACTGACGAACCTACTTTTATTTCAAAATTATCTGATAACGTTAATTCTTCAAATTTAGGAGTAAGCACATTTCCATAAAATTCTTTGTCAGAAAATGCAACATTTGATCCTTTTCCTAAGATAACATTTTGTTTTCCTTTTATAATTTTTTCTAAATGAGATAGCTCATCTTCAGATTCAATACTTATAAAGTTTTTACAAATTCCACCAAACCTATAAGTGGTTACTTCTGATAAATTTACACTATTAATATTCATTTAAATATTTTAATATTTTTGGACCAAGTAAGGTAATATCACCAGCTCCTAGTGTTAATACTATATCTCCATTTTGTACTTTTTTCGATAAATATTCAGGTACATACCTTATGGATTTTAAATACTTTATACTATCTTCTTCAAAGTTTTTACTAGATATTCCTGGTATTGGAGACTCTCCAGCCGGATATATATCAGTTACAATTGCAAAATCTGCTAATTTTAGAGAATCTTTAAATGAATTAAAGTACTCCATTGTTCTTGTATACCTGTGAGGTTGAAATACAACATAAAGTTTTCTCTCAGTTTGCTGCTTTAATGCAGTTATAGTTGCCTCCATTTCTGTAGGATGATGACCATAATCATCGTAAATTAATACACCTTTAGATATTCCGATAAGTTCTATTCTTCTTTTTACACCTGCAAATGATTCAATTGCATTCAAAGAATTTTTAATTTCAATACCATTTAATAAAGCTAATATAATTGCACCTAGCATATTAGCTTTAAAGTGGTCACCAATAATGTCAGACTTGATTTCATATTTGTTATTTTCATATATAAAGGTTCCAGGACTTTGTACTTTAAAGTCAGCTGCTATATCTTTGCCGTAACTTACTGGGTTTTTTAACTCCTTCATAGATTTAATATTTAGATCATCATTATTAATAACCAAATTATCCGTTACATTTTTCATGACTTTGTAGAAAGCATCTTTATAGTTATCAAGATTTTTAAAATAGTCTAAGTGATCACTATCAACATTTAAAACTAGTAAATCGGATATCTTAATTTTTTCAAAAGTATTAAATGCCTCGTCGGTTTCTAAAATAAGTGGCTGATCAGGATCACCATAGTGTCCACCAATTCCATTAAAAGTTGTAATCCCACCATATAAGTAAGAAACGTTTACATTATTGTAATGAAATATGTGTGAAAGCAAAGCAGTTGTGGAAGTCTTGCCATGTGTTCCTGTTATTCCTATTATCTTATGATTTTCTGATAAATTTTTTAAATACTCTGGTCTTGACAAAACGTTCTCTTTATCGTAAAAATCTTCAAATCTATCAGATTCAATTGGGATAGCACTTGAGTAAATATAAAGACTCTCAGGCTTATATGTAATTTCATCTAATGTATGTACAACTTTTATTCCATCCTGATTTAAAAGATTTGTTACGTATGATTTTCTTTGATCATAGCCAATGACATTATCACCTTTTTGTTTTAAATATTTAGCTATAGAGCTCATACCGGAACCCCCAACACCTAAAATATAAATATTTTTATAACTCATTTATTAATTTCATCAATGATTTTATTAACAATAAAATCATTGCCTATTTTTATAACATTATTTTTAGCGAATTCTTCAAATAGACTTTTATCAAGTTTTTCTAATTTCTTAAATTCATATTCTAAACTTTCATAATTTGGACACAATTTAGCAAATTTTGACTTAACTAAATATTCTGCGTTCATTGACTGGTGGGTAGATGTTGTGCCATGCTTGTATGGAATAAGTAGTAAAGGAATGTTTACTAATACAGCTTCTAATACTCCTCCTCCCGCTCTAGAGACTTGAAGGTCAATTGATGAATAAAAATTGGTCATATCTTTAATAAACTCTATTTGCTTATAATTTTCGAATTTTTTTGAATTATCAAGATTATTTGGACCAACGATGTGGATTATCTTTATATTTTTTAAAGTGTTGTTGCCTAAATATTTGTATATCAAAGAGTTTATTTCTTCGGACCCTTGGCTTCCGCCTTGTACTCCGATTATTATTTCTTTTTTATTAATTGATTTGTTATTTTGAATTTTTTTATCAACAATTGGTCCAGTGTTGTCTAAATTTGTTTGGTTTATATTTATTGTGTTTGGATAGGAAGTAAATTTATCACTTTTAAAATAGGAAGCAATTTTATTACCAAGTCCAGCATAAATATTTTGTTCTTGAATAAAGAATTTTATTTTATGTCTCCAGCTCAAATACCCAGCCAGGGGTGCAATATATGATCCAGTTGTAAATAAGATTCCGCAATTCTTTAAATCTATTTTCTTTTCAATAAGCCGAATAGATTTTATTATTTTTAGGATATTTAGCATATAACCAACCATGCCTGTCTTTGATCTATATATGTCTATTGAATGAACATCTATATCTCTATCTTTAAAATATTGAGATCCTCTTTTATCTGTTACTACCTCTATTTTTCTTTTTTCTATGCCTCTTTGATGTAAATCATCAATCAAATTAATAACAGGTAATACATGTCCCCCAGTACCAACACAAAAAAAGACTATTGTATTTTGTTTCATAATTTTGAATAACCAATTGCTAAACCGCCGAACAAAGCCACCATGGCACTACTCCCGTAAGAAATAAATGGTAAGACAATGCCTGTAATTGGTAGTAAACCAACCGCACCTCCAAGATTAATTACAACTTGTATTAAGACCCATGCTCCTAATCCAGAAAATACAAGTTTTTTAAATTCACTTTCTGTTGATATTGCCAATCCAAACAATGAGATAATTAAAAGTCCGAGAATAATTATAAAAATTACCAATCCTACAAATCCATATTCCTCACCAATAATGGATGCAATAAAATCTGTATGAGAATTAGGAAGCATTCCCCACCTAGCGCGAGATGTTCCAGGTCCTAACCCAAACATCCCACCAGAACTTATGGCTATTCTGCTTTGATTTAATTGAAAGCAATCACCTAATAAATCTATGCCATTATCACAATCTTTATTTATCCAGGTTAAAATTCTATTCCATCGATAGTTTCCTGAAATTGCAAGAAAATATAGTGGAACTACAGATAGAGACAAAATACCGACAGGAAACTTTAAATTAATTTTTGAGAACAAAATTTGTGCTAAAACTATTCCAAATATAGTTAGTGTTGTTCCGTAATCAGGTTGAAGGTAAATAAAAAGACAACACATTAAAGGCAAGAACATTGCTCTTTTTAAATAAAATAAATCACTATATTTTGAATCAAGGTTTGATAATTGATAAGCTATCCACAAAATAATTAATGGTTTAGCTAGTTCACTTGGTTGAAAATTGATTATTCCTAAGTCAACCCATCTTCGACTTCCTCCTCTAACTATTCCATAAGTTAAAACAAAAAAAAGTGATGTAGTTACAAATACAATTGAAAGATTTATTAATTTTTCCTGAATTGAAATATTTATTTTTTTTCCAATATTAAATATTACAATTCCAAGTAAAACCGCAGCAATGTGCCTTTTTATAAAGTAAAAATTATCGTTGTATTGATTCATTCCTTGGACAGATGAAGCTGAAATATTCACTAAAACACCAAAAGTTACAAGAAACCAGATAGAGAATAGATTTAATCTTTGAAAAAATAAATAAGAAAATCTCAATTTTCTCCACCTTTTAAATTCTTTACTATTGATTTAAAAAATTTTCCTCTTTCAATATAATTTTCAAAATCATTAAAACTCGAACCTCCACAAGAAAATAAAACGGTTTCAAATCTTTGAAAATCTTTTTTTAAAATATCTTCTAATTCAAAAATTGATTTAATAACTTCTACTTCACAATGAAATAAATTGTGATCCAGATTCATATCACTGGGAATAATTATTTTTTTTATTTCATTTGATAATTGAAGTTCACTTGTTGGAATATTTTTTGTAATTCCATGCATAATAAGTAATGCGTTTTTTACTCTTTCACTTGCTGAGGATACAGAGTGAAAATTTGTAGATTTAGAGTCATTTATAAATCTTGTTCCATTGATAATTTTAACTTTTTCAAAACGATGTTCCGTAGTTGACTTATTTTTCAAAAATTTATAAGCATCTTCTATATTGAGATTTAATTTATCAATTAATTTAATGAATGCAATAGAGGTATCAATTGGATAATTTGATAATTTGAGATCAAACTTTTTAGTTATATCTTTGTTTGATTTTTCTTCTGAGGGAATTCCTATTATATTTTCAAGTTTTACCCTAGATACTGTATTTGTTCCAATAATAAGATTATTTTTTGATTCCAAGAATGACAGTAATTTCATTTTTGAACTTTTATATTCTTCAAGGTCTTTATGCCAATCAAGATGATCAGAGTGAAAATTTAAAAATACACCAAAGTCTAATTTTAAATTTTTTGAATAAAAAAGTTGAAAACTTGAAAGTTCAACAATTGCATAAATTTTTTCATTTGATTCAAATTCAAGTGGTGAAACACCTACATTTCCGCATGCAATAGATTCAATTCCATTTTCATTTAAAAAATCTGATAATAAATTAACAAAAGTTGTTTTACCGTTTGTTCCAGTAACACCTATAAAAGTACCTTTGAATTCATTTGAGAATAAATCAATATCAGTAATTACTTTATTTTCAGGAAATTCTTTAAGTAATTTATGATCTGGTTTAATTCCAGGAGAGACGACTATTTGATCAACTTGCTCTAAATTTGAATCACTAAAAACTAGTTCTTCTCCAATATCTGTTAATAAATCTAGATTGTCATCGTAAATAAAATAATCTTTGGATGTAGTGTCGAAATATTTTTTGACAGATTGACCTGTATTGCCATATCCAAGAATTAAAGACTTCACTTAATTTCCAAACAATACCCAGTCTCCATAAAATAGACCAAGCCCCATTACGATGAAAATTCCGTTAATTATCCAAAACCTAACAATAATAGTTGTCTCTGCCCAATTACTCATTTCAAAATGATGATGAATTGGTGTCATTTTAAAAATTCTTTTTTGTTTCAATTTATAAGAAGATACTTGAAGGATGACAGATAAGGCCTCAAATATATAAAGGAAGCAAAAAAAGAAAATTAGGCCATCGGCACCTAGCGATATTAAAATTATCGGAAACATAGCACCAATAAAATGAGACCCTATGTCTCCCATGATTATTTTTGCAGGATTTGTATTCCACCATAAAAAACCAAGAGTGGAACCAGCTAAAGCAGATATAAGTGTAGAAAGCTCAAGACCAACCATTTCATTATTCATAAAATTTATGTAATAATCTGGATGCCTAAAAATCCAAAAAGCAATAATTAAAATTCCTCCAAAAGAAACTGAGGATGAACCTGCTACAAGACCATCTAAACCATCTGTAAGATTTGTTGAATTAGTAATACCTACAATTAGAAAGACTATAAGGATCCACTTTAAAAATCCAACTTCAAAACCAAAACCGCTGAAAAAATAAAATGTTGATGAGTAATCTAGATTGTAAAAATATAAACTTATGAAAGAACCTACCAATATTTGTAAAAATATTTTATTTCTAGCTCTAAGGCCTAAATTTCTATTTTTTCTAACTTTTAAAAGATCATCAATTAATCCAACTGAAGCCATGAGAGTACCGAATAAAAGTAGATTTAAAATTACTGGATTAATTGATATCAATTCAATCTTAAATCCCTGACCAATTGTCCAAAAATTAATATGTGATAGAACATAGCCGGCATAAGTTCCTAAAATTATAAATACACCTCCCATTGTTGGCGTACCTTTTTTATGGTCATGAAAAACCACTTCCTCTTGAATTGGTTGACCAATATTTCTAGATTTAAAATAGTTAACTCCTATGGATGTTGACAAAATCACGAATAAGAAAGAAATTGCACCAGATACAATTATTGCAATCAAATTAAGCCTCCAATGGTCTCATTAATGAAGTCGTTATCATTAAAAGGAATATGTGAATTGTTTATTTCTTGATACATTTCATGCCCTTTACCTAATACTAATAAAACTGAGTTTTCCTTGAGCTCATTAATTGCAGAAGTTATTGCTTCTTTTCTATCAAGAATTACATTAGTTTTAGATAAATCGCATCCTTTTAAAATATCATTTGATATCTGAATTGGATCTTCATTTCTTGGATTATCATTCGTTACTATTACACTATCTGCTAACTGGGAAGCAGTTCCCATAAGTTTTCTTTTTTCTTTATCTCTATTACCTCCAGCACCAAACAAAACAACAACCTCTGAAAAATAAGGATTCACATATTTAATAACTTGGGAAATTGATTCAGGAGTGTGCGCGTAATCTACAATTATTTTATTTGTTTTGAAATTAATCAAATCAAATCTTCCTTTTGGGTTTTTTAGATTCGAAATATTTTCTATGATTTGGTCTACATTTTTTATTTTTGAATAATATGCCATAGAAAAAGCAAGTAAAAAATTTTGATAAAAATTTGGACCAACGATATCTAATTCAAAATCGTATATTTTTTTATTTATTTCTATTTTCAAACTAGTTGTTGGATATGTCTTTTTTTCTAATATTTGTAGATCGGCTTGAGTGTCTGAGCTTATTTTAAAAGATGGCAAAGATGAACTTTGGGAAACTTTATTACCCCATTCATTATCTATATATACATACTTATCTGATAGCTGGTTTGTGAATAACTTTAATTTTGAATTAAAGTAATTTTCAAAATTTGTATGGTAATCAAAATGATCTTGAGATAGATTTGTAAAACCTGAGGTATTAAATCTAATGCCGTTAAATCTATCTTGATCTAAAGCATGTGATGAAGCTTCAAGAATTATATTATTGTATTTTTTAAAATCTGACTTACCGAGTAATTTAAGAATATTAAATAATTTAGGTGAGGTTAAGTGTTTTTCATTTGTTATTTCAGAAAATAATTCGTCTTCATTAGTTCCAATAAATAAACTTTCTGGACCAAGTAATTCTTTAAGAAAAGCTCCTGTTGTTGTTTTCCCATTTGTTCCTGTAATGCCAAAGTACTTTTTTGATTCATAGTCGTTACATAGGTAATTGTATGAATCAAGAAAAACTTGACTGTAATTTTTTGCTTTAATTACTTTATCGTCATTCAAACTGCAATTTAAAGATGTAATGACTAGCTTCACTTTCTTCTTTAAAGACTCATCTACATATTTGTCTAACTTATCTTTTTCGTCATGATTAATAAATAGTACTGATCCTTCCTCAACATCTAATGAGCTGTTAACGAAATTTTTAATATCAATTTCAGTTAATTTTAATTCTGACAAATTAAGTTCACTCATTTTATTTATCCGGTACTAAGTTTCTTACAATATTCTTAAATATTGGTGCAGCTGTAGAACCACCTGTTACATACTCTGAAATCGGAGAGCCTAGTGCACCCCATAAAATTACTGATCCAACTATTGGTCCTTCATTAGTCTCTATAAATCCAGTGAACGATGTATTAAAACGTTTATCTGAGTATCCAATTCCCTCCAGATATGTCCGGCTAGTTCCTGTTTTACCACCTATTACATAACCACTCATTCTTAAAGACTTACCTGTTCCATTGTCTCCCTCAACAACGTTAATAAGTAATTTTTTCAATCTGTTGGACAAATCATTAGAAATGATTGATTTTTGATTTACATTCTGATCTAAATTTCTCAATAAAGATAGTTGAATATCTTTACCACCATTTGCAATTATGCTGTATCCCTTGACCATTTGATATTGAGTTGTGTTTATAGAATAACCTATTGAGAGAGAACTAAGACAGGTTTTACATGTGTTATATTCTGTAAATGATCCTTTAGATTCTCCAGATAGCTCTACACCTGTTCTAGAACCAAACCCAAATTTTTTCAAAAATTCCTCAACATTATCAATATTAGAATTGTTAACAATTTTTATAGTTCCTACATTCGAAGATCTTTCTATGATTTCTTCAACAGTAAGATTTAGTGGTTCATGCTTTAAAAAATCTTTGAAGCATCCTTTAAATCCTTCATAATTATCATCACATGATCCATCGATAATTTCTATCTCATCTTCGACTAAGTATGAATTATTCTCATCAATGATATCCGATTCTATTAATGATCCTATGGTAAATATTTTAAGTGCTGAACCAGGTTCGTAGTTTGCTCTTGCACTTATAAGGTCAATATCAAAATATTTATTATCTAAGGATGATGTCTCTGAAGAAATAAGAACTTCGCCTGTTAAAGAATTTGCAAAAACAACTGAACACTTAAAAGCTCCTGTATCGACTAATGCATCATTGCAGAGATTTTCCGTCAAATATTGTAATTCAGAGTCGATAGCAAGTACTAAATCTTCTCCATGTTTTGGTTGAATTGTCTTAATTTCACCTTGTGGAATTATTGCTCCATTTGGTGCTGATTCATACCTTAATTCTCCATTCTGTCCCTGAAGAAAATTATCAAAATATAGTTCAAGTCCCTCTATTCCATTTCCATCTGGATCAACTAGTCCTATTAGATTGGATGTTGATTCATCATAAACATTTCTTTTATTTGACTGCTCTAAATGTACACCTTTATAATTCCAAGACTTTATTTTTTGACCAGTTTCAAAATCAACATTACGTTTAAGATAAAAAAATCGAGAATTTTCTGTAATTTCATTTAAAATTTTATTCTCATCAATTCCTAATATTGGGGACAATACTTTAATAAGGCCTAAATCGTTTATCTCATTTGGTCTAATCGCTACATTGTAAGATTGGATGCTACTGGCCAGTACGTTAAAATGTTTATCATATATTGTTCCCCTTTTTGCTTCTAGAACTTCTACCCTTTCCCTGTATGATAACGCTTGATCTTGAAAGTGATCAGATTCGATAAATTGTAAAGAATATACTTTTTGAATAAATAGAAATGAGCCAAACAATACAAAAGAAAATATCGTTAAGAATAAAAAATTTAATTTCAGTCTATTTCTACTAAATCTCATCTACTAAAACCCATTACAGTAGGACTCTTTTCTTTAATGTCATTAAGTTTGTATGGGGTTTCAAGATCTAGGTTCAAGTTATTAACCCTTAGCCTGACATATGAATTTAATTTGGATAAATTTTCAATATTTTCAAACGAGTATTTCTTAATGTATTCAACATTTATATTTGCTCTTGAGCGTTCGAGTTCTACAATTTCAGCGTTAATTGATGAAAGTTCATTTGAAATTTCATTCATTTTTATATTTATAAAAAGTGAAAAAATAACAGATATTGATAAGAGTGAATATATTAAACGAAAAATATATTTTTTTCTCATAATTTAATCACGTACCTTAACGTTGCAGATTTTGCTCTTGAATTAGTTTCTATTTCTTTATTGCTGGGGTAATATTTTTTTTTGTTTGGAAATTTAAAACTTTCTACATTGTTACAAACACATATTGCAATTGAAGGCTCGCAAGTACAACCAATGGTTAACTCATTCATAAACTTTTTAACAATTTTATCTTCAAGGGAATGATAAGAAATGCAAACTATCACTCCATTTTTTGAAATTACATCTTTTATACTGGTTAATGACTTTCTTAACTCATCTAACTCGTCATTAACTTGAATTCTTATCGCTTGAAAAATTCTTCGAATACTTTTTTCAATATAAATGGGATTCTGTTTTGGCAAAGAATCTTTAATTAGTTTTACCAAATCCTTTGTTTTGTAAATTGGCCGATTATCTACTATTTTTTTTGCAATCGAACTTGAATATCTTTCCTCTCCATAATTTTGAAAAACTAGCTTTAATTCTTCATAAGAAAATGAATTCAATATATTTTCAGCAGTTAAAGAATCTTGTTGATTCATTCTCATATCTAAATCAGAATTAATTGAATATGAAAACCCTCTAGATGGTGTATCTATTTGATGACTTGAAACTCCAAGGTCATAAAGAATTCCACTTATTGGAGTAAATGAATTCTTTTCTAAATAATCTTGGATTTCAGAAAAGTTTAACTGAACTACATAGTGGTTATTCTTTTTATTTGCAATCGACTCATAATCGCGGTCAAAACCAATCGCAGTAAATTTTTTTTCTGAATCAATAAATTCGAAATGAGAGCCATCGCCATAAGTTGCATCAATAAAATAACCCTCTGGAACATCTTTTAGTAAAGAAGAGATTTCTTCTTTCATAACGCCAACATGTGGCATGTACCCAACCCTGTTACTGTTCATACCCAGCTCTCTAGAACTGGCACCAATTGGAAAGTTGGGCGGAGTAAGGGTGTTCCAATTTAGTTGTCTAGAGAGCTGGCTATGAACTTATCCTTTCACTTCGTTAATATTTGCAAATTCATGATCTGCTTCATTTTGAATTTTTTTCCAAACCTTCGAAGACCAAATTTCAATTGTGTTTCCTGTACCTGTAACAGTAACGTCCCCATTAATTGGAATACTGCTGTAATCTCTTAAGTTCTCAGGAATTTGAATCCTTCCAGCTGAATCAAGTTTTGAGTCAACAGCGCCACTAAATATAGCTCTTCTTAGTTGACGTGATGATTTTTCAGTTACAGGAAGGTCAGCCATTCTTTCTGAAAGAAGCGACCAACTTTTCTTTGTAAGTATCTGTAGACAGTTGTCTTGTCCCTTGGTGACTACACAGCCCTGTTGGAGCTCTCTTCTAAACTTCGATGGAATAACTACTCTACCCTTCGAGTCCATTGTGTGTTGATACTCACCAAGGAACACTTTTATCCGCCTTTCGTGCCTTGAACCACTTTGTGTCATTATATGACACTATATGACACTTTGCAACACAATTTAATAAAAATTTTTTATGCTGATATGAGAAATTCTTTCCACTCCGGATCAGGGTTAGAGCCAATAATTGTTTTAATCCAAAAATTACCTTCCGGCTTTAAAGGTGCTTGAACTAGCTTTAATATTGTTTGATTTAAATACTTATCTGCTTTTATAAGGTTACATTTTTTACAACATGCAACAACATTTTGCCATTCATGTTGTCCCCCTTTTGATTTTGGAATTATATGATCAATTGACTCTGCTTGGTTACCACAATATTGACAAATATATTTGTCTCGTATAAAAATATTCTCACGATTTAATGCAACTCTTCTAGCATACGGTGCTTTTACGTAATAATTCAATGCAGCAACTTTTGGAATAGTGATTGTTGATGACTCAGATCTTATTTCAAAATTTGAATTTTTTATGATATTTATTTTGTTGGAAAGTAAAAGTGATATTGATCTCTTGGCTGATGCAATAGAAAGTGGCTGATAAGTTGCGTTAAGTATCAATGTTCTATGATTTTCAAAATTGTTCATAATTAGATTTTAGAAGAGAAAAAGTTATTACGCTTGTAACTGTTGAGATTGGATATCATCTTCAACTCTTGTTAAAAGATTTAAGAATCTCTCTTTATCAAGCTCGAACTTCGAAATGTCTTCTTCAACTTCTTTAGCAACAAAATCAATAGTTTCAAAGAATGCCAATTGTCCTTGCTTTAGAGCATCAAAAACTTCGTTTTCCTCGACTGAATAAATTGTTTCTCCGTCAGAAATAAGCTTTGTTTTTGATAACTGATCTTGTAAATCACCATTTCTAGTTAAATACCTCCATGCACGCCTTACTCTTTGAATACTCATTCCATTATCTAATAATGTTTTGATTACTTTAAGTGAAACTATATCTCTGAATGAATATAGTTTTGGAACTCCTGGCTTACCGAAAGAAGACTGAATACTTGGAGAAACTAATTTAACTTTGTCCCAATACCTTAGTTGATGAGATGTGCATCCTGATAAATAGCATGCTTGTTTAGATGTAAACGCGTCTTTCTTCAATCCCTTACTCCTTATTAAAATCAGACGTATTATTTAATTTAATTAATACTATTTGTTTTGTCTAGAGGTATCTTTGTTTCTTACCAATTTATAGATTTGTTTAAAATTCCACTCCTGAATATTTTCAGCATTCAGTAGCGATCTAGTGTTAGTGACAAAAACATATCCTGACAGGGCCATTACAACAAATCCAACAACTGCAAATGCAGCTTGTATTGTATAAGTTCCAATCATTGTGAAAAATCCAAGAATAAAAGTTATGAATGAAATTGATATTCTAGCTCTTGAAAAATTTGACAATGTTAAATTCTCAACAGCTTTCTCAAGTTTTGGATCATCTTTAGATAGACCCAATTCTATTTGCTTTAATATTTCTTCTTCTTTTTTATTCAAACCCATATGAAGATTTTAATATATTCTGAAACTACTCTGTAATTAAGATGAATATATTTTTAAGGCATGGAGAAGTTAAAAATCCTAAAGATATTTTATATTACAATATACCTGGTTATGAACTTTCAAAACTCGGCAAGTCTCAAGCTGAACATTCTGCTGACGTTTTATCAAAAGATTTTAAAATAGAACAGATTATTTCCTCGCCACTCCTCAGAGCTAGACAGACATCTGAAATAGTTAGCAATAAATTAAAAATGGAATTTTCTATATCTGAGAAAATAACGGAATGGGATGGATTGTTAAATTGGAAAGGTTATACATTTGATGAAATTACTAAAACTAATGAATATTTAATCTACAACGATGATCCTACTGAACTTAATACCAATGAAACTTTTTTTGAAACATTTCAAAGAGTTGAGGAGTTGTATAACAATCATAAGCATACATTATTTGTAACACATCAGGACACAATTAGATCATTCATGTTTTATAAATTAAAGTCTAAGAAATTTAACCAAGATAAACCTGGCCATTGTGAATTACAATATATTGAAAATTATACTCTTCAAAAATATACTAACCCCGTCTAGGTAAGTATATTATAAAGTATTATTAAAAAAATTCCAAAAAATGAGCAAAAACTAATTACTCCAACCAATGGCTCTATTGTTCTTAATATTTTTGAGTTTACTTTTTCAAGATAATATAAAACTAAATACTTACTTCCAAGAAAAGATAGGAAACCTGCAGCGATGAAATATACAAAACTAAATAACGATAACCATGGATTTACAAAATTCATCTTATATTACAATACTCATGCGTATGGTATTTAGTAAAAAATTTAAATTTATTGTATATTTTGTAGTAATTCTTTTGTCTATTTATATAGGTTACGTATTGGGTATTACTTTTTGTTCACAGAACTGTCAAACTACAATTTTTATTAACATTTTTATAACAAATGTCGTTATGTTAGGTGGTGTTTTTACACTTGTTAGGTTGTCCGAAAAATCAATTACAGAATGGAATGACGATAATTACTATGAAAAAGATTGAATTACTCTAATTATTTTTTTTATATTTTTAGAATCAATATCCTTATGTAAAACAAACCTAACAACTTTTTCTCTCAGATATCCTGCTTTAATTTTGCTTTCCAATAACCTTTCTAAGAACTTATCTGAATTTTCAAGAGATGCAAATTCTAATAAGACCATATTTGTCCCTTTATAAACAACTGAATCCAAACCACTAACCTTATCTTTGTTAATTGTTAATTCATCATAGATTTTTCTAGCTTTTTTGTGATCGTCTAATAAATTTTCCCGATTAATTAATGCAAATTTAGCAGCAGATGCAATTATTCCAACTTGCCTCATCCCCCCTCCTATCTTTTTTCTATATTCACGGGAATGATTTATAAAACTTTTTGTTCCAAGAAGTATTGATCCTATTGGAGCTCCAAGTCCTTTTGAAAAGCAAAAAGTTAAACTGTCACAGTACTCTCCATAATTAGATTTTGTATCATTTTCTAAAATTGCATGCCAAACACGAGCACCATCTACGTGAAGTTTTAAATTATTAGAGGCAGTGTACTCATATAGTTTTTGTATATCCTCAAAAGGAATAATCGATCCCCCTGATGATAAATGAGTATTCTCAATTGCGACGGTGGATATATTTGGTTTATGATAAAAAGATTTTTTAATTTGAGTATCTAAGTCCTCTAAATCTAAATTGCCATCTTTATGCTGAACATTTCTAAATTGAATTCTTGACAAAAATGATGCTGCACCATGTTCATAGTTTTGAATGTGAGAATCAGATGTTGTAATTACCTCATCACCTGGGTTGGTATGGTTAAGTAACGATATTTGATTACCCATAAGACCAGACGAAACAAATAAGCCAGCTTCAAACCCAAGAAGGTTTGCAGTAAATTCTTCAAGTTCATTAACTGTTGGATCTTCTTTATACTCATCGTCTCCAACTTCTGCTGTAATTATATGTTCAAGCATCTCTTTTGAGGGCTTAGTTACGGTATCAGATCTTATGTCAATCATTTTTTAATTCAAGCACTGTTTCTCAATCTCATCAATTTGTTTATTAAATGATTTTTTTTCAGATAGTACATAAATTATTTCAAAGTTTTCTTGACTAATTGTTTTACCATCGAAGCTGAGATCCTTTGTGCAATAACTTACGTTCAATTCTTTTGATTTAGCTTCAGAATGAACTTCTATTTTTTTTAGTAGATTAATTATGTCTCCCTCCCATTGGTTGGTCCCTAAACCATATTTAAGGGCTAGGCCATTTAATTTTTGTGATGAACCACCAATAACTAAATTTACGCTATTCTCTTCATAATTTTTATTAGCAATTATTTTTTTGATGACTTCTTCAATATTGTTGTCATAAATATCTTTTTGTATTTCATATTTATCATCACCAATGCCAATACCTAGATTGAAATTTTTAATTTCCATAAGGGGATTTAAATAATTTTCCATTAACTCATTTATTTCTCTTTTTCTAATATTTAATACCATTGACCCTATTTTGAAATTTCTTTCATATTTATCTAATTTTGATAATGCATCCATTATTTTGTAAACAGGAAGTTTCTTTATCTCTGGATTTATGCTGTGATCAAAAACATAAACTGTTTTGATTTCTAAATTATTTAATTTATCAATTTTTTTTTGGTATTCCTCCTCAAAAAAAGAACCATTTAAAAGTATTGAGTTATTATTCACTATTTAAAGCTAATAGTGCTGCACCTAACATCCCTGAATCTTCACGGGCTTTGCTTAATTTAATTTTTGGAAAATTTCTGTTAGGGAATTCAAAGTTTTTACTGATGTACTCATCAAGTAATGGAATAAAATCATATGGGCTTTTAGTCATGCTGCCACCAATAACAAATATATCATTATCGAACAGTTCAAATAATGAAATTAAAGCATTTGAAGTATTTTGTATTATTTCATCTCTCGCATACTTTTCGTAATCTTCAAGATCAATTGATCGATCAAATAATAGAGAGCCAACTTTTTCTTCATAAAAAATGTTAGATAATTTTGTTTCTTTGTTTATTTCGTATAATTCCTGACACTTTTTTGTCCAAGCTTTAGCAGATATTACATCTTCTAAATAGGATTTTTCATTAATCAAGATACGTCCTATTTCACCCGCATTTCCACTTCCTTTAAATATTTCTGAATTATAAATTATCCCCCCTCCTACTCCAGTACCAAATGTAAGCATTATCAAATTTTTATAATCATTTTTGAAATGTGATAAATATTCAGAATATGCAGCTAAGTTTCCATCATTCTCTAAGTAAATTTTTTTCTCTTTAGTAAATCCAAGTTTTTTAAAATCGATAGAAAATTTCATATTTGTACCATATTTAAATATATGATTATCGTTATCTACAAAACCTGGCAAGCCGAGTGAAACTCTATCAGTTTCATCAGAGAATCTATCATGGATTTCTTCAATTAATGAAAGGAAAGTATCTTCTCTTTTTGGAGTATCTTCTATAAATTTATCTTCAATTTTAAGTTTTTCGTTGACAAGTCCACCTTTAATTGTCGTTCCACCAACATCGAATGCTAAAACCTTCATATTTTTAATGATTCTAAATCTAAATAGCTACTAGTTGAACGAAAATATCCAATATTAATACATTTTGTACTTCCAAGTTTCCATTCATATGCTTTTGGTTGATGTACGTCTCCAAATAATGAAAATTTTGGCTTTTTGTCTTCTATAAATGTCTTTAAACTTTCCCATCCTTGTTCTTTTTTATTTGTAATAACATCCGTTATCAATTCATCAATAAATGGAGGTGCATGAGTGCATATAATGTCTACATCTCCTAATTTTTCTAATTTAGTTTTAAACTCTTCTTCTGTAATTTCTCCTCTTGCATTTATTGGTGTTGGAACTCCTCCACCGGCAAAACCAAGTTTAATTTTTTTATAATCAAGTACTTTTCCGTCAATATTTATAACATTTTTTGTTTTAGTTTCTTCAAGAATTTCAAGACTATCTACATTGCCGGGTATCAAAAATACTTCAAAATTTTTGAGTAACCTAAATACATCTTCATACTGCTTGTATATTGAATCTTGTATTTTTTGCTGTTTTAATTCCCTATCTTCTGAAAATAATTGTTCCCACATTTTTTTTCTTTTAGAAAAATCATGTTTTTTTCTGAGCTTCATTAACTCATATACATTTTCTTCACCAAAGACATCTTTTGCGATACCATCTCCATTTCTGTAATCTATCCAGTTGATTAAATCGCCCAAAATTACCAATGGTCCTTTGTCTTTCGGCAATGTACTTAAGGAATCTAATCCATGATGAATATCTGATATGAAAATCATTATTAATTTATGAGGTAACCGCTCCTGAATCAGCTCCTGAAACTAATTTTGAGTATTTACTTAAAACTCCAGATTTGTATCTAGGTTCAGGAAGTTTATAGGATTCAAACCTTTTTTTAATTTCAGATTGTGTCAATTCCAAATTTAACTCTCTTTTTGATAAATTCAAATTTATTAGATCACCATTTTGACATATTGCAATAGGTCCTAGATCGAAACTTTCTGGTGTTACGTGGCCAATACATAAACCAGTAGTTCCACCTGAAAATCGACCATCAGTAATCAACAAGACATCTTTTCCTAAACCTGCACCTTTTATTGCAGCTGTAATTTGAAGCATTTCTCTCATACCTGGACCACCTTTAGGCCCCTCGTTTCTAATTACAACGACATCTCCTTTTTCAATCTTATTATTGAATAACGCATCTAAAGCAGCCTGTTCACTTTCAAAAACATTTGCAGGGCCAGAAAATTCATTCACTTCAATACCCGCTGTCTTTACAACAGACCCGTTTGGTGAAAGTGTCCCATTTAAAATAGCTATTCCTCCTTCTTTTGAAATTGGATTTTTTGGGAACGAAACTACATCTTGATTTTTTGGAATATCAATATTTTCTAAATTTTCACCAACAGTTTTTCCAGTTACCGTTAAACAGTTAGGATCAATAAGTTTATTCTCAAGAAGGATTTTGGATACTACCGGAACTCCTCCAATTTTGTCTAGATCAACCATGTGATATTTTCCAAACGGTTTCATATCTGCAAGATGTGGAACTGATTTACCAAGCTCATCAAAAGTATTTAGGTCAAGATTAATTTTTGCTTCATAGGATATAGCTAACAAATGCAATACTGCGTTTGTACTGCCTCCAAGGGCTAATACTGTTGTAATTGCATTTTTAAAAGCATCTAAAGTCATGATGTCTCTTGGTTTTATATCTTCTTTCAATAAATAATTTAATTGCAAACCTGACTCTTTTGCTGCTGTTCTTAACCTTTGATCCTCAGCTGGGATTGAAGCAGTACCAGGTAAACTCATCCCAATAGCCTCTCCTACAGAAGCCATTGTGTTAGCTGTAAACATCCCTGCGCAAGAGCCTTGTCCAGGACAGGCATTACATTCTATTTCATACAACTCTTCTTCGCTAATTATCCCCTTTTCAAATGCACCAATTCCCTCAAAAACATCGACAATAGATATATCTTTTCCTTTGTAGACTCCCGGAAGGCTACTTCCACCATATAAAAAAATTGCTGGTCTATTTATTCTTGCTGATGCCATCAACATTCCTGGTAGTGATTTATCGCATCCTGCAATTGTTACCATTCCATCAAACCTTTCTGCATGCATAACCAGCTCTACAGAATCTGCTATGACCTCCCTCGAAACCAATGAAGCCCTCATGCCCTCATGCCCCATTGATATTCCATCTGAAACAGCTATTGTAGAAAAAATCAATCCAGCAGAATCAGTACCATTTACTCCCTCTTTTGCGTGAATTGATAATTCTGGCCCAGTAAGATTACATGGAGTAACTTCATTTCCAGCAGAGACAATTCCAACTTGAAACTTATTGAAGTCATCGTCTTGCAAACCTACGGCTCTTAGCATCGCTCGTGCAGCAGATTTTTCAACTCCTTGTGTTACATCATCAGAAAATTTAACCATAAATTAAGAATAGATAAAATATACTATAAAATCACTTAATTAAAAGGTCGAATTCATGAATAACATTTTGTGAAACCTCTCTTTTATAGAATGATTCTTTGTTTATTGTCTTTAATCTGTCGATTCTCCATAAGGCCCAAACAGAATATAACCGTATTATTTCACTGTCTGAATAAAGCAGTTGATTAAATAACTCGTAGCTGTTTGGTAAAGGATTATTCGCAAGTGCAATTATTGCGTTTCTTTTCAAGTAATCTGCATCTCTCTTTGGAACGTAAAACCATGAGAATTTTGAGATTAGTTCATAATTATCCATCTTAATTATTTCAATAAGATCAACTTCGAATGTTTTATTTATATTGATTAATTTATTCTGTCCTGGAGGACATGATAAAAGACAGTCATCACATCCATAAAACCTATTTGCAATTTTGATTCTTATTTCATGAGGAATTATTTTTGGAGATTGCAACCAATAAGATATACACTTATTTGAATCAATTTGATATTCGTTATCAATAGCACCGGTTGGGCATGAAATTTGACACATATTACAGGTACCGCATGAATATGATGCTTCACTTGGTGATTTAAAATCTTTTTCAACATATAAGTTGCCAATTAACTGCCATGGCCCCACAGTAGGAGTCAACATCATCGAACTTTTACCTTGCCAACCCATTCCAGACTTTTCAAAAAATAACCTGTCATAGTGACTTGGATTGTCGATAAATTCATGAGTTTTTATATTTAGATCATCAAAATGATTTTTCAAAACATTGATAAATTGTTTAATTGGCTCGTAATAGTCCTTAACAGCAAATCTTGCAATGGAACCTTTACCTAAAGGGCTGGCAATACTTGTTTTATAATTTTCCCCGTAATTAAAACTGATAATAATACAAGATTTTGCCCACTTAAATTTATCTCCTAACCCAGAATAATCAGGATTAGAAAAAGTAAATTTCATGTCAGCATGTTTGTTTTCATTTTTGACGTGTTTTATTTCCTCTGATTTATTAACAAGTGAAGGCAAACTCACAGTTGATACACTCATATATTCGGGAACATCAATATTGTGTTTATTTAAATAATTAATTAAATTTATGTCTTTCATTTTTATAAGGTTTAACTATAGTTATTCATAATGAAAAAAAGTGTAAATTTAATTTCTTTACTAGTATTAGTGCTTATGTAGCGCTCATTTACTAGTATTGAGCGCCTCCCCAAATAGGGAGGTTTTTTTTTGAAAGAAATGATATGAGTGAAGAAAAATTAAGTGGAGCTGAACTTGTCGTAAGAAGTTTAGAGTACATGAATATATCAACTATTTTTGGTTTACCTGGTGGTGCAATATTACCTGCCTATGATCCGCTATATGACAGTCCAATAAGACATATCTTGGCCAGACATGAACAAGGGTCTGGGCATATGGCAGAGGGGTATGCTCAAGCAACAGGTGAATTAGGAGTTGTAATTGCTACTTCTGGCCCAGGTGCAACTAACTTAATTACCCCACTTACAAATGCACTGATGGACTCTACTCCTCTTCTAGCAATAACTGGTCAGGTAGCTTCCGAAGCAATTGGAAATGACGCTTTCCAGGAAGCGTACACTGTTGGATTAACTATGGCTGCAACAAAACATAACTACTTGATAACTAGTGCAGAAGAGATACCACAAGTGTTACTTGAAGCAAAACATATTGCTACGACTGGAAGACCTGGCCCTGTTCTTGTTGATATACCAAAAGACATATTAAATCAAAAAGTTGAATGGATTGAACCTAAATTAATAGAAATGCCAGGATACAAGCCAACATTAGAACCAAATCCAAAAATGATTAGTCAAGCGGCTGAATTAATAAAACAATCAAAAAAACCAATTCTTTATGTAGGTGGCGGAATTATTCATTCCAAAGCAAATCAAGAGTTATTTGAACTGGCAACGAAATTTAAAATTCCAGTTGTAACAACATTGATGGGAAGAGGTGCATTCCCAGATGGAAATGAACTATGTTTCGAAATGCCTGGAATGCATGGTAACTATACAGCGACTACATCAATTCAAAAGTCAGACCTATTAATTGCTATTGGTGTGAGGTTTGATGATAGAGTTACTGCAAATCCAAAATTCTTTGCTCAAAATGCAAAAGTCATTCATGCAGATATTGACCCTGCAGAAATTGGAAAGATTAGAGAGCCTGAAGTTCCAATAGTTGGAGATGCAAAAAGTGTAATAACTGGATTAATTGAAAAATTAGCTGATACAGATTTAAATACATCAGATTGGCTTGATGAACTAAATCAAATGAAAAAGGAATATCCTCTTTCATATAATCAAGAAGAAAAAGGGCCTTTAAAAGTTCCTTTTGTACTAGAAGAGTTACAAAAACTAGCCGACGACGATGCAATTGTTGTTTCAGGGGTTGGTCAACATCAAATGTGGATATCACAACATTGGAATTTTACGTCCCCTAATACCTGGCTAAATTCTGGTGGTTTAGGAACAATGGGTTATTCCTTACCTGCAGCTATTGGTGCAAAAGCAGCCTATCCAGATCGTCAAATTTTAGCTTTAGATGGTGATGGATGTTTCCAAATGACATGTCAAGAATTGATCACCGCTTCAACTGAAAATATTCCTATAAAAATTGTTGTCTTTAACAATGGAAATCATGGAATGGTTAGACAATGGCAAAAAATATTTTATAAAAATAGATTCTCTGCATCAGAATTAACACACCATACGCCTGACTATGTTGCCCTTGCAGAATCAATGGGGGCTACAGGATTAAGAATGATTGAAAAATCTGATGTAAAAAAAGTTTTTGAAAAAATGTTAGAAATTGATGACAAACCTGTCCTAGTAGAGTGCATAGTTGATCCAGAAGATATGGTTTTCCCTATGGTTCCAGCAGGAGGAAGTAACGATGTTGTTATTCTAAATGAGGATGATCTAAAGAAATTATGAGTGAGAGAATATTAAGCGTACTCGTTGAAGATAAACCAGGTGTGTTAGCTCGAGTTGCCTCAACTATATCTAGAAGAGGGTTTAATATAAACTCTTTAGCAGTAGGACCAACAAATATTGAAGGTAGATCAAAAATGACAATTGTTACTGAACTTGAATCAGTTGAACAAGTCAAAAAACAGTTAAACAAATTAATTAATGTAATAAAGATTGTTGAACTTGACCCTGATAATACTATTGAATCTGAGGTCCTTTTATTAAAGGTTTCAATAAACAAAGATACTCAAACTTCTGTGATTGAAAAAGCATCCTTATCAGGAGCAAAATCAGTAGATGTAGGACAAGACTATGCTGTTTTTGAAATGACTGGTTCTTCAAAAGACCTTGATAAGTTAGAAAATTTATTGAAGCCATTCGGGATAATTGAAATGATTAGAGGTGGCAGAATAGCCATACAAACAAAACTATAGGAGAAGTTATGTCAGCAAAAATTATATATGATGACTCAATTGATATTGAGCTTATTAAATCAAAAAAAGTTAGTGTAATTGGATTTGGTAGTCAAGGCCATGCGCATGCTTTGAATCTACATGATTCAGGTGTTGATGTAATAGTTGGTCTAAGAGAACAATCAAATTCTTTCGATAGGGCAAAAAAAATGGGTTTAAAAGTAGAAAATCTTGAGAATGCTACAAAGAATGCTGACGTTGTAATGCTTTTATTACCTGATCAACTTATGGCAGATGTATATGAAAAAGATATAGCCCCATTTATGAAAGAGAACTCGACTTTGTTTTTTGCACATGGATTTAATATACATTTTGGTGAGATTGTACCTCGTGAAGATATTTCAATAGCAATGATTGCTCCTAAAGGTCCAGGCCATTTATTGAGAAGAACTTATGAAGAAGGGTCTGGTATGCCTTGTTTAGTTGCGGTCGAAAAAGATTTAACTGATAATACAAAAGATTTGGCCTTATCTTATGCGTCTGCAATAGGTGGTGGAAGAGCAGGAGTATTAAACACAACATTTAAAGAAGAAACAGAAACAGATTTATTTGGTGAGCAAGTTGTTTTATGTGGTGGTTTGACTGAGTTGATACGTAATGGATTTGAAACATTAGTGGAAGCTGGATATCAACCTGAAAGTGCTTATTTTGAAACATTACATGAAGTCAAGCTGATAGTAGACCTAATGTATGAAGGTGGGTTTGAATGGATGAGACACTCCATATCAGATACAGCAGAGTATGGTGACTTCTCAAGAGGATCAAGAATAATTACAGATGAAACTAAGAAGGAAATGAAAAAAGTGTTGGAAGAAATTCAATCTGGAGCTTTTGCAAAAGAATGGATGTCTCAAGCTCGTGAAGGTTCTCCCTATCTTAAACAAGAACGTGAAAAAGCATCAAACCATCAAATTGAAAATATTGGTAAAGAATTAAGAAATATGATGCCTTTTTTAGATGCTAAAGATATCAAAAAAGATATATGAGTTCTGACCAGTTAATTATTTTTGACACCACCTTAAGAGATGGTGAACAAAGCCCGGGAATTGCTCTTACGCCATCTGAAAAACTCCTAATTGCTCAACAATTAGAGAAACTAAAAGTAGATGTTATAGAAGCTGGTTTTGCTGCTTCCTCCCCCGGGGATTGGGAAGGAGTTAATCTCATTGCAAATAATATCGAAAATTCAACTATTGCCTCTCTAGCTAGGTGTGTTCAAGAAGATATTGAACAAGCTCATGAAGCAATAAAAGTTGCAAAAAAATCAAGAATACACGTATTTACCTCTACTTCTGATATTCACATGGAACACATGCTCAGGAAAACAAAAGAAGAAGTGTTGAAAGATGCTAAGGAGTCGGTAAGATTTGCCAAGAAACTTTGTGAAGATATCGAGTTTTCAGCGCAAGATGCAACAAGAACAGACCATGATTTTTTAATAGAGATATTAAAGGTTGCTGTTGAAGAAGGCGCAACCACAATAAATGTTCCTGACACTGTTGGGTATGCGACACCTAGTGATTATCTTGAACTATTGAAAAAAGTTTATAGTGAAGTCAGAGGAAAAAATGAGGATGTAATCATCTCGACACATTGTCACAATGACTTAGGGCTTGCAGTTGCAAACTCATTAACAGCTATAAATGCTGGAGCGAGACAAATTGAAGGTGCGATAAATGGAATTGGAGAAAGAGCAGGTAACACATCTACAGAAGAAATAATCATGGCAGTCAAAACTAGACAGGATCAATATGGTGTTGAAATAAATGCTGAAACTACAGAAATTTCAGAAACGTCAAGACTTGTATCAAAACTAACTGGATACCCAGTTCAATATAACAAAGCAGTCGTAGGAAGAAATGCATTTAGTCATGAATCAGGAATACATCAGCATGGTTATTTAAGAAATACAATGACATATGAAATTATGACTCCTGATTCAGTTGGACAAGAGTCAAAAATAGTACTTGGTAAACATTCTGGTAGAGCTGGTTTTAAAGACGCTTTAGAAAAACTTGAAATTGATATTGATGAAGAAACATTCAATATAAGTTTTGAAAAATTTAAAAAGTTAGCAGATAGAAAGGGTGAAATTGTAGAAAATGAACTTCGAGCAATTATTGGTCAAGTTGAAATCAATGAAGCACCAGTGAAACTTGTATCTGTATCAGTAAACAGTAAGGACCAATTTGCATCAGCAAAAATTACTTTAAGTGTTAATGGTGAAAATAAAACACAAGAAGCTGAAGGTGATGGAATGATTCATGCAGCATTCAAAGCTGTAAAAGAAATATTACAGTCTGAGGCTGTATTAATAGACTATAGAGTTGAGAGTATAACTAAAGGAGCTGATGCTACAGCTGAAATTGTAACTATTATAAATGATGGACACAATCTTAAACAAGGAAGAGCTGTATCAACTGATGTGGTACAGGGTTCAGTTGAATCTTTTTTGAATGCATTGAATAGGTAATATGAAAAAATATAAGATATCAATTATTGGTGGTGATGGTACTGGACCAGAAGTTGTTGATGAAACAATTAAAGTTTTGGAGCATACAAAATCAAAATTTAATGTTGAATTTGATTTTGTTGAAAATGATTTAGGTGGAGATAGGTATTTAAAATCTGGAGACCTAGTAACAGACTTAGACATCGAACAACTTGGTAATAGTGATTCAATACTTTTAGGAGCTATAGGGCATCCGGACGTTAAACCTGGAATTCTTGAACAAGGAATTCTTTTGAAATTACGTAAAGAATTTGACCAGTACATAAATCTTAGACCAGTTGTTTTATACGAAGGCGTTGAAACACCACTAGCAAATAAAACCCCAGATGATATCAATTTTGTTGTTGTACGTGAAAATACAGAAGGTTTATACGCTGGTGCCGGTGGCTATATTCACTATGGAACAGATAAAGAAGTAGCAACTCAAGAATCTATAAATACACGTAGCGCCATACAAAGATGTATTGAGTATGCTTTTGAATTTACAAGTAAAAATAATAGAAAAAAAATAACACTCTGTGCTAAAACAAATGTTTTAACATATGCGCATGATTTATGGGAAAGAGTGTTCTATGAGGTTGCAGAAAAATATCCAGATATAGAAACGGACTATGGCCACGTTGATGCAGTTTGTATGTGGATGGTAAAAAATCCAGAGTGGTTTGACGTGATAGTAACAGATAATATGTTTGGAGATATTATCACAGACTTGGGTGCAATGATACAAGGAGGAATGGGTATCGCTGCAGGAGGTAACATTAATCCAAATGGAGTTTCAATGTTCGAGCCAATTGGAGGATCCGCTCCAAAATACACTGGTAAAAATGTGATAAATCCCCTTGCCTGCATTGCTGCTGCTTCAATGATGCTTGATGTATTAGGTGAAAAAGAATATGCCAATGAAATAGAAAAATCAATTATAAAAACTGCTCAGAATCTTGACTCTCTATCTGCTGGAAAAATGGGTATGAGTACCACAGAGGTCGGAGACATGGTAAAAGAATTTATCTTGACTAATGGAGAATGAAAAAACTTATCTCCAAAATTTAATACTAAATAGAAGAATCGTCAGAAACTACATTGATTCAGACAAGCCTTATCCCGACCTATCTGAAGTATCAAAACTAACAATAAAAATTCCAACTGCTGGTTTTTCAAGAGGGATAGAAATTATCTCAGTAGAAGACAAAAAAAATATTCAAAAATTAGCAATTTTTGCGAATGAAATAAATTACTTAGATAAAGGATTTAGTAAATGGATATCCAATTCAAAAGCAATTTTTTTAATTTTGATAAACGAAGAAGCTTATCATGAAAGATATAAAATGATGGATAAAGAAAATGAAACTAACTCTACAAACTGGAGTGTCCCATATTGGTATGTTGATGCTGGGGCTGCAATGATGAACTGTATGTTATTAATCGATGAGACTGGATTGAAGAGTGGGTTTTTAGGTTCGCATAATATGGATATACCAAATATCAAGTCTCTATTAGATATTCCAGAGGAAATAAACATATTAGGCTTTGTAACAGCGGGTATTGAAGATTCTTCAAAGATGGTTAAAAAAAATAAAATTTACATGAAAAAACTAGTGCACAAAGAAAAGTATGAAAAATAAGGAGATATCTTCGCTTACAAATCCTGAGCTTAAATTTTTAATCTCATTAAGGAAAAATAAAATTAGAAGATTGGAGAAGAAATCTCTAGCTGAAGGTTATCGAGAAAATATCCAACTTATTAACTCAGATTATGATATTGATACGCTTTATATATGTAGTGAGTTATTTGTGGGTGAAAATAATTCTGAATTAATAGAGAAATTTAAAAATAAAAATGTAAGGATAGTTGAGTTAACAAAAAAAGTCTTTAGTGCATTATCATATCGTGACAAGCCTGACGGATTAATCTCTTTATTCTTTACAAAAGATTTAAATATTGAAAATGTTGATTTATCTGGACCAGTGTTGGTTGCAGACGCCATTGAGAAACCCGGAAACCTTGGAACAATGATTCGAACTGCAAGAGCATTCAATTTCCTTAATATAATATCGACAGATGGGGTTACGGATATTTACAATCCGAATGTAATAAGAGCCTCAATTGGTCATATATTTAATATAAATCTATTCTCAGAAAAATCAGGAAAAATTGCTGCAATTTTAAAAAATTTAAATTACGAAATAATTTCATTAGATCCATATTCAAAAAAAAGTATAAAATCTTATAAAACAAATATTAATTACGCATTAGTGATTGGGTCAGAGCAATATGGTATATCAGATGTATGGAAGGAGAATGCAACAGAAATGCTAAAAATTGATTCAGAAATTCAAGTTGATTCTCTGAATGCATCAGGAGCTGCTGCAATTGGAATGTGGGAGCTTTATAAAAACCATGACTGAAAAATTATGTATATTGGATATCGAAACAACAGGTTTTGAACCAGAGAATTCTGAAATATTGGAACTCTACATTCTTAAAGTTGCTGATAATGAAATTATCGATGAATTTTATAGTTTATTTAAACCAAATCAAAAAATAGAAAATTCTAATATCCATGGGATCACTGATGAGAAGGTTGAAAACGCACCTACTTTTCAAGAAATGGATAATGAGATAACTAATTTTGTAGAAGATACAATCCTGGTTGGACACAACATAAACTACTTTGACTTGAAATTTCTAAATTATTATCTGCAAAAACCATTAAAAAATAAAACAATCGATACTGTTCAACTAAGTAGAAATAAACTTAATGAAAAAGTTAAAAATCATAAATTGATAACAATCGCGGAGTACTTTGATGTATCTAAACCAACGCATTCCGCAAAAGATGATGTAATTACAACTTTTGAAATTTATAAAAAACTATCGTCAATAGAATAAAATCGTGTCAGAAATATTTTTAAAATCGAATGATTTGAGTCTAGGTTACTCAAACCAAATAGTGATAAAAGGTATGAATCTTAATTTGTTTGATGAGAAAAATTATCAAATAATTGGAAAGAATGGAGCTGGTAAAACTACCCTTATGAACTTTATTTCATCAAATTTTGATGGTACAAATTTTGAGTCAAAAGTTGATAGGTTAAAAATATCTGTAAATCAGATATCTTCTACCCCAACATTAATATATGATCTCACACTTGAAGAAAACTTGAATTACTTCACCTCAGATTCATCGATATCGACAGAAGATAAATTAAATGTAGTATTCAAATATATACCAAGAGATTATTTGGATGAAAAAGTAAAAAATTTTTCTAGCGGAATGATTCGTCGAGTTGAATTATCGATAATTGAAATAAAAAATCCATCAGTGTTTTGTATTGATGAACCATTAAACTTTCTAGATTCAGAGGGAGTCTCATTACTAACAAACCTAATTAAAAATAGATCTTCAAGAAATAAATGTAATATATTGTCATCCCAAGAGTTTGTAAAACTTGATGACGTAGATTTTGAGGTTATAGATTTAGATGAAAATTAACAAGTATATCTTAAAAAAAGAGCTTTTAATTGAGTTGAAAAATAGTTCTTCTCTCTTTTTAATAACGCCTACGATGTCTGTTTTGATAATAATTTTTCCAATTTTGATTGAGAATAGATTTGCGGTAAATGAAGATTTATTCATAATTTCACGTTTATTATTTGTAATTATTTTTTCAACCCTTTTTGCGATTAGAAAGCCTATAGTGTTAAATCAGTTAACCAAAGAATTAAATTTTGGTAATTACATGAAAACAGAGTTCTTCAATAGTAAGTCACTTGCTGAATTTTTAATTTTTCTTCCACAAGTTTTTATTTTAAACATACTATTTTCAGGATTTACAAACTCAAACGTAAACACCTCTTTAATTAATTTAATTTTATCTATGGTCTTTTTTGCTGTTAACGTTTGTATGATAAATATAATTTTTCAAATATTTACAAGTTTTAATAATCGATTTGTACAATTTATATTAATCGTTCCAATGTACCTTGCTCTCTCAATATTCATAGGTCCTTTATGGCTAGGGTTAGGTCAGGAATTAGCTAATATTTATTTATTGATGTATTTAGGTATAACTATATTTATATTTGGCACAACAAATTACTACATAGAGAAAGTTAATTTACGATGATGCTTTACGGACCGCTTCTTGTTTGGCTGCTAATAAGTGCGCTGGGTCCATTTGATACTGTTCAAGGGCCTTCATCAAAACTACTTTATGTCCACGTCCCTACTGTTTGGATTGCTTATCTTGCATACACCCTGACTTTTATTTATTCATTGCTTTATTTAATTAAAAAAAATCCAAAATATGATTCAAGAGCAGTGGCAAATGCAAAATCAGGTGTTTTATTTACTGGAACTACCCTTATAGCTGGATCTGTATGGGGTAAATTTACATGGGGAACATGGTGGGTTTGGGGCGATGCCAGACTAAATTTAACTGCAATTCTGTTACTTGTTTATCTTGGATATTTAGCTTCACGTAGATTCAGTGATGATATCGCCAAAACTGCAAAAAATTCATCATTCATTGGTATTTTTGGAATTATTCAAATACCAATTTTACATTTCAGCGTTATTTGGTGGAGATCAGTTCATCAACAAGCATCCATATTAAGCCAGGAAACTGTATCAAGTGGAGATGCACCAATGTCCCCAGATATACTTACAACTCTTTTGATAAGTGTTTTATTGGTTACACTGGTTCATGTATTCTTATCAAAAAAATACAGAATTACTGCTGACCAAATATGGGATGATTATCTAAATCCCAAATCAAGGGCTAAAATCTAAATAACAAGTGAAAAAAAATTTATTTTTTATCCTAATTGGAATTGTAATTATAGTTTTTGCAAGTATCAGAATTGCTTCGAATAATACTATTTATTATTACACAACTACTGAGGCTAACTACTTATCAACTTCCTCCAATGAACGAATTAAGCTTGGTGGATTTGTAGTATCTAATTCAGTAGTAAAAGGAGACCTTGGAGTTACAGAATTTTCAATCACTGACGGAAATATAATCATGGAAATAAGCTTTGATGGTTTCATTCCAGAGTTATTTCAAGACGAGATGGGAGTGATTTTAGATGGTTATTTTAATAGTGGAATTTTTTACTCTGATGATATGTTGGTTAAGCATGATAATGAGTATATTTCAGAGGATGGAGAAGTTTATAACGTAGAAAATTATAAAGAATGATATCTTCAATTGGAATTATTTTGACTTGGTTTGGTTTTTTGAACTTGATATTGATGTGCTTTTCAAATAAAAAAAATTTATTTCAAACTCTTGTAAGAATAAATTTATTTATTCATTTCTTGCTATTTTGCTTGCTTGAAGTTGGTCTTTTTTTAGACGACTTTTCACTTTACTATATAGCAAATCACTCAGCTTCGAGTACGCCGCCAATGTACAAATTTGCCTCACTTTGGGGTTCATTAGATGGTTCAATACTTTTGTGGAATTTGGTCTTAAGTATTTATTTTTATGTATATGTTAAATTTTATCGAGCTACCACAGAGCTTTATGACATAAAAATTTTTGCAATGATAATTCTTTTTTTTAATGGATTCACTATATTTAGTTCCTCTCCTTTCTCAGGATGTATACAGTTAGCATCTATTGGATGTCAAGATTTCACATTATTACCCTTTCAAGATTTAGTATTATCTGAATTTGGAAGAGGGCCTAACCCCTTACTTCAAAATCATCCATTGATGGCAATACATCCTCCTATATTATATTTTGGATATATTGGGCTTGTTCTTCCATTTGTAATCGCTACAAGCGAGCTATTTAATAGATATAAAAATGAAAATTGGATAAAAATTGCAGAAAAAGCAACTTATTTTCCATGGGTGTTTTTAACAGCAGGTATTTCTTTAGGAGCTGCATGGTCATATGAAGTTCTTGGATGGGGTGGTTATTGGGCTTGGGATCCCGTTGAAAATGTTTCATTTATACCGTGGTTACTTGCAACTGCCTTTTTACACTCTTCAAAAACGCAAATTAAAGAAAAAACTCTGATTAATTGGAATTACGTTTTGGCCTGTTTAATGTTTTTATCAGTTATTTTTGGAACATTTATTACTAGGTCTGGTGTATTAATTTCTGTTCATGCTTTTTCAAATGGAAATATTGGAACTTACCTACTGATAGGATTATTAATTTTTACGTTTTTATTTATGTACATAGGTATAAAGAATATTGAATATTTTAAAACATCAAGAAAAGTTGAAAATATTTTTGGTAGGTCAGGTTTTTTTGTTGCAAACAACATTATCTTATCTGCATCAGCATTAATTGTTTTAATCGGCACAATTTATCCAATATTTTATGAATCATTTTTTTCAAGACAACTTACTGTTGGAAGATCATTTTATGATATCTTAGTTGGTCCCCTGCTTTTGATTCTTCTTTACCTTATGGTGTTCTCGACAAAAATAGCAAAAGTCAATATGAATTTAAAAAAATGGATAATTGAAAATCAGAATGAATTAAACATTTCTCTCATTATTTCTATATTTTTGACGATTTATTATAGAGCATCGTATAAATTTGTACTTACAATATTTGGATCTGTTTTATTAATAATAATTATAGGAAAAAATGTAATATCAAAATATAAAAAAACAAAACTACAAGGATCTTATTGGACTGGTCAAATTTCTCATTTAGGAATTGGTATTTTTGCAATAGGATTAGTTCTCAATGTAACCCAAAGTTTTTCAAATGAATTGATAATATCTACCGGCGATACTGTAAATTTTGGAGAAAAAGAATTTATCATTTTATCACCATATGAAGAAATTAAAGAAGAAAAAAATGTCATAAATTTACCTATTAAATTTAATGATAAAGAAAAAAATGCATCGTTAAATATTTTTAAAAATTCATCACAACAGGCAATAAGCTCACCCGCAGTATTCAGAAATATTCAGAGTGATACCTACATAACAATAAAAGTTATCGATGATGATAAATTTAAACTTATTTTCAGAGAAAATTATGGAATATTTATTCTTTGGCTTGGCTTGGCTATAAGTTCCTCTTCTTTTTTGACAAGAGTAAGAAAATGAATAAATACATATCCATTATTTTACTACTTACCCTTTTACTTTTACCTTTAGTTATTTATGAAGATAATAACTCAAGATATGAAAAATTAAGTAAGAGCTTATTATGTCCAGTATGCCAAGGTGAGACTCTTTTTGATTCGCCATCAGAATATGCGGATGACATGAGATCAGTTTTAAAAGAGCAGATTGATAATGGAATGAGTGACAAACAAATAATGGACTACTGGACAGCAAGATTTGGTGAAAGAATAAATACCAACCCCCAAAATTCAAATTATTTTTTAATTTTATTTCCAATAATTTTTGGTCTTGTTTTTGGAGTACTTTTTTATAAAAAGGTGAGCAATGACTAAATGGATTTTATCCTCTCTTTCTGTACTATTATTTGTCGTTATTCTTTTCATCAACGTTGGAAACAATTCAGAGTTTAATGATGAGTTCAATACAAACTTATCAAATGTATCAAATGATGAAATGGAAGCTGTCATATTAGAAAATCCTGATATACATCCTATGAGAATGGCATTAGCAAACAGATACTTTGATGAAGTCAACTATTCTGAGGCTCTTCCACACTACATGTATATTGCAGAAAATAGCGCTGATAGTGAATTAAAAAGTTTTGCATTAGCCCAGATTGGTTGGATGGTATTTGAATCAAATAATGTTGAAGTAGCAACAACTTATATAAACGAATCACTAAAAATAAATAGTGATTCTTTAGTTGCCAAATCATATCTTGGAATCATATACATACAAGATCCTGAAACAAAAGCTGATGGAGTAGAAATACTAAACTCAGTTATTAAATCAGATAAGTTAAGCAAAGACGATAAAATATTTATCAGTGAAATTCTTGAAAATTATGAAAAGTAAATTTTCAATTTTGTTTATTGTTCTCTTCTTTTCCTTGTGTTCTAATTCGTCTGATCTTAATTCAGATAAAATTATAATTTCAAATCTTGATCTAGAACCATTGCTTGAAAATGTTGATGTAAAAGAACTTGATACTAATTTTTTAATTATAAATTATTGGGCCTCATGGTGTTTGGAGTGTATAGAGGAACATGAACTATTAATTTCTCTTGCAGAAACAAAAAAATTAGAAGGAAAAGTTGCAATGGTAAGTTTTCAGGATAGCAGAGATAATGCGATTGAATTTTTAAATAATTATGGATATGGCCAAATAATTTATGCAGTAGATACTCAGAGTAAATTAGCAATTGATTCAGGTGTTTTCGGTGTTCCTGAAACACATATAATTGTAAATGGAGAAATCGTAAAAAAATTTATTGGTCCATTAAGCCTTTCAAATGTAGAAGAAATAATAAATAATTTTCCATAAGAGAACGAATTAATACTATTGTTAAATTGTGAGGTGGATAATCGCGATTTATCGAGGAAAGTCCGGACTCCAAAGAGCAGAGAGCTGGGTAACTCCCAGGCAAGAAATTGACGGAAAGTGCAACAGAAAGTAAACCGCCTACTTGGTTAGGTAAGGGTGAAAAGGTAGTGTAAGAGACTACCAGTAATTTAAGAAATTAAATTAGCTTGTAAACCCCTCTCGGAGCAATACCAAAAAGCAATTAGCTTGCTCGGCTAAAAATTGTGGGTAGGTAGCTAGATATATTTGGTAACAAATATACAAGATGGATGATTATCTTACACTATGTGTTAACAGAATCCGGCTTATAGCCTTACGAAAACTTGGGTGCCTCTTTACTGAGGCACCCACCTAAAAATTCAATGTTATTAATCTACAGAGATGACAAAATTTTCTTATTTTCTAGGTTCTGAACAATGGCAGCCTGAAACTTTATTGAAGCACGCACAATTAGCAAAAAAAGCTGGATTTGATATGGTCACGATCTCTGAGCATTTTCATCCATGGGTTGACGATCACTCAGCCTCAAATTTTACATGGACAACTCTTGGAGCACTTGCAAAAGATTTGAAAGATATGGACTTAGGAACAGGTGTTACAACACCATTGTGGAGAATTCATCCTGGAGTGATTGCTCAAGCATCTGCAACAGTTGATAGATTAACAGATTCAACTTTTCATCTTGGTGTTGGTACAGGAGAAAATATTAATGAGGGACCATTAGGTTACAATTTTCCAAAATATGATGAGAGAGCTAATCGAATGAAGGAAGCTCTTACAATAATAAGAAGACTACTATCTGGGGAAAAATTAACATTCGAGGGAGAATATTATTCAACTGATTCTGCAAAATTATACTCCCCTCCTCTTAAAGAAGTTCCAATATGGCTGGCAGCAGGAGGTCCTAAATCGTCTATGCTGGCTGCAGAATATGCGGATGGACTTATGATTAGTGTAAAGAATCCTGCTGAAGCATATGAAAAAGTAATTAATCCATCTATGCAAAAATCTGAGGAGCTTGGTAAGTCTAAATTAAGAGTGCACACATATAGGTGGACGATGTTTGCTGATAATGATGAAGACGCATGGGAGTCACTAAAATCCTGGAGAGGTCTTAGAGCACCCAATAGATTACAAGAATTAGATCCAATGGTATTGAGAGAAACAGCAGATTCGTTAGATCGTGAAGAACTTATGTCTAAATTCTCTAGAGCAGGAACAGTTGATGAACTTATTGATATCTATAAACCACTTGTAGATGATTTTGAATCAGAAATTGTGACAATTCAAATATCATCAATTAATCAAGAAAAAACAATTGAGCTTCTAGGTAAAGAGCTCTTGCCTAAGTTAAAGAAATAAAATTTGTTTAAATTATTTTTTATTGGACTAGTTGGTGGTTTACTTTCTGGTTTGTTAGGTGTCGGAGGTGGTGTTATATTTGTTCCACTTTTAACTTACATGACAAACAAAAATTTTAAAATTAACACTGGAATTTCCTCTATGGCAATCATATTTGTCGCATCTGCTAGTGGATTTACATACATACTCAATGGTATTTCTTTAACTTTTAATATTTTTTATCTTATAATTGGAGGAATTTTTGGTGGGTATATTGGAAGTAAGATTACAGCAATAATCAAAACAAAATCCCTCGAAAGAATATTTTCAATATTATTGATAATTGTTGCAATTCGAATGTTTTTGAATACGAGTTTCCAATCTGCTTTCAACGAAAATCCTATGTTTTATATCTTTATAGGTTTAATAACTGGTATATTGTCAGGATTATTGGGTATTGGTGGAGGTATTGTAAGAATCCCATTATTAATTATTTTCGGTGGTCTTGAAAATATAGTTGCTCAGGGATTTTCACTTATAGCTACTATTCCTACTGCAATGACAGCTGCAATAACAAAACTTAAAGGTAGTCCAGATTTAATTAAGCAAGGAACGTATATTGGTGTTTTTGGAATCATCGGCTCGATTATAGGAGCAAATACTGCTTTTTTGCTTAGCCAAAATATTTTAAATACAATTTTTGCAATATTTCTTTTATTAGTAAGCGTTAATCTTTATCTTAAAAAAGACTAAATTAGACCCTCTCTAAAGAAAATATCTGCTTTCTCTACGGTATTAATTTTTGAATATAAATAAGAAAAGCCAGCCACTTCTTGAAGAAGTAAAATTAAAAATCCTCTAGAAGTTGTTTCAACAGAATCGAAAGGAAGTGGGAAAAATAAAATATGCTGATTTAACCACATAAAATCTAAAAACTGATGTAGAAAAATACCAATAGCAACCAATAAGAAATTATTTCTAAATGCGGTCTTTCTTCTAGTTAGTATCATTGTGATGACCAATATCGTGACACTAAATATCAATGTGTGGCCAGGTTGATTATAAGCAACTTTAAAGCCAACAATGTTGAATAAAAAATCTACAAAATCTGGAAGTAATGCTCCTCCAGCTAAATATCTTAGATCTGCGCCATAATCTTTATAAACATACCTAAAAATAAAAATTGAAAACCCAACGTGCCAAAATAACATATTATGTATCTAAAGCTAGGTTGGCTAATTCGTCTGCACGTTTATTGTTTTCACGGTATATGTGATTAATACTTACAAATTCAAGCATTTCAATATGCTCCAAAATTTTATCTCTTAGTGGCTTTAAATTATTTGATTTTACTTTAAAGTTTCCATTTACTTGCTCTACAACTAATTTGGAATCTAGAAATATTTCGAGATTCATAAAATCATTTTTTAAGCAATATTCAAGTGCACTATCTAATGCTAAATATTCGGCCTCATTGTTACTGGCAATTCCTATGGTTTTAGATATCGTATGAATTTCTTTTCCATCAGTTTCTATACTTACACCTATTGCAGCTTCACCAGGGTTAGAACGAGATGCTCCATCACAAAAAACTTTGTACTTCATATAACCACACCATCACAGTAGCTACATTGCTGAAATTTTGATTCTAGGATTTGTTCAATTTCAGAAGAAGTTAACTCTACCCCGCAACAACCACATTGGTTATCATTACGATAAGCAGCAATAACTTCTAAGCCTCTTTTTTTTAAATTATCATACAACTCTTTGAGTTCATCAGGAAAAGTTGAAATAAATTCAAGTTTTTCTTTTTCTAAATCAGGTATTTGTTTATCAATTTTATCCCACTCATTTTTTACAATTTTTGATAAATTAATTAATTGATTTTTAATATCTTCCAAAGAATTTTCCTGATCGTTCATAACTTTCAATTGATCCCCATTTTGTTCTTTTAATTCTTCCACTTCTAATTTAAATTTATCAATTTGTATTTTTAGAGATTCTTTTTGATTTGAGTAATTTAATGTTTCACTTGGATCTAAAGTATCACCTGATAATTTCTGCTCAATTTCCTTTATTTGAAGTTCTAAAGATATTATTTTTTTTTCATTATCTTCTTTTTTAGTAAAAAATTCACTTAATTCTTTTTTATTTTCAGTTATTTTTTCTGATAATTCTTTATAGTTAATTTCCATTGATTTCAGATGTAGTACATTTTCACCATTACTTTTTGAAGCAATAAGTTTATAAATTTTATTATCTAAATCTTGAAGCTCAACTAAATTGCTTAATAAAAATGGCTCATTCATAATAATTTCTGTAAATATAATTTATTTTCAAATTTAGTTCTTTTTCTAGGTTTTTAACAAATTTTTTCATGCCCGGAATTTCGGTTGATATGTGACCTACTTGTATGAGTCCTAATTTTGCATCATCAGCTTTTAATAAGTACCTATGTGAAATATCTCCAGTAATAAATACATCTACCGACTCAATTATTTCATCAATAAACTGAGTACCAGATCCAGGTAACACTGCAATGTTTTGAATTTCTTTAATTTCATTAAAATACTCATTAGTTCGAATTATTTTTGTATTTAGTTTATTTTCGATATCCTTTTTTAAATCAGCTGGAGATATTTTATTGATTTTGCCCTTACGTCCCGCACCAAAATTATCAACTGAGTTTGCAAATATGGATACATCAGACATTCCAAATAACTCAGCTAATGTTTCCGCATTGCCTTCTTCGCATACATCTTGAGCGGTATGTATTGAAATTACATTTATTGATGAATCAAGAAAACTCTCCGTAATCGGATCAGGTAAATAGGTTTCAACCTCATTTTCATCGATTTTACGTTTATATGGTGGTGGATGATAAGTAACTACTGTATCAATACTATTGTCTTTGCAGTATTCAAGTAAGGACTCTTCAAGCTCATGACCTACTATCAAGTTTTCTACTTGATTACTTTCATCCCCAATCAAAAGACCTACACTATCGTCTTCAAATGCATGATTAAGAGGTGTTAATTTATTTATATGCTCAAGAAGAATAGAAACGTTCACTTAATTTATAGTAATAACGATTTTTATAAAGTTTTTGCAGTTTTCCTATTATGGTAATTTGCCCAAATAACTAAAAATGTAGGAAGAATCATAAGTGATGCAATCAATGCAAAGCCAATAGAAACTAGAATAACAGTTCCCATTTGTTGAAACGGAACTAAGGAAGACGTAGTTAAAATACCAAATCCTGCCATGGTTGTAAATGCACTTCCAAATAAGGAACCTCCCGTGGTTTTTAATGTTGTCCTGATAGCTTCAACAGGCTCAGTGCCTGAAGAGATTGTTTCTCTAAATCTATTTGTTACATGAATTACAAACGGAACACCAATACCAATTGCCAATCCTGATAATGTGGAGGTTACAGGGTTAAGTGGTATGTCTAATAGATACATACCCATATAAGTTCCAAGTACAATTGCTGCTACTGGAAGAACTGTTATCACACCTAAGAAGGGTCTTCTCATATCAATCAAATAATATAGGACTAAAAATATCATTGAGGCTAAAATTGCAAATACCAACGATTGAAATTGCGATGAGTTAATTAGTTCATTGACACTTTCTGTGACTATATTATCTGATGTGACACCAACAAATATTCCTAGATCTGAAAGTGGTTCAAAAGCAGTATATAAATCATCCCTTATTTGGGCAGCTCCAGATGTTCCTGCAGAGGTTGTAATTCTCACTTGCATAGCTGAGATTAAATCATTTTCATTTACATATAAGCTAGTACTAAAGGTGTCTTCGTCTGTTTCAAGCAAGTAAGTATATAAACCTTCTACATCACCACTAGAACTAACCTTTAATGCATCTAACCCTTGTCCACTCATAATTTGAACGCCATAAGTTCCTAACTGTCCAATTAAAGCCATATCAGGCATTGGTGGAGGTGCTTGAGGATTTGCTGACGGTGGTACTAGCATAGCTCCAAGAGATCCAACAACTGATTCAGCGGCTGCATTCCCAGCAAAAACTAATACATTTTCAACATCTGATAAATTGCTTAACGAATCGATTAAAGCATTATGAATTTCAGGTGTAGCAACATTGTCTGATTCAATTAGTACGCTAGTAGTTTCTCCAAATCCTCCACCAAATTCGTCTTGTAAAGTATTAAATGTTTTAACCGTTGGACTATCTGAAGGTAAGAAATCTGTAAAATTAAACACTGTTGATATATTTGTAAAACTATAGTAACCATAACTACCAATTCCTAAAATTAACGCAACTGCGATAATTTTGAGTCGTTTAGGAATTACTGAAGTTGCTTCTGACAATTTGTTAAAGAGTTTTTCTCCAGATGATGCAAATGCATCGGTATCGATTGTGTTCTTTCGTTCTGATCTCTTATCAAGCAATGTTCTGATTGCGGGAACAAGAGTCATTACCAAAATAAATGCATAGAAAATACCTAATGCAGTTGTTATTCCAAAATCCTGAAGTTGAGTTAGTGGTGAAACTATATTTGTCAAAAACCCAACCATTGTTCCTAACGTTGCAAGCGTTAAAGCAATTCCAACAGAACTTAATGTTTTAGAAGCAGATATATTAACTGAGTTTTTTAAACCTAATTCTTCTCTATACCTTCCAGTAAAGTGAATTGCATAATCTACTCCTAGACCAAGAATGATGATCGTTGAAATCTGTGAAAGTTGATTTGGTGCTCCAATAATATCTAAATAACCTGGTCCAAGTACAACTCCAATTCCTTGCATCCATAATATAGCTAGCATTATTGCAGCCAAACTATTGAAGATATCTGCAAAGGTTCTTCTAGAAGATTTAAAAAATCCAAATGTTTTCGTTGGTTTTATAAAGAAAATAAATGCAAGAACTAAAAAGATAATACCAAAAGCTGCTCCAAAAAGCTGGGCTACTTCTTCTAAAAAGTCATCTTGTTCATCACCGAAAAGTAATGCTAAAGAGAATCCGGCAATATCAATATTTTCAAAGTCGTCACTTAGCTCAAGCAATTCTTTGTTTAATTCATTTTCTAGTCTTGGTTGAACTTCAAAAGCTCCATCAAATCCATATTCACCTTGAATTATTGCAGAATTGATGGTGATTATCCCCAACCCTGCAGTTGCTGTTACTGCTTCTTCATCATATGAGCTAGATAAAAGCGCAGAAGCAAATTGTTGAAATTCTGGCGGCATTTGTGCTGACGTAGCTTTATAAAGTTGTTTAAATTGCTCATCAGTCAAACTACTAATATCAAGCATTGGATTAAATGCTTTAGCAACATCTATAGGAGCAAAAAAACCTTGAACTAATCCTTGATTCGGATCATTTACAAGATAATCATATAATTCACTATTTTCAATTACTTGAATTGCTGCAGTGTAAGTCTCATAGCCTTCAACAGTTAGGACATCTTCACCTTCAAAAACAAGTTGGAGAACACTCTGAGTTCCTGAACCTCCAAAATAATCTGAAAGTTTACCTTGAGCTTCAATTTCTGGAGTATCAATTTCTCCCCCAAATCCAGTATCTAATTCCTCTGCTTGAGTAGTCATGTATCCAAAAAATCCAGTGATTCCTAAAATGACAACAATTGTAATTACGGGGAATCTAGTTGCAGCAGATGAAAAAAAGTTAGTTAATAATTTCATGATCGATAATTAAATTGCATTATCAAATATTAAACATCGTAAAGATTTACTTGTATTTATAACATTAAAAGTTTGTTAAATGTTTTCTGATAACTTACTTATAATTATGACGTGAAAAAGTTGGGCCTTTTTTTAATAGCAATATTTATATCACTACAAACATCAGCTTTTGCTCATGATGGTGAAAATGAATTGGAACAAAACAAAATATTTAATGGTATTGAAAATTATGATGTCATATCAATTTCTCAACCTGGAGTTCTGTACTACAGCGTTACAAATCAAATTTTAGAATCAGTAAAAAACCTTGGAAGTAAAGTTACATTCATTGGAAGGGCCAATATTGGACTTCACAAAGTCCTAGATAGTTATAATAATGAAACTTTGGTTACTAATCCTGATTATCTTTACAGTCTTTCTGTGAAAACTATTGAGAACAAGTATGCAGATTTATTTTATTCAGACGAAGTTAGTAATTTACTTAAAGAAAATAAGGTTATAGTATCTGAACTAACTGCACAACAATATTCGCTGAATACCGGCGATAAATTGGTTTTAGTTGGAATGAATGATGTTATTACAGAAATAGAGATAGGAAAAATAATTCCTGATTCTGAAATTGGATGGTACGAAGCACTGGTAAGTAAAAAAATAGGCTATGAATTAGGAATCAATAGAAATATACAAGCAATTATTTGGGACACAAAGGTCACGGAGAATCATTTTGTAGAGCTTTATAGAAATATCAAATACAAACAACTTAGAATTACATTTAGAGATTCTAAGCCAAACAAAAACTGGGTCTTACCTACTGCATTAATTAAAAATTATTTTGGTGATTTTCAAATTAAAGAGAGAGATGGGACATGGATTATTGTTGAACCAGCATGGAGAAATGAAAATATTGAAAGAAAAAATATGCCGATAATTGGTCGAGCCACTTGCAACAAAATTATGTGGAAACCTCTTTTGGGAGCACTTAATCAAGTAATCGAGGAAGGTTTGGAAGACACATTGTCTAAAGAAGAATTTCAAAAATCAGGTGGTTGTTATGCGCCCCGAAGAATAAATAGATTCAATGCCGGTGGAGCCATATCAAGACATGCATGGGGTATAGCGATTGATATAAATGTTAAATCTGGATATCACCCAAGAGTTGTTGAAATTTTTAATTCATGGGGTTTTGCATGGGGAGGAACATGGACGTCTCCAGATGAAATGCATTTTGAACTAAGAGATTTGTCACCCAGTATTTCTCAAGCCAGCGGCTAATCCATTTACTGAGAGAAGTAAGGATGTTTTTTCATAATCTGTTAATTTATTTTTCTGTAATTTTTGTAATAAAAAAATCTGAATTAGTGATAAAGGATCGAGGTAAGTGTCTCTAATTGCAAGTGTATTCTTTAAAATTTTATTTGAATCAAGTAATTCTTTCGACAACGTAATGCGTTTTATTGCACTTTCAACTTTCAATGATTCTTCAACTATGTTCTCGTATAAATAACGCATTTCTTTTTCTACAAGGTTTTCTGCATAAAACCTTGAGATATTTAAATCTGTTTTGGCAAGCGTCATTTCAATACTGCTTAACAAATTTTGAAAAAATGATGATGAGTTATATATTTTTCTTACCTTGTTTATTCCAAATTTATTTATTAATTCTTCTAAAGCTGTTCCTGAGCCATACCAGCCTGTGATTGTCTGTCGAGTTTGAGCCCAACCAAATACCCAAGGTATTGCTCGATAGTTTTTAACAGAGCTAATTTTAGATCTTTTTGAGGGTCTCGATCCAATATTTAATACAGATAAGAGATTAACTGGAGTGACAGATTCAAAATAATAAATTAAATTTTTATCTTCAATCAAAGATTTATACTTTTTTGAAGATAATTTAGAAAGCTCATCAAGAAAATTATGTTCATATTTTATTTCACGATTCTTTGTTTTATTTGCCTTAAAGAATGCGAATAAACCAAGTTTCAGATTTTCTGATGCAAGACTAGTTGTCGAGTACTTATCAGAAATAACTTCTCCTTGTTCGGTATATCTTAATTCGTTTTTTATTGTTCCCTTAGGTTGTGACAGAATTGAGTTGTAAGTAGGTCCGCCTCCCCTACTAATAGTTCCACCTCTACCGTGAAAGAATGAAATATCGATATTATGTTTCTGACCAGTTTTGAATAAAGCAATTTGAGATTTATATACTGACCATTGTGAAGTAACAATTCCTCCATCTTTATTTGAATCCGAATAACCAAGCATTATCTCCTGATTGTTGTTGAAATTAGTTAAATGTTTTTTGTAATCTTTATTAGCAAAAAGATTTGAAATTATAATATGAGATTTTTCGAGATCTTCAATTTCCTCAAACAAGGGAACAAGCATAGGAATATCAGACTTATTTTTAATTAATTTATTACAAAATTTAAATAAATTTAAGATATCTTTCTCATTTTTAGTCATTGATAAAATTATTGAACTTATGACAGTATCACCGTATATTTTTTTCCATTCAGGAATTCGTTTTATGAGAGCTGTAAATTCAGAGTATTCTTTTTTGAAATCTTCATTAAATCTCAAGACATCTGCATTTTCTCTTATATCCATTTCGACACCGTGAAATTTGAATTGATTCACGTAATCTATAAAATATCTTAAGTCTAAAGATGAAGAATTGTTCTTAAAACATTTATTTACTTCGTTTTCAAACAAGTTGAGATCATCCTGAAATTCAGAAAAAGAATTATATCCCTTTTTATTTTTCTGAAAATTGTCAAGTCTATGAAAAACAAGTGAAAGAAATATTCTAAAAGGCTCGTCAAAATTAATTTTTGTATAATGACGATATTCTTTATTTAACAAATTTGAGTATTCTTTAATTTTTGACATAAGTAGTCGAGGCTCATCTGCATATAAAGTTGAGATACTAAAACTCTCTGATAGATTTATAATTTTTTCTTTATAGATTTGAATAATTTGATTTGAATAAATTTTTAAAGCTTCTTCGGTTACTTTTAATGTAACAAATGGGTTTCCGTCTCTATCTCCACCTATCCAAGTACCCAACCTAATTATATCTTTCTGAACTATATTGTTTTCAGTGAATGTCTTGTTAATTTCATCGTAAACATCTGTATACAAATTGTTTAGATAATATAAAAGAGTTTTTACCTCGTCAATAGGATTCGGTTTAGTAGACCTAACTTCTCTGGTGTACCACAGTTGAGTTATTAAATTATTTATTTCATCTAAATCACTTGATTTATTTTCAGAAATGATATTTCCAATTTTGTAAAGCTTTTTTAAGGTTGATTGCCTAGCACTCTCAGTAGGGTGAGCAGTAAAAACTGGTGAGAATACAAGACTGTCCTTATTTTTAACTAAATCATTTTTATCAATTTTATACTCAAATTTTTCTCTAAATACTTGCTCTGAAATATTCGAAAGATAAAAAAATAATGTGAATGATTTGGTTAGAATTAAAAGTTCATTTTCATCTAAGGTCTTTAATCTTTCATAAATTAAATTTAAAAATTTAGAATTTTTTGATGATCTATATTTTTTTGAATTTACTCTTATTTCTTCAACTAATTCAAACTTACTTTTACCAGATTGTTGTTTAATTACGTTACCTAATTCACTTCCAAGAATATTTATCGTTTGTGATAAAGTGCTAAATTCTGGTTTTGTTTTAGATTCTTTCTGCATCATCTATAAATTCGCTACCTGTTGCATCAAAAATTGGTACATTAATTTTTGAAAAATTAATTGATGAAAATTCTGAATGTGGAGTATGCATTAATAACATATCATATTCTTCAAAATTTTCCTGAGAAGTTTCCTTATTAATTTCCTTATTATCAACAATCAAAGAATCAACAAATGGATCATAAAATGATATTTCAACACCTTTAGACTTAAAGTTTTCAATTATATCTAAAGCAGGAGATTCTCTGGTGTCGCTTATGTCTTTTTTGTATGCAACTCCAAAGATTAAAATTTTTGAATTTTTCATTGGTTTTTCTAACACATTCATTCTTTCAATTATTCGGTTCACAACATAAGCAGGCATAGAATTGTTGATTTCCTGAGCTAGTTCAACAAATCTTACAGGTTTTCCTATTTGTCTTGTTTTAAATGACAAATATTTTGGATCTATAGGTATGCAATGGCCACCTACACCAGGTCCAGGTCTAAATGATTCAAATCCAAATGGTTTTGTTTTTGCTGCCTCGACAACTTCCCAAATATCAATATCTAACATATTGCACAAGATTGCAAGCTCATTGATAAGCGCTATATTCACCTGTCTGTAAGTATTTTCAAGAAGTTTTACCATTTCGGCTTCTTTAGTTCCAGATACAACAACAACAGTATCAATTATTTTTTCATAAAAAGATTTAATTTTTGATAATGAATCATCATTGATCCCACTTACTACTTTTGGAGTATTTTTGAAATTCCATTCTTTATTTCCTGGATCAATTCTCTCTGGTGAATATCCAAAATAAATATCCTCACCTGGTTTTAGATCTGATATTTTTTGAATTTCTGGTATCAATACCTCTAAAGTCGTACCTGGATAAGTGGTGGATTCGAGAATAATAATTTGTCCTTTAACAACATTTTTTGCGATTTCTTGAGCTGCACTAATTACATAGCTTAAGTCAGGTTTGAAATCTGTAAGTGGAGTTGGAACACTTATTACAATATGTTCACAATCTCTTAATGAATTTGAGTCGTCTGAAAATATAAGCCCTGATTCAATTGATGATTTTAATGTTTTGTTACTAACATCTTCAATTGGTGAGACGCCTTGATTAAGTTTTGAAACTTTTTCAGAATTTATATCATATCCAAAGACTTTTAGACCAGCATCTACCGAATATACTGCCAATGGGAGACCAACGTATCCAAGTCCAATTATCCCTAAATCATACTTAAATTTGCTCATACAACTCTTTGTAGATTCTTTCAGATGTTTTACCATCCCAGAATTTTATTTCTGTACCCTTTGAAAGTTTACTCTTAATGGTGTTATTTATTTCATAAATTATTTTTTCTGTTTCAATACCAATTACTTTATTTGTACCCTCAGTTACAGTTATTGGTCTTTCAGTTTCATTTCTTAATGTAAGACACTTAACATTTAAATGAGTTGTTTCTTCTTGAAGTCCACCTGAATCAGTCAAAACTAAATCAGAACTACTGACAAGACCGAGAAAATCAATGTATGAGAGTGGATTTAATATAAATATATTTTCATGTTCCACATCATTATCATTTATATATTTCTTTAATCTTGGATGAGCTGGTAAGACAATTTGATATTCATCACTAAATTCTTTAAGACCTGCAAATATTTTTGCTAAATTTTCATCGGACAGGTTTGATGGCCTATGTATCGTGACAACAAAATATTTGCCAGTGATACTTAATTTTTCTTTAATCTGATCAGAAGATTGTAATATTTTTTCTAAATTTTTTTCAAGTGTATCAATCATAATATTTCCAACATTACCCATATATTTTGCTGACAAATTTTCAGAATTTAGATTGTCTACTGCATCATCTGATGGAGCAAATAAATAGTCACTGATGGAATCTACCATAATTCTGTTTCGTTCTTCTGGCATATCCATATTTCGTGATCTCAATCCAGATTCAACATGAAATAACTCCATTTTTTTATTTTTCGTAGATATAGCAGCGGCAAGTGTTGATGTAACATCTCCAAATACACCTACATATTTTGATTTATTAGTGTCAAATAATGTATCTAATTTATCAACAATATAAGTAGTTTGTTTGTTCATGTTTGTTGTTGGAGTATCAAGATATATATCTGGTTCACGAATATTTAAATCTTCAAAAATATTTGAGGACATACTTTTATCTTTATGTTGCCCCGTATGAATAAAAAGAGTATTTATTTTATTTTCTTCAAAATATTCAAGTAAAGGTGCAGCTTTAATGAAGTTTGGTCTAGTACCAACAACTAATATTGCGTCATAATTTTTTATCACTACTTTATGATTTTAGTCATAGTATTAATGCTTAATGAACAACTATTATTGAATTGGTGAAAAAAATAGTATTAAATGCTTGCGGTGTAAAATCTCTTGGTGGATTAAAGCTTTTCCTTGAGTCTTTTGACTTTTTTTCAAAGTCTGATTCAAAAATCTTTGTTTTGTACTCAGAGGTAGAATTTTACAAAGATTTAAACAATCAATTTTATGAAAATCCAAGGGTAAAGTTTTACAAAACAACAAACAAAAGATATCTTCATCCATTTTTAAATTATTTCTTACCTAATAAAATCCTTGAGGAGATTAATAATTCAGATGCAATTATTCATTTTGGTAATTTTGGGTTCAAAACACTAAAAAAGTCATTTGTACTAATTCAAAACATTCTTCCCCTCGTAAAAAGAGGTATTAGAAACTCAATTCTTAAAGTACTAATAAATAGAAGTATGAAATTATCTAATTTTATACTTATCCAGCTAGATCACTTAAAAGAAGACATAGATAAAAAGTTTCATTCAAAAATTATACAAATCGGTAAAACAACAAGTTCAGAGGTTGAAATATCAAATAAAAGTGGAAACATAGTTTTTTTTGGAAGCGATGTTGCAAATAAAAATTATAAATTTATGAAAAATGTTTTGAGTCAATTGCCAAATAAAAAAAAGGTTACTGTCATAAACCCACCAAGGGATATGGAAAGTTTTAATATTGTAAATACAGAAACTCACGATGAAACTTTAAAAGTATTGTCCGACAATGAAATTTATTTTCATGCTAGTGAGCATGAAACAGTAGGTTTACCACTTTATGAAGCACAAAACCTTGGTTTAAAAGTTGTTGCACCAATAAGTTCATATACACAGTACTTCAGTCCTGAAAGTGTCTTTCTGTACAATATCAATGATCTCGAAGATGCTTTGAAAAAACTTGAAGATGCTCAGTCTTCACGTATTGAAAAAATTGATACATTAAATTACTCAGAGAACTGGAAAATAGTCTTAGATAACATCTAAATTCTTAATAATTGACTTAGCCGTATAGTTATTAATAAATTTATCTGTATCAAATTTTTCAATTTTGTTAAACATTTCTTTAATTAATAGTGACAGATTTTTTTCTTCAACACTTTTATTTATAGTTATTAAGTTATCAAATTCATCACTAAATTTAACGACAGGATCGTTATCAATTTCTGTGAAGTGGATGATTGGCTTTCCTGTTGCTAAATATTCAACAACTTTACTTGGAATTTGATTTGGATTTTTATTTCCAATAGAGAGTAAGCAATGTGCTGAGTTCACCATTAATTTCTGTGCTTCTTCTCTTGATACTTGAGAATAAAAACTGTGTTTATCTACATTTAAGTCACATGACTTTATTATTTTTTCAGAATCCTCGTTTACATACCATGAAAATTCCATTTCATTATTTTTTTTGACTAATTCTAAGAATGAATTTGGGGACCTAACACCTTTAGTGAATATTCCAAAATAAGATATTTTTATTGGTTTAGATGAATAATCGTAAGATAAAGCACTATTTAAAAGATCATTGTCAAAATTACTTATTGGATTAGCAACAATTAATTTATCACTTGGTATATCAAAAAATTGCTTGTGATTATTCAATGCATCTTGGTGCGTAAATAAAATATTATCAGCAAGAGAGTAAAATTTTTTTTCATATCGTTTATTTAAACCTGAATAAAGAAATCGATTATTTTCTGGCGCATCAACCTTTAAAGAAAATGGATCACCAATATCCATTATCCAATGTTTTCTAACTTTTTTATTAATAAAGTAAGCGGCCATATGGGAAGAAAAAGGCAAACTAACAGAAATTATGATATCGTAATCCTTCGAAATTTTATTTCTATTTTTATAAATTTGATAAAGCCAAAACATTGAATAATCAGGCCAAGCAAGATAATTGATAAAAAATCGATATATTTTTTTCAAAACTCCATAAAATATTTTGTTAATTGCATCTCCAGAAGCAACTTGTTTTGATTTTTCTCTTAGATTTGAAACTATATTTATATTATTTTTATTTCCAAAATATATTATTTCAACATTATTTGTATCAAAATCTGGATACATCCCAGTTAAAATACTTACATTATGTCCATTGTCGATAAGTTCGTCTACCAATAATTTCCATCGGGTTGTTCGGGGGCTTACATGTGGTAAGTATTGATGCGTAACAATTAATATTTTTTTATACTTTTTCATTTTTAAACTCTAAAAGCATTAAGCCTAATGAAATTGCGAACATTGTACTTAATTCCTCAGCCTGAAAAAAATACATTAGTAAGATGACAACTAAATTTGAAAAAATGTAAAAAGAATATTCATTTCCGTTGTTATAAAGTTTTTTCAAAACATTAAATAAAAATATCAGAAACCATATTAACCCAATAATTCCACCTGAAAAATAAAGATTTATATACAAATTATTAAATGAAACAATCTGCCCTGGATTTCTATAAACAATTTCTTCATCTACATTTTTCTTTGTTAAATCATCAAAAGTTGGAGAGAAATTTAAATTAGCAATCCCTAATCCTTGTCCAAATATTTGAACATTTTCACTAGAAATGTATTGATTTAGTATAGATATATTTTCAAAACCATCTAACCCTCCCCTTGTGATCAGGGTGATTCTTTCGAATACACTTTTTGTTACACTCTCTGAGTTTTTAGCTTCATCTAATTTATCGTCATATATTGAACAGTTACATTTGTCAGGAGACTCTGGTGGACACATTGAAGGGTCTAATGCTGGAAATTTATAACCAAGACTATTACCTACAAAACTGGAAAACAATAAAAATATTATTGGAATAATAAATAGAAGGTCAAAATTTTTATTTTTTAATGTCCATAAAACAGCTGCAAATAGGATTCCAAGAATTAAGCTAATTACTCCTGTTAAACTTCTCGATAAAATAATTGCAAGGATTGGTAATATTGACAACCCATACCAAATAGCTCGTTTTCGTGCCAAATAAAAGTTTAACGGAATGATAGGTGCTAACCAAACTGCCAAGAAACTTGGCTCTCTGAAAGTTCCATAATTCCTAAGTATCGAGCATGCCCTCTTTATTGGTTGAGACCAACCTCCTGAACCAGGTCTATTTCTTGAAAAATCTTGAAAATCAAATATGTATGAAAAGTATGATATTAGTGACAAAAGTGAAACTGTAATGCCAATGAAAGATATAAATTTTATAATCGTATCTCGTTCGAAATAATTACTTAAAGTGTAAACAAACCAAATAACAGCAATAAATCCAAGCAGCTTAAGTAGTCTAAGTGAAATGTATTGAGTGAATGAAGAAGTAGCAAACTCAGGTAGATCGGGGCTGTAAGATACAGCTCTAATTAAAGTAACAGAGGTAAAATATAAAAGTAACACTCTCAATGAATCAAATTGATTAAATTGAATTTCAAAACCAAAAAAATAATATATTACGTAAATAAATATAAAAATAGAAACTCCTATCCAAGGCAAGGGTATTGAAAATAAACTAAAAGCATCAAGGCTTTCAAAGAAAATACCAATTAAAAAAAGATAGAAAAGTGGTGTAATTTTTTTTGTATTCAATTTATACGCTTGTATCCTTTCGAGAATTTAAATTTAACTCCCTCATTCAGTTCTCCCCAGTTTTCATAGGGGTTTAAATTCGTATCATTAGAAAAATCACTTATTAGTATATTTCCATTTTCTATTACTATTTTTCTATAAATTTTATTTCCATTAAAAACTGCACTACCTAAAAAATTATTTTTGTCTAAGAATAACAATCTACCATCTTCCATATAGTTAAGCTTAAAACAATCAAATTCTGATTCCTTTGGAAATTTTATATCCGCATTTGGACCCCAATGGAATTTCATTGATCTAAATTCATTCCTTGTTTTTATATCGTCTGTATATGTTCCCGTACCTGGATCTCTTGCTATCCATTTGCCTTCAGTAAAACACTCAATTGAAAGTTGATCGTAATGAGCATGTCCACCAACACCATTTTGTCCTATTTGGCCACACCTGATACTAAAGTATTCTGAACCATCATTATTGCGCCATATAAAAATACCGAAATTGGGAAATGTATAAAGATTGAAATCATTTTGAAATATTTTAATTAAAGGATGATCAACCTTTGAAAAATTAGTTAAATCTATAGGATCATTTTTTAGATTGGGCACTTCTATCAAATTTTTATTTTCAAAATTGAAGAAATGATCAATGAGATTTATTAACCAATCCATTTTTAAAGGATCATCTTCATCATGATAAAAGTAGAAAAGTCTCCCTGAATCATTATCACCAATCTGAGTAAGTTCTCCATTAACCATTAGCAAATTTAGTAATCTTCTATTTGAAAATACTAACTTTTCAATTAATTCTATTAGTGATGAATCAGGTTCAATTTCATCTAAAGAAAGTTTAAAGATGATTAAAGCTTCAGTTACAAATGCAGAATAATGGGATGATCCTTCAAAATTCGTTCCATCTTTATAGAACTGTCTATTTAATTCTTTATTAAGTTCATTCAAATAATATGTAGTATCATCTTCGTAACCATCAAATTTATAAGTTGCTAGTGTCAAAATTATTGAACATAATTCAATTAAATAATGATTTCCGACAACATTTCCATCGTCTTCAAGATTTTCGGTTATGTATTGATAATGTTGACTAATAAATGTATCAATTAAGTCTTTATTATTGCCAAGAATCTTTGAATCTAAATCATAGTTTTCTAAAAAATTTCGATGAAAAATTAGATTTATATTTCTGATTGCTACATCCATTGGACTATTCCAGTAAATTAATGGAAAATTGTTTACATCAACATTTTCGTGCAAATTTTTCTCTGTGTTCAAGATTGATAATAAATCTAATTTTTGTAAAAATTGTAGCCTAGAGGCTTCATAAGGAACTTTTACATCACCCTTGTTGAAATAAGCAGGAATAAATTTATTGTGTGATTGGAAATCATTTTCACTAAAAATATCCTTTGATGTTACTAAATCGTCAGTTTCCTTTCCAAAAATTTTTTTAGAATAATTAATATCGTCATCTGTATTTGATAATAGGTAAGAAGCCAACAACTGATGGTATTTCGGATTGGTGTACTCAAAAGATTTAAAATTTGTGGGAACAACAATTTTTTTTGCAAATAAGTTTCTTAGATTGAATCTTATTCTTTGTAAAAAAAGTTTAAGCATAAGATTTCCTAAAACTATAAGAAGTAAACATTGAAATAATCATTTGTGATGAAATAATCGACAAAATTGCCGGATTGGAAATACTTAAATTATGAAGTGCAAAATAAACTATATAAGAAATTACTGATCCTGAAATAATAATTTTTGTTATATTAACTTCAAAACCTAGAGCTCTTGAAAAAATAATATTGATTCTAGACCAAACCATTAAAGGTAATGAAAAAAGAATTAAAGAAGTTTGAAAAGAGACGTCTCTGAACTCTTCGCCAAGAAGTGATACAAGAACATTTCCTGCAGTATCTCTTAGCAAGTAAAACGTAACTGGAATAATAAATGAAAAAAAGAAAACTTTCTTTAGACGATCTCTTATGTTTTGAATTTCGTTTTTGTCTTTTGCTTTTGACAATTCTGGAAATAATATATCAAGGCTTGCTGCTAAAAGTTGAAAAATAATTTCTAATATTCTTCTAGACCATGCCAAGACACCCAAAGCTGGACCAAAATAAAATAGACCTAACAAAACTATATCTAACTCAGAAATCAAAGCACTAGAGAATGTTGTAAGAACCATTTTTCTTCCCGAATTATTCAGCTCTTTCCTTGTCGACTTATCTTTATCTGAATCTCTTTTTTTCTCTGTTTTAGGAATGTAGTAATGAGCGACTAGAAAAAATAGAAATAATATAGCCGATTGATATATTACAACCCATATTATTTCTAGACTGTTAATCACAATAATCCAAGCACCAAATCCATAAAGGATTGTTCTAACGATTATCTGCTTGGAAGTAATTACAAAATTGCCATCTGCTTGAAAATATGCCAGTGCAATATGAATCATTTCGTTAAAAACAAAACCTATAAGAAAAATTGCTGTTATTGGGTAATCTCTGCCAAATAAAATTGATAATGGAAAAATTGTCGCCAAGGCTAATGCAAGATTTCTTAAAACCAGAAAATATGAGTTAGCAAAAAGAGAATTTTTGAAACCAACATTTTGAGCTCTTAGTTTTGTAACAACTAATGCAAGAGATAATACGGTTGCTGTTCCAATTAATACAGAAAGACTTTTTGAAGCTGCATATTCACCATATATTTCTGCTCCATACTCTCTACTTATTATTGTGATTAAAAAAAAATTAACTCCTAAAAGAGTTAATTGCATTAGAGATATGTATATTGTATTTTCTTTCCAATTTTTTATCAATTCGCAACCCTTGCTAAATGCCAATTTGAAAGATTAATTAAATACCACTTTTTTTGGTAGTCATTTCCATTAAGGATATTATTTAATTCTCTTTCATTAAATAAATTTACTAGAGAATTGAACTGTTGCACAGATTCATAGAATTTTTCCTCATCTTTCTTGATCCACTCACCTATTGGAGCCCTAAATCCTTGTTTTTTTCTATTTATGATTTGATCAGGTAAATATTTCAACGCAACCTTTTTGAGAAGACTTTTTGTATTAGTTAAGTCAATAAGTAATTCTTCCGGCAAGGAAAGTACATATTCTACTAATTTATGATCAAGAAAAGGCACCCTAGCCTCAACAGCAGATTGCATTACAAGCTTATCCATTCTCATAAGTAAAAGTTCCGGAAGTCTTATCTTTAAATCAATTAAAGTCATCCACTTAGAAATTTTTGAATTTTTGTTAGAAAAATAATCTTTCCATTTATTGTCAGCATAAAATATTAGATCAGAATGATTTGGTAAACCATCTTCTATCAAGCTATCTAATTCCTTTAAATTAAAGCCCAAAGCTCCGCCTGCAAATGAAGTTCTATTAAATAGAATATTGCTAAGCATATTTAATCTATGATTCTTAAAACTTGAGTATTTTTTTGTAGATTTAAAAAAGGGCTTAAAAAATTTATTCAATTTGAGATATCTATTCCAATGATCATATCCATAAAATAATTCATCTGCACCTTCCCCGACTTGAACAACTTTAATTTTGCTGTTGTTAGTTTTCTTACCTAGGAAATAAAGTGGAATTCCAACCTCATCCCCTACTAAGTCGTCTTGATAGAAAGAATAATTATCAAGAAGCTCTTGGAATTCTTGATAAGAAATATTCTCCTCAATTAAATCTATGTCATTATTACTTGCCGCAAATTTTGCTTCGTTTAACTCTCCCTCATATCCGGGGAAATGGTCTTTAAAATCTATGTTGAAACCTTTCAGTCCAGCTTTTTCATTTTGTTTCATGAGCTTGCCAATCAAGGATGAGTCAAGCCCTCCAGATAGAAATAGTCCTACTTCAACGTCACTTACCTTCCTGTACTCAACAGATTCATTTAATAATCTATCTATATTTTCAATTGCTTCTTCTTCTGAGATATCATTATTAACTTCAATATCAAATGGATCCCAATACTGATTAGATTTTATTGAATTGTCTGAAAAAAACTCTATGTACTCACCAGGTTGTACTTTCGATATGTTTAAATTTCCTGTTCTATTCATTGGAACACAAAGATGCCTTAGATATGCAATATAAGACTCAATATCAGGTTCAAATGGAATTAAATTAGATTGTTCTATAGTCTTTAATTCTGAAGAAAATATAAACCAATCATCATTCCTAGCAAAGTATAGAGGTTTGATTCCGATTCTGTCTCTAGCTAAAAAAATAGAGCTCTTCTTTGCATCATGAATGGCAAAGGCAAATTGACCTCTTAATTTTTTTAAAATTTCAGATTTATATTCAATATATCCTTTAAGTAATACCTCTGTATCGCCTTCCGTAGAAAATTTAACACCTTTACTCTGTAGTTCAGCTCTAATTTCTTTGAAATTATAGATTTCACCGTTAAATACAATTGTATATCTTTTGTCGTCATCCTGATAAGGTTGGTTTGATCTTGAGTCTAAATCGATAATTGAAAGCCTGCTGTGAATAAAACATTCTGAATCTGAAATATAATTAATGGAAGAGTGATCGGGTCCCCTGTGTTCTAGGGAGACTTTCATATCATTTGCAATATTTTGGTCGATTTTAGAATTGTTAGTGCTAACAATTCCACCAATTCCACACATTTCTCTAACTCTAATGTTATATTTTTTATTCAAGTAAATTAATTTGAATAGTTTAGAGTAAATATTGTATGAAAATAATTTTTGACATTACAATCATGGTTTTTCTCATTCCAGTTTTTTTATTCTTTTTTCCTATCATTTACCTGTTGATAATTATTTCAGATGGTTATCCAGCAATATATGTTCAGGAAAGAGTTGGTAAAAACGGTAAAATTTTTAAATTATTTAAATTCAGGACTATGGATGAAAGCTCAGATGAGGATCTACACGAAGAGCATTACAAAAAATTAGCTGATAAAGAAACAATTGAGCCATCTTTAGAGCCTGGAAATCCTATACGAATTGAAAACGATGACAGAATAACAAAAATTGGTCTTTTTCTAAGAAAGACTTCCCTAGATGAATTGCCTAACGTAATAAATGTTCTAAAAGGAGAAATGTCAACTGTCGGTCCAAGACCATTGGTTGTTTATGAATCAAAATTACTTGGTGATTATCAAAAAAAGAGAAATTCAGTAAAACCTGGAATTACTGGTCTTGCTCAAGTCCAGGGAAGATTAGATTTAAGCCTACAAGAGAGGCTTTATTGGGATATTGAATATGTTGAAAACTATAACATTGTCCTTGATTTCAAAATACTTTTTCAGACAATTATCTCTGTTATATCAAGAAAAGGGGCAAATTAGATTAAGGAGTAGTAGTCCTCAACTACCTTTGATTTATTTAAAATATTTTTATTTAGATTGTTTATATTTTTTTGATATTTCAAAAGTAGTGATTGATCATTAAGTTTATCAAATATTTTTTTCATCGAAGTCTCATCATATGGGTCAATGGTAAAACCTAATTCATATTTCTCTATAAACTTTGAAACAGCAGAATCACTGTTAGCAAAACACAATAAAATTTTATTCATTGAAAGATAGTCAAAAGTTTTACCAGGAAAACCTTCTACTGTAATTTCTTTGTCTAACGAAATAAGTCCAACAGGAATTTCTTTCGTTTTATCGTATAATTCGTTTCTTGGTAAATGCTCAAAAACATTTAATTGATCACTTTCTAAATCTTTAATAGAATCAAATTCTTCACCTGCTCCAAAAAATTTTAATTTCCAATTCTTCTCTTCAATAGAATTAAACGTATCGATAAATCTTTTAATATTTTGAGGTTTACCCATATTACCGGCATACAAAATTGTTTTTTTATCTAGATTTGGATTTTCATTTGATATTTCATAGGGAGAAAAGTGATAAATTGATTTTATGTCTTTATCTATTAATCCACGATTGTTAATAAGAAATGCTTTTAATTCTGATGAGTTTACAACCAAATTGTCAGCAAGTTTCATCGCGTATGTATCGATTTTTTTAAAAATGTAAAATAAAATTCCAGAATTTGTTTTCAATGTTTTGTTAGCAATTTCAGGATAAAGTTCCCAGCATGAGTATGTAACTTTAATCTTTAGAAATTTCTTTATATAAATTACAACTAAGTTCATTGTTGGTGGATAACTAAATATGAAAATATGAGAGTAATTTTTTTTGTTCTTCGATAAAAATTTAATTGTTTGATAGTGAAACATTATCCATTGAAAAAACCTAGTTACTTTGTTAAAACTCCTGCTTGCTGAACTTATATGTGTTATGTTTATGTCTTTATATGATGATGTGTAATATTTATCTGAAGTTAGATTCTTACTATTTTCGATATTGTATTGTGGTGAGCTTGCCAATATCTCAACATCAACACCAAGCTCTTTAAATCCATCTGCAATTTCAGCAACTAACATTCCTGTTGAAACGTTATCTGGAGGTATTGTTAAAGAGTGAAATAAAATTTTATTCATTCTTTAAATGAATTTGAAATGTCAAATGGATAATTTTCTTTATTGTGTTTATGAAAACTGTTTGATTCTGATAATTCTACAAGGTCGTCAACAATATTATCAGATGCTTTCCCATCACCAAATGGTTGAGCCCATTTTGTATCAACCAACTTCATAGCCTTATCTAAATAACTTTGAAAGTCACTTATCTTCTCAGATGGATCAAATTTTATAGAAGCATTAACATCATATACCTCTGGACGCTCTGTTGAGTATCTCATTTGAATAGAAGGTACATTCATAATACATGCCTCTTCAACTACTGTACCTGAGTCACTCATTACAAAGGTTGAGTTCTTAAGAAGATACATAAATTCAAGATATCCTAAGGGGTCAATCATCAAAACGTTCGAATTGAGTTTTAGATCATATGATTTAAGCATTTCTTGAGTTTTGTATCCTGCAGGAAATACTATTTTCATATCAGAAGAATTAAATAGATTTACAATATTTTTAAGAGAATCGTTGTTTAATATATTCTCTCTCCTATGAGATGTTGCTAATAAGAATTCGTTTTTTCCAATAAAATTTAAAACATTTTTATCTAAACTTTCATGTCCCGAATCAAAAATATTTTGATTTTCTTGAATAATATCAACTATGGGGTTCCCAGTTACTTTTATTATATCTTCAGAAATTCCCTCATTTAGACCTTGCGTCTTGTACGAATCAAGATAAGCATATATCCTGTCTGACAAGTGATCTATAGTTTTTCTGTATTTTTCTTCAGGCATTCTCCAATCGTATGAACGCATACATCCTTCAATGTGAACAATTGGGATATTGTGCTGTGCTGCTCCAATACTACCCATGACCGTATTTGTATCACCAAGAAAAACAACAGCTTGATACTTATTGTTTTCTAAGTGATTGAATGTATTTTTAATCACTGAAGAAACTGTTGATGCATCATTAGTAGTATCTATTTCAAATTCAACATCAGGTTTTGGAACATTAAGTTGTTTAAAGAAAACATCTTTCATATTCTCGGAATAATGCTGGCCAGACCATATGAAATCATACGTTATATTTTTATTTTCAGACAAAAGTCTGATAATTTTACTTGCCCTTATAACATCAGGTCTAATTCCTAAAATGATTCCAAGGTCTTTCATACAAATTCCAATATCTTTTTAGTTCCTTCAAATTCAGCTAATTCAGATATATTGTCTCTTATAGATGGAACTTCTTTGTATCCACCTAATGCCCAAAGTTCTTGGTTAGCTTTTGAATCCAATGTCTTTAATGTTCTATCAACTTTGTTGTCTGATAAAACATTATTAATTTCTATATCTTTTGTGAAATATTCTTTAAAAAGATTTAACAGCTCATACTTATTAACTTTGTCACTTGGCACTAGGTGTTGCAATTTAATTTGAGTTTGTTCGTTCTTTGTAATACCTAATACAATTTTTGCAAAGTTTAATGTTGTTATGCCATTCCATTCATGATCTGTAAATCCATTAACTACTGATTCATCTGTCCTTAAAAACCAGTTAAGAAGTGACCTACCACTCCCAGTTTCAGGTCCAACAATACTCGAACGCAGTAAGGTTTTATTATTACTAGAAACCTCTCCAACAATTTTGGTTTTACCATACACATCTGTGGCATCTGTCATAGATGTTTCAATATATTCTCCTTCTAATCCAGAAAATACACAATCTGTTCCAATTTGAATGTAGCTGAAATTAAAATCCAAACTTGCTTTCGCAATTGTTAGTGGAAAAAAGGAGTTTATAGATATTGCATTGCTAATTGATTCTTTTGTTTCTGAGATGGTTGGCTTTATTGCTCCTATACAATTTATGACAAAACTAGGATTTGTTAATTTACATAAATCATCAAAGTTATCTTTGATAGGATCAAAGTTAATCTTTTCACCGTTCAATTCACTAATAAATTTATTTTCAGAACGTGATGTAAAAAAAAGATTATCTTTGGAATAATCAGAAAAAACTAAAGAAACCATTTTTCCTAACATACCTGTTGAGCCAAGTATAAGAAGGTTACTCAAACAGTTCACCTCCATTGCTTGTCCAAGGATCCCAATATTTTGAATCAAATCTGTAATCATCATTTAGAGAGTCTTCTAGAGTTGAAGAGGAAAAATACATTATTTTACTATTTTCTTCAAGGTTCATGGCTCCATTTGCATAACCCTCTGGAATGGATAATAAGTCTGAATTCATATCCATTTCGACCATTTCTGGATCAATTGTCTTATCTGGATTTTCCCAATCATCTATTTTAATTACACCGACCAAAAACTTGCCTGATAATACTTTGATAAGTTTTTTTTCATTTTTATGACCGTGCCATGCTCTCACAGTTCCTATTTTTGGATTTGTTACTGTATAAAATCTTTTGTAATCACTGAGGTTTAATTCATTAAAAAACTCAACATTTCCTCTGTGGTCTTCAGAAAACCCTCTTTCATATCTTTCTAGGTTCAAGATACACCAAACTTCTGCAAAAAGTTCTGATTTGAATACCTAGGATCTGTTATGTCCTTTATCCTGTTGTGAAAAATTAAATCATATATCTCATTAACTCCATTGATAAGCTCTATTGAAGCTTCAAATCCTGTTTCATCCAATAATTTTTGACTTGATACTTGATAGTTTCTAGCATCCTCAAAGCTCATGGGAGTCACTTCTACTTCAACATCTTTTACTTTATTTTCTATCTCTCTTGCTATATCGATGATTCTATAGTTCTTATGATGAAGATTGTAAATACCACTTACATCAGTGTTTAGACAGTGACTTATTGCATTTGAAACGTCATTTACATGAAGTAGGGGCCTCCACTGCTCACCGCCATAAACACTAATTTTTTTATCTATAAGTGCTTTTGCTGTAAGAACATTTACTACTAAATCAAGACGTACTCTTGAAAATTCATCACTTATTCCAAATAAAGTTCCAAGCCTAAAAATTAATGCATTTGCATTTTGCAGATATTCTTCTGCTTTTAATTTAGATGATGCGTATTCAGATAATGGGTTTGTATCGGACGCCTCTGTTAGAACTCCGTCTTGAGCCCCATAAACCGAACAAGTCGACAAAAATATTATTCTTTTATCAAAATTTTCAACAAGATTTTTCACACTTTCAGAATTAATTTCAAAGGTTAGGTCTGGATTAATGGCACACGCACCATCACCAACTAAGGCTGCAAGCCAAACAACAACATCAAAGTTATTTAAAATTCCATTTAATTTTGTTGTATCCCTTATGTCTCCAAGAATAAAATTTACATTTTTTCGATAAGATGTTTCATAAATTAATGAATCATAAACAGTAACTTCATGTTCCTGAGAAAGCTTATCAACGATTCCTCCTCCAACATATCCGGCACCACCTACAACTAAAATTTTCATCTTAAATATAGTATATGTTTGAGTTTTCTAATAAAACAGTATTTCAAAATGTAGAATTCTCCTTTTCATTAAGGTATAGAAAGTAGCTAAAGTAAAAAAACCAAGATACAGAGTGATTTTGTAATAAATCACTTGATAAACTCAATAACAGAAATGCCATAATTGCCATAAGATTTGGTGAGTAGTTTGTTAAATCTCTTAATTTAAAAAGACTTAATATAAGATCCTTGAAAATTAATCCGTACAAAAACAGGCCAACAATCCCGTAATTTAAAAGTATGAATAAATATGAATTGTGAGGACCATAAGAAAAAGGATTATCATCAAAGTTTTCGGAATCAAGTACCTCATTTCCTTTTATTACAAAATTATCATACCCTCTTCCAAAAATATTATTGATAATTGAATCTTCTGAAACATATTGTAATGTTCCTGATTGCATTTCAACTCTGTCTTGGATACCACTGTTATCATCTTGAATGAATCTATCAATTAAACCAAAATTTACACATATCAATAAAGAGCCAATTAATAATAAAACAGTATTTAGTTTTTTATTTTGAAGCATGATTCTAAATAATATAAATAAAACCAAAACAATTAGAGAAAACCGAGAATATGTAAAGAAACATCCAACAATAGAGAATGGAATTATTATACGTAAATAACTACTTTCCATCCTGAACATTGAATATATTCCTGTTACGGTAATCAAATCAGCAAAACTGTTTGGCCCTCCCGCCTGAAATCCATTTGTTCTTCCTTTGATATATTCAATATCACTTAAATTAATTCCTATATTCCAAGTCTGATATATATCTTTGCCAAGATTTATCGAAAATAAATATGAAAGAATTGAAAACGAACTTAAAAACAGAAATATGTAGAAAGGAAAAGTGTTTATATAATTTTTTTCACCTATAAGTGATATAAATATAAATAAAAAAAGATAAAATCCAAATCGTAGGATTTCAGAATGAAATAATTCGCCATTCACGAAAAAATTTTGAATTATTAAATAAAAAATAAAAAATACAAAATACATGTATTTTTCAATTTTTAAAGAGACGTTATCAATATTAAAAAGAAGATACATTGCTAATGAAAAAAATAATAAAATTGGTAAGTCATCGGTATGAACAAATCCTGGAATAATGTCGAAGTGAGGAATTACTGAAATAAAAAATAAAACATATAAAGGCGAAAAACTTTTAAGCCTATTTATTTTTAATCCCCATCATTTAAGATATTAACCAATAAATACTTATAAATAGTATTTAAATCTTTTTAAAGAATAATAATTAGTTTTGTTAGCATGTATTAAGTGGATAAAAAAGTAGTAGTTACAGGCTGTTCCGGCTTTATTGGTTTTCATCTATCAAATTCTCTATTAGAGGCAGATAAACAAGTAATAGGTGTTGATTCTTTAAACTCAGCATATGATGTCAAGCTAAAGCAAAAAAGACTTGAAAAATTGAATAAAAATAATAATTTTACATTTTTTAATAACAATTTAAGTAAAGAGGATAGTCTTAACGAAATAAAGAAATATGATATATCGACAATCTATCATATGGCGGCAAGAGCAGGAGTAAGACAAAGTTTTTTAGATCCACAAAGTTACATAGAGGATAATACATACGCAACTGCCAATGTTGCTAATTTCTGTAAAGAAATAGAGATTCCTGAAATAATTCTTGCATCAACATCATCAATTTATGGGGACAGTGGTGAAAATTTAATGGTTGAAGAGAAAGATGAAAAAATAAAACCCCCTTCTGTTTATGCAAGTACAAAATTATCTGGGGAATCTTTGTCAAAAATAATTCTTGAAGACACAAATACAAACTTAATAATTTCTAGATTTTTTACAGTATATGGACCCTATGGAAGGCCAGATATGTCGATTTTAAGATTTATTCATTGGATACTAAATGAAGAAAAAGTAAAAGTTTTTGGGAATGGAGAACAGCAAAGATCTTTTACATATATAAAAGATGTTGTCGATGCACTCAGAAGAATGTCGGGTTTAGAAAACTCACATACTTTCAATGTTGGATCAAATATTACAGTTTCACTCAACGAAGTTATAAAATTAATTGAGGAATTTTCAGGAAAAAATGCAAATATTGAAAATTTAGAACGTGCATATAAAGATCCTGACGTGGTTCGTCCAAATTTAGATAAAATAAATGAAGCTATTGGTTGGGAGCCGACAACTAAAATACAGGAGGGTATTGAAAAAACAGTTTCATGGTATAAAGAAAATGAAGACTATCTGAAAGATCTGGTATATGTCAATGAATAAAATAATCGTCACTGGAGGTGCAGGTTTCATTGGATCGAACCTTGTAGAAAGGTTATTGAAGGATGGTGCTGAAGAAATACTTATAATTGATGATTTTTCAACCGGAAAGAAGGAAAACCTTCATGACTCCTCAAAAGTACATCTCATTGAATCAAAACTTGAGGATATTAATGATTTAGAAAGTCAATTTAAGGGGTATGATTTTTGCTTTCATCTAGCAGCTGGAGTAGGCGTTCAATACATAATGGATAATTTGAGTGATTCATTATTAACTAATATTCAAGGAACTCATATTGTCTTTGAAGCGTGTAAAGAAAACAACATACCTGTGTTAATAACTTCTACTTCAGAGATTTATGGAACTTCTAAAGAAGAAAGTTGGGATGAAGAAACAAAGAGTTTGATTGGGCCTACGACAAAACTTAGATGGTCATACGCTGTATCAAAAATGATTGATGAATTCTTAGCTCTATCTGAATTCGAAGCCGGTAATCTTAAACCAATAATAGTGAGGCTCTTCAATACGATAGGTCCAAATCAGGTTTCTGATTATGGAATGGTTGTACCAAGATTTGTGGAATCTGCATTAAAAGACGAGGATTTAGTTATCCATGGTGACGGATCTCAAACGAGATCATTTACCTGGGTTGGAGATGTGATTGATTACTTTGTGAAACTAGCTGAGTTAAAAAGTTATGGAGAAATATATAACATTGGTCAAACCGAAGAAATATCGATAAAGAACTTAGCTCAACTAATAATTGATACATCGAATTCAAATTCAAAAATTAAGTTTTTAAGTCATAAAGATGTGTTTGGTGATAAGTTTGAAGATCCTACAAGGCGCACACCGAATATAGATAAAATTGTAAAAGCAACCGGAATTAAACCGAGTTACGATATTCAAACAATGATTAAAGAAATTGTGGAATTTAAAAGACAAGATTAATTAAATTATGAGGGTATTAGTGACTGTAGGAATATTTCCTCCAGATATTGGTGGACCTGCAACTTTTGTTCCAAAAATTGCAAAATATTTTCAAGATGAACTTAATTATGAAATAGAAATCTTAACTTTGTCTGATAATAAAAATTTAAATATAAACGATGATTTTAGTGTGAAACGAATTGATAGAAACTTACCAATAATATACCGTTGGTTAAAAACAATTTTTACTATTTATAAATTGGGGAAGAATAAAGATTTAATATTTGTAAATGGTCTTGGTACAGAGGCCACAATTGCCAATATTTTTTTGAAAAAAAAGATAATAAGAAAAATTGTTGGTGACCCTGTCTGGGAAAGAGCATACAGCAAAGCAAAGATATCAGAAAGCTTTGATGAATTTCAAGTTAAAAATTATGGATTTTCAATATCGCTCCAAAAGAAGGTGCGAAGCTTTAGCATTAAAAAATCTGATATTGTAGTAACACCATCTCAACACCTAAAAAATTTTATTCTAAGTTTAGGATTTAAAAACAAAATTGAGATAATAAATAATGGTGTATTTGTACCTGAGGAAAATACAAATATATTTACAAATGATCAAATTAATATCACTATTGTATCAAGGCTGGTATCACATAAAAATATTGAAAAAATAATTAAAGCAATATCAGATTTAAATAGTCCATTAATTAATTTAAATATTATCGGAGATGGGCCTGAGCTAAATCAACTTCAAAAAATTTCATTAGAATCTAATAATAAAGATAATGTTATTTTTCATGGGAAACTAAACAGAGATGAAATTAATCATATTTTTTTGAATAGTGATATTTACATACAAGCATCAAATTATGAGGGATTGCCACATTCCTTACTTGAGGCCATGAGTTATGGAATTCCAGTTCTGTGTACACCTGTTGGAGAATGTAAAGAAATATTGGGAAATGAAGATAGAGGATATATATTAGATTTACCCGTATCAAAAAATAACATTAAATCAAAGATTAATCAGATTATTGGCGAAAAAGATATTGCAAATAAAAAAGGTGAAAGAGGTAAAGATTTTATAAATGAAAAATATAACTTAACAAATTCATTTAATCTTTATAAAAATCTATTTACAAGACTACATGAGGAAAAATATAAATGAAAAAAGTGCTTGTATTGAATATATCTACTGATTCCAAAAATACATCCCTGGGATTTGCAATATCTTGGTTAAATGCATTTGCAAAAAAATTTGATGAAGTTCATGTCATTAGCCTCAGTAAAGGAAGTGATGATGAACTAGAAAAAAATGTAGTTGTTTCCTCATTAGATAATGAACTTGGAAGAATTTCAAAAATAATTAATCTTTTTAAATTAATCAATAAGCTAACAAAATCAAATAAATATGAATTCTGCTTGTCTCATATGTCGTCATTAATGGTGATAATCTCCTCACCAATACTAAAAATGAGAAAAATTAAATCAATATTTTGGTACACACATAAAGGTCCTACTGATTTCTTAAAAAAAATATTTTTGCTGAAAGCTTCGATTTATTCCAACAAGATAATTACAGCATCAAAAAATTCATTTCCTTACAAAAAATTTTTTAATAATAAAAGAAAATTACACGTAATTGGTCATGCAATTAAATTCGATGAGTTTTTCAGAAAAATAAATAGTTTCGATGGAAAAGATTTTGTAATCATATCAAGAATTTCTAAATCAAAGAAAATTGACGAATCAATATCAGGGTTTCTCAATAGCGAAAAAGGATCTAGTCATAAATTAACAGTCATTGGAGGACCTCTATCATCTGAAGATGGAATATATTTTGAAAACCTTAAATTAAAATATGCTTCACATCAAAATATAAGTTTTTTGGGAAGTATGCCTCATAAAAACTTAATAAATGAAATTTCTGATTTTAGCTTTCACATTAACAATACGGAAGAAGGCTTTTATGATAAATCTGTTCTTGAAACAATGTCACATGGACTTATTAATTTTTATTCTAATTCTGACTATGACGATCTTTTACCAGAAGAATTCCGAGAAAAATTTAAATTTGATGGAACGCCTGAAAGCTTATCAAATAAAATTACCGATATTGACAATTTAAAAATAGATGAAATCAATAAAATCATTCGTTTTTCACAATCAAAATTAGAAAAGCAGTCTGTAGATAACCTTGTAGAGAGAGTTTTGACAATTATCTAGATAATTGTTCTTCGACCCATGTAATAGTTTTTGCTAATCCTTCATCAAGATTAACTTTTGGCTCCCAATTTAACTTTGTTTTAGCTTTTGTGATATCAGGCTTACGTTGCTTTGGATCATCATTTGGAAGTTCTAAATATTTTATTTCAGATGTTGAATCTGTTAATTCAATAATCTTTTCTGCTAATTGGCCAACTGTCATTTCATTTGGATTACCGATATTGAAAACATCATATTCAGTTGAGTTCATTAAGGAGATAATTCCTGCAACAGTATCTTCTACGTATGAAAAACTTCGTGTTTGTGTACCGTCTCCATATATCGTTATATTTTCATTTCTTAGTGCTTGTACAATAAAATTTGTTACTACTCTTCCATCGTTTAATTGCATTCTTGGACCATATGTATTAAAAATTCTTACAATTTTAGTTTTAAGACCATAAGACCTTGAATAAGTTGCAACTGCTGCCTCTGCAAATCTCTTCGCTTCATCATACATACTTCTCTCACCATTTGGATTCACATTACCCCAATATTCTTCGTTCTGAGGACTGATCAATGGATCTCCATAAACTTCAGAGGTTGATGCGAGTAAGTATTCTGCACTATGTTTTTTAGCCAGGCCCAATGTATTTATTGTGCCCACACTTCCAGCTTTGAGAGTATTGACTGGATGTTCAGTATATGCTTTTGGTGAAGCTGCGCTGGCAAAATGTAAAACATAATCAACCTTATCTTCTATTTCTATATGATCTTGAACATCGTGCTCTATGAACGAAAAATTTTCATTGTCTAGTAAATTATTTATATTTTCTGTAGAGCCTGTTAGCAAATTGTCAATAACGATAATTTTGTGACCATCATTAATTAGCTTTTCACATAAATAAGATCCTACAAATCCCGAACCACCAGTAATTACGATATTCATAGTGACCATGGAATATAGGTTATAGAATTAGAATCTTCAATGATTTTATTCAACCTATCAAGTGTTAGCTCTTTAACCGGGTACATTAGAACAAATAAATGGGGAGAATTGAGATCCTCAAGATAGTCAAATTTGACTATATTTTCATCATTAATTATTTCGTCAAATACAACAACATTTTCAATTGAACTTTTGAGTTTTTTAAACACTTCTGTTGTTGGTGAGTTTCTCAAATCATCCGTGTCTTCTTTGAATGCTGCACCAATAAGAACCACTCCTTCTAATTTTTTTGATTCATACAATTCTTTAATATTTTCTGAAGTCCAATCTGCATGAGTATCATTTGAATTTATGATGTTTGAAATAAGTGGAAGATTTAATTTATCTTTATCATAAAAATTATTAACTTCTACAAGGTCTTTTGGAAAACATGATCCACCCCAAGATGGTGAAGGTCTAAAATAATGCTGTCCAATTCTATTGTCTAGGCCTACTCCTTTTAAAACATCATCTAAATTTCCTCCAGAATAGTCTATTAACCTTGTTGCTTCATTCACAAAAGATAATCGGAGAGGAAGATATGTATTTGCAAGATATTTAATCAATTGAGAGCTAATCGAATCAGTTGTAATAATCTCACAGTCAAAGCCACTGTAAAGCTCTTTTAATTTGGTAAGTTTTTCAGTGTCAGTCCCACCAAGAACAATCCTATCTGGCTTAAAGAAATCTTCAACAGCTGTACCCTCTCTTAAAAATTCTGGATTAAAAGTTAATTTACTCGAATCCATTCCAACTTTCTCACATACCTTTTCTATCTCGTATGGAGGAATTGTCGATTTTACAGTTATTACTAAGTCATTATTATTTACATTATTTATTTCTTTAATGGCAGATTCTAAAAACTTTGTATCTACAGAATTTGTTTCAATATTGTTTGGTGTTTGAACGCAGACAAAAACAATATCAATGTTGTCCCATTCAATGCTTGCATAATCTGATGAGAAAGACATTCTTTTAAATGTTTCATCATCATTGAAATATTTTTCGAGTCCAGGCTCGTAAAAGGTAATTTTTTTACTAGATAGATCTTTAATTTTATTTTCATCCAAATCAATAAAATTAACAAAGTTACCAAGACTAGCCAATCCTACTCCAGTTACTAAGCCTACATACCCTGTACCTATGATGACAATGTTCATATTATGCAATGTTAACAATTTTAACACTTAAAATGTTATTAATGATTGTTTATTTAGCACATTGGGATTGGATATTAACTCAATCAAGAAAAGACATTGTATCAAATATCAACGATTCAAAATTTATGGCAATTTGCCCTTTTGATCGAAACGAAATTGAACTTGGAAATTATTACAAAGAAACAAATGATTGGAAATTAAATAGAAATAAAATTTTTGACTTTTGGGGAATTAAAAATCTCCGAAATATAATTAAAGATTTAAATTCTGATGATATTGTCCACGTATTCACTTTAAAATCTGGTCTTCTTTTTGCATTTGCAAATCTTTTTAGAAATAATAAAACCAAAAATATATTGACTATAACCGGATTAGGTTATCTATTTAGTGATAACTTCAAAGCGAAGATTTTAAAAATATTATTAGGTTTTTTTATTAAACGCCTAGTTAATAAGAATTTTGATTTTTTGATGTACCAAAATGGGGAAGATCAAAAAACATTTAATAATTATTCTAAATATAATGGTGAATCTTTCATAATTCCAACTTCTGGGGTAAACGTGAAAGAACTTGAGTTAAAAAAAGAATTCCGAAACTCTAATTTAAAAGTAATCATGGCTACAAGGTTAATTAATGACAAAGGTATATTTGAATATCTTGAGCTAGCTAATTTGATGAAAGATTCAGATTTTGAGTTCTATCTAGCTGGTGATTTAGACAATGGAAATCCAGATTCACTAAGTGAATCTCAGCTAAATGAAATAAAAAATAGTAACTTTATAAATTATTTAGGACATATTGATATAAAGAAAGAGCTTAAAAATTTCGATATAAATATTGTTATGTCAAAGTATGAGGGATCTTCAAGAATACTTTTAGAGTCTTTGTATGTTGGGCTAATATGTTTATCTAATAATATTCCTGGCACCTCAGAGCTAAGCTCAAAATTTAGAAATTCTTTCTTTATAGATGAAAATAACATTGAAGAATTTAGAAGAAGTCTTGATGAAATAATTAATCATGATGCTTTTTCAGATAATACACAAAATATTCTTTTTGGAGAAGATGCCAAATACAATAGAGAATTAATTGACGAAAAATATACATCTGTCAAAATTGCAGCTGCATATAATAAAATTTATCGATATTTAAGAAAAGAGATCGAGAGTTACAAAAGTGAATTTATCTAATTTCCAAGTATCAATAACAAGTGCAGCGATAGCAACAATTTTATTATCCATATTCTTTAATTGGATAACTCTACAAAGAACAAAAAACTTTGTTCCAAGTATAAGAAAAAATGAAGAAAGATTATCTTCAAGATATGTTCCACCATTTGGTGGTATTGCTTGTTCTATCGCATTTTTGATATCTACAAGACTTCTAGGACAGGCTGAAAGTAATTTCTTATACGTAGGATTTTTTGCAGTAATAATTTCAATTATTGGCTTGCTCGATGACTTGTATAATTTTAAATGGTACATTAAATTATTTTTTCAAATAATCATTGTCTACATACCTCTGTATAACTTAAATATTTTCATAAATTTTGAATCGCTTATTGGGGTAGAATTCAATAATTCTTTAAATTACATAGTTTCAACTATTTGGATTATGTTGATAATGAATGCAATAAATTTTATAGATAATATGGATGGGCTTGCCGTAGTTGTCTCTTCAGCTATATGTATACAGATTGCGGTCTTAACAAATTATTTAAACCAGTATAAGTTAACAGATATTTCTATTCTTCTACTTTGTGCAATTGGAGGTTTTTTATTTTTCAATTTCCCACCTGCAAAACTATACTTTGGGGATTCTGGAAGTTTATTTATAGGTTTTTGTCTAGGATTTATGAGTATTATTTATAATTGGGTCCCAAAAGATGTTACAGTTTATTCAACTACACTGAGCCCAATTTTGTTAGTATTTTCCGTTCCCTTGATAGATTTTCTTGTTGTTGTTACCTACAGAATTAGTATTGGTAAATCACCTACTATCGGTGGAACAGACCATATTTCACATCGATTACTTGCAAAAGGATTTTCTGAAAAAACCGTTCTCTCAATATTTCTAATTTATAGTCTTGGAACATTTTTATTAATTTATCTATCAATTTTTACTTCAACCCAATTATCTCTTTTAATTATTGGAGTTTTATTTACTGTTTATTTTCTAACTTACTTAATTTCTATAAGATTGAAGGTTTTAACTTAACTTTTCTTCGAGTTCAATAATTCTTTCAGGAGTTCCTGCATCGATCCACCAGCCATTTATATTTAAGTTCATACATTTATTTTCTGAAACAAAAATATTACATAAATCTGTAATTTCATATTCTCCCCTGGCAGATGGCACTAAAGTATCAATCTTATTAAAAACAGAATTATCAAACATGTATAAACCCACAACGGCATCATTCGATTTAGGATTTGTTGGCTTTTCCTCAATTGAAAGAACCTTTCCGTCAATATCCATCTCGGCTACTCCAAATTCCTCTGGGTTCTTTACTTCAGTTGTGAATATACATGCCCCTTCATGAAAATTTTTGAAATCAAAATCTTTAATTGGATTATTTTCAAAAAAGTTATCGCCTAAAACAAAAAATATTTTCTCATTTTCATCTACATAATCTCTTGCTTGATATAAAGCATGTGATATCCCTTTTGGTTCTTCTTGAAGAGTAAATTCTATTTCTAAATCTTTAAATTCACCAAGAGTAACTTCTTGTATCATATTGAAGTATTCCGGGTTAGTTATAATTACAAATTTTCTCATTCCCCAGTCAACAAGTTGAGATATCTGTCGATTAATCATGGGGGTTCCATTTACGTCTAAAAGTATTTTTGTAGATTTATTTTCTCTAAATTCTTGTAATCTTGTTCCAAGGCCACCTGCAGCAATAATACATTTTATATTTTCCACAACTAAAGAATACATTGTTATATTATGTAATTTGGTATTGTATGAAAATTTTCAATAAATATACATATTTATTTTTAGGTATAATTGTCCTTGCAACAATAATAATTTTAAATTTTATTCCAGATTTAGAAACTGAAGAATTTGATCAAGAAGTCATTGACGACATTATAGAAGGTGTTACCACTACAACAATTGAGCAAAATATTGATCAGAATAATGATCAAAATACCAAAGATTCTATTGCATCTATAGATGAATTGGTTTTGACAGAAGAAGAAATATCAGACATTGATAAGGTACTTGTATTTAATGAATTTGAAAAAGAGATAACAAATTTTGACGTGTATTTATTGATTGGTTCTGATGAAAGGTCTGAAGAAATTGCCTTAACAAGAGGTGAAGTAACAGGAAAGCGAGCAGATGTAATCATTCTTGGGCTTGTTGAGAAATCATCAAAAGAAATTACTCTACTTTCATTTCCTCGTGATCTATTAATAAAAAATAATTGTACAGGGAAATTAGAGAGGATTAATGCAGCGTACAGTAAAAATGAGTGTGGGGGCAGAGCAGAAAATTTAGCTGCAGCCATATATAGTATTTCTGGAATACGGGTAACAAATTTTGCAAGCTTTGACTTTGAAGGCTTTGAGGAAATTATTGACTCAGTGGATGGTATCGAAATTTGTGTTGATAAAACTCAACGTGAAGGATTTAGCTTTGAATTACAAAAAGGATGTCAGACAGTTAATGGTCTTACTACTTTGAATTGGGTCGTTTCACGATCAACTGAAGAATTAGTTGGTGAAAAACTTATTGATAATGAAGGAAATGATGTATCTGAGTGGAAACCTATGCCTGGAGTTAGTGATCTTACAAGAATTGACAGGCAACAATATGTTGTAATGCAGTTAATCAATGAATTAAAAGAATTTGAATCTCTAAATGAACTCAATTCATTTATAAAAGCTTTGGAAAACTCATTTATTATCGATGAAAATTTATCAATAAATAAAGCAGTTGAAATTCTATGGACTTTTAGAAATATTGATTTAACTAATATTCAAAAATTTACAACACCTGTTGATTACCTTACATTAAATGATGGAAGGCAAGTATTAGTTCTAAACGATTCTATTTATAATTTTCTGGAAAAAAATTTAGTTCTGGACTCTTAAAGAATTGGAAATGAAATATATCGGAATTAGCCAGAAGTAAATTCCAATATCTGGTGCGTAAACTAGATCGTTTGTAAGATTTTGTACAATAAGCATTAATAATAAGGCAATTTCAAATCCAAATATTCTTTTAAAATTCTTAATTAATGAATATGCAATCAAAAATATAATTATCAAGATTGGGAATAGCCCATATTCTACAGACATAGTTAAAAAGCCATTATGCGAGGTAGTAATCTCATCATATTGGGATAATGAGAAATCAGAAATTACAGAATCAAATACTCCATTTTTTGAAATTAGTTTTCCAGATCTCAAACTCTGTCCACCAACAAAATTAGAATATCCGGATGTTACATTTTCAATCCAAAAGAAATACATCCTACCATCAATAACTGACCACTTCCATGATTGGTCATTAAATTCCTCATTAAGTCTTAAGATTGAACTTTGACTAAACAATGTTTCATGACCTTTTGGGACTGATTGAAGATTTAATTCAAGAGTTATCTCAAAATCTTTTCCAGACAAATTAACTTCATTTGGCAAAGCTACCCAGTAACTTCTGGGTCTTTCAAGTCTTATAGAATTATCATTGTATTCGACTTGACTTTCATATTGATTTTTATTTAATGGAGTGAGTAATAAATAGTCAATATCTCTGTTTTCTTTTGAAAAGTTGTATTCTCTTTTATAGTTATCTGTCTGAATAATTGCCCTTTTAACAAATCCACTAAGGTATTGATCCCCAGGAGATTGACCATCTGCCCATCCACCAACCTCAAAAAAAGAATCATTTTCAATTAAATCAATTACTACTCCACTTGTATGGTCGAAACCTAATTGATTCCAATTTGAACCGTCATTTGAGTAATAAAAAGAAATAATTGATCTTGGTAACAAATTGTCTTGATAATCAAAACTTAATTTAAGAAAGCCTTCAACAGGCATTGAAATTTCATTTTCTGTAGAATCTAAAAATCTTGACCTTTCTTCTTCTGAATAGGTAATATTGAATTCATCAAAAAGTATATCCTCATCCAAAGTAACTAAGTATTCTTCATAAACGCTTTTAATATAGTTTCCACCTCCTACACCGATAAAAATTTCTGTATTTTTTGCTCCTAGGGAATTAAGAAAAGACCTATTGGTTTCCTTAAGGAATATTCCTGGAAATGTGTAAATTGAAAAGACTACGATAAGACTTAGACTTGTGACAAAATAAGTTTTAATAGCCTTATCAATTTTTTCAGAAAAAATAATTAAAGTTAGTAAGCCAATAAATAATGCAAGATATGATCCTCTAGAAAATGTAAAGATTAGATTAATCAGTGAAATAAAAAGTAAGGACGCGTTGAGTCTATCTTCAAGTAAAAAAGTTCTTATATTTCCTGAAATAATTAATTTGTGAACACATAGTAAACAATAAATTGCGCATATTATACCTATTACATTAGGTCCTCCACCTTGGAAACCACCTAGTCTGCCTGATGCAAATGGATTTATACTATCAGTATTGTTCAACACCCACCCATCAATTGTTCCAGGTAGTTGAATTTGAAAAATTATAACTATGAAATTAGCCAACATCACAAGACCTAAAGGTTCAAAAAGTTCGATAATTCGATTTTCATTTTTTTGAAGTAAATCTATACACAAATAAGAGAGCATAAAATAAAAATAAAATCTCAAGTTAGTTTGATTAAATAATTTAAATTCGCTTACCAAAAAAGTTGTATAAATTATAAAGATTCCTAAAAAAGATAAAAATAAAATGTCGAATTTTTGTAAAGTAAAATTCTGTATTTTAAGAATCAACAATACAAAAAAGATGACTATTAATGGGATATCTTCAAAATTGATTCCAAGAAGATTAATACCGATGTTTTGTGGAATTAAAAGAGAAATTGCAAATATTGAACCTAAGGTGCGAGAATTTAATTTACTCAATTTTTTGTTTTCACTCACTGTGGGCCCGGCAGGACTCGAACCTGCGACCGACGGATTATGAGTCCGTTGCTCTAACCAACTGAGCTACAGGCCCAAATGTTAATTTATTACTGATTGAAGCTTGAGTGCTATTCCCATATCACCCTCTACTTTTAACTTACCTGTCATGAAAGCTGCTTGAGGACTTACGGATTTATCGTACATTCCTTTAAAAGTTTCCATATCAGTAGTTATTGTGCAGGCTGCTTCAGCGTCATCATCAGTTATTTCACCATTATCTGGATTCATAAATACTATTTGTGAATCTACAACCCATTTAATTGATCCTGGTAGAACACTAAGATCTTTTCCTTCAGCATTTTGTTTTACAAAATCTAAAGCTTCTGACATATTCCTCCTCTTCAAAAGTAATTATAGACTAGTTATTGATAGATACTTAGAAAATTTTGCTCCGAGGGTGGGACTTGAACCCACAACCAACGGATTAACAGTCCGCTGCTCTGCCAATTGAGCTACCTCGGATAGCAAATTAATAATAGTATGTATTAAAGAGTATTCTGATAAAATTCTATTTTCTTTTTAAGATCTTCTAGGTCTTCTAACAGGGATAAGTCATTAGACTCATCCATTTCTTTAATTAAATTTTCAATTTTTATATCAGAGTAATAAATATAAAGCCTGGCTACAGACTCTTTAAGTTGGGTATCAGAATAAGAAATATTTTCATACTTTTCGAATTCATTACTATTTCTATTAGCTTTAAGCTCATCAATTAATGTTTTAAATTCAAGATTTAAATTAATTAAAAAGTCAAGATCCTCTTCAATATCAAAATCTTTTTTTATTATTTCCGCAATTAAAATATCTTGAAACGTTTCAATATGTTTTATTTGTCTTGAAGAATTTTCATTTTGGGATAGTGGCTCATTGTCTGACTGATAATTTAATTCATTAATTAATACCTCTTTGGTAATACCTATTTTTTTACTCAGATATCCAATAGCTAAATCTTTCTCTAATGGACTTAGAAAACTTGATATTTGCTTAAATTCTTGAAAAGTTTTTTTTGTATTGTCTGTATCTATTATTTTATTGATGCAGAATTCAACAAGATCTTCCTTTTCATTGATAATTTTGTTTATATCACTATTACCACCTTCATAAAGCTCTGAGATATCTTTAAACTCTTTAGGAAGATTTAGTTTGAAAAAATTAATTTCTGATGGCTGATTATTTTTAATTTCAAGAACTCTTTTCGTGGCAGTATCTCCTGCTTCGTCATTATCAAAACACAGGTAAATTTCTTTTGTATATCTAGAAAGTAAATTAATTTGTTGAACTGTTAATGCAGTCCCCGATGGTGATGCAACATTATTAAAGCCAAGTTTATTAAATGCAATTACATCAAAATATCCTTCAACTAAAATAACAAACTTTTTCTTTTTCAAATCCGATAAAAACTCACTTGTAAAATATAGCGATCTGTTTTTTCGATAAATTGAAGATTCAGCTGTGTTTATATATTTTGGACCAAAATCATCTAATGCTCTTCCACCAAAACCAACTGTTTCATTCCTTAAATTTGTTATTGGAAAAATTATTCTATTTTTAAATAAAAAATTTCCTCTTTCACTCAATAATCCAAGATTTTTTAGATCCGTTTTTGTTAGATTGTTTTTTTTAAAAAACTCATTCGTACTTTTTTCATCTTTTTCTGCAAAGCCAATTCGAAATTCTTTTATATCTGTTCCATCTAAATCTCTCGACTTTAAATAATCTATTGACTCAGGGCTATTACCTTCTTTCATATTGTTAATAAAAAAATTATGAATTTTACTCATTGATCCAATAAGATTTTTTTGGTCACTCTCGAACTTTGAATCAGTGTATGTGAGATTAAATCCATACTTTTCAGCAGCAATCTCAACTGATTCTTGAAATTCAACATTGTTTATCAATTGAATGTATTTATAAATATCTCCACCCTCTTTACAGCCAAAACAATGAAACAAATTATCTTCATCTGTAAAACTCATACTTGCAGTTTTTTCACCATGAAAAGGGCAAAGAGCCATCCCTTTATTACCTCTTAATTTTCCAGTTGTAGAACTTAGAATAAAATCACTTATTTTAGATCTATTTCTTAAGTCGTCGATTGATTGTTTTGAGATTCCCATTACATATTGTCAAAATAGCTTTTTATATCTTCGATTTTAATTCTCTCTTGTGACATACTGTCTCTATCTCGTACAGTGACAGCCTTATCTTCTAATGTGTCAAAATCTACAGTTATACAATAGGGAGTCCCAATTTCATCCTGTCTTCTATAGCGTTTCCCAATAGATTGAGTTACATCAATTTCTGTTCTGAAATATGGACCCAGTTCAGATTTAATAGAATTACATACTTCGATTAATTCTTCTTTTTTACTTAATGGCAGAATCCCAATTTGAATTGGAGCGAGGTCAAATTTAAATTTAAATAGAGTCCTTACCTCTTTTTCTAGTTCCTCTTCTTCATACAATGAAAGTAAAACCGCAAATAAAGTACGAGTAAGACCTCCAGCAGGCTCGATAACAGATGGAGTAAATTTGTTATCACTATTTGGATCAAAATATCTTAAATCCTTGCCACTACTTTCTTGATGAGCATTTAAATCATAATTACCTCTATTGGCAATTCCTTCAAGTTCACCCCATCCCCAAGGATATTCAAACTCAATATCTGATGTTTTCTTCGCATAATGAGCTAGTTCAGATTCATCATGTTCTCTTATTCTTAATTTATTTTCAGGAATACCCAAGTTTTTGTACCAATTAAGTCTATTTTCAATCCAATAATCAAACCATTTGTCCTCTTCACTCTCATCACAAAAGAATTCAATCTCCATTTGTTCAAACTCTCTTGTCCTAAAAATAAATTGTCCAGGTGTAATTTCGTTTCGAAATGACTTTCCAATATTTCCAATTCCAAAAGGTATTTTTGCTCTCATTGTTCTCAAAACATTTTCAAAATTTACAAATATACCTTGTGCAGTTTCTGGTCTTAAATAAACAGTTGAGTTTTCATTTTCAACAGGGCCAATGTTTGTTTGGAACATCAAGTTGAATTGACGTGGTTCCGTTAAGTCCTCTTTCTTAATATGATCTGGTACCTGATCAGCTCTAAATCTTTCACCTGTAGGTTTATGGTCAACCATTGGGTCGGTGAATTCGCCTACATGACCCGATGCTTTCCAAACATCGCTTGATTGTATAATCGCAGTATCTATTGGATAAATTTCAACTTCTAAATTGCTGATACTTTTCCACCACATCTTTTCTATATTATTTTTAAGAAGTACTCCTAATGGACCGTAATCATAAGAACTTCTTAATCCTCCATATATTGATGAAGCATTAAATACAAATCCTCTTGATTGAGCAATTTTTACAACCTTATCAAATATTTCTTCAGGCATTTCCATACTTTCTTACTCTATTCTGAAATTCATCAACGGCCGAATCTAATTCTTTTTCATCAAAATCAGGCCATAGAGTATCCACAAACATAAGCTCAGTGTAGCTTAATTGATAGAGAAGAAAATTACTTACTCTCTTCTCCCCTGCTGTACGTATTAATAAATCTGGGTCTGGCATTTCAGGTAATAATAAATTAGCTCGAAATGATTTTTCATCTAATTGATCAATAGAATTTTTATTTAATTTTGTATAAGCATCATGAATTTCTTTTCTTGAACCATAGTTAAATGCAAATACAAGATTCAACTTTTTATTGTTCTTGGTCAATTGTTCAGTTTCATTCATCAGAAATTTATTTTCATCTGGAATTCTATTGTCTTCTAAATCACCAATAAAATGAAATCTAACACCTTTATCATTAAATTCTTCTCTTCTCCTGATCAAAATATCACGATTAAAAAACATTAAAAAATCAACTTCATCTTCAGACCTTGACCAATTTTCAGTTGAAAAAGCATAAACCGTTAGCCATTGCAGATTGTTTTTAAGTGCCCAATCAATTGAACGTGAAAGGGAGAATTCACCAGCAGCATGTCCTGCTGTTCTCTCTAATCCCTGGTTGGTTGCCCATCTTCCATTACCATCCATAATTATGGCAATGTGATTAAGATTTATATCCTTAAGATTCATTCCAAATTTTCTTCATAAGTTTTGATTCATACGTCTTTAATTTGTCATTTTTTTCATGTGAGTAACCAATTAAATGTAAAAGCCCATGAATTACAATATATTGTAGTTCTTCAACAAAATCTTTATCGTAGATTTCTGCATTCTTTTTAATAACATTTCGACAAATGAACATGTCACCCATATCTTCATACATACTTTTATCTAATTGATTTATAGCTTCAATGTCGTTGTATAAAGGAAAAGACAAAACATCTGTTGGCTTGTTTTTATTAAATGTTTTTTGATTTAATTTTTTTGATTCACTTTCATTTAGAGAATGAACCGTAAAATGAAAATTTCTTGATATTTTGAAATTCTCAGAAAAAATTTTTACAGCTTGGGTTACTTTTAATTTTTCATTTTTATAAAAATAACCGTTAAAAACAATTTTCAATATTTATTCTTCTTCATCTTTTGTAAATTCTGGATACAAAACTCTTTGATGGTAAAGACCTTCCAAACTTGCTTGAAATGACTGTTTAATTTTTTCAAGATCTTGGAAAGTTATGGGTGCATTCAGTAATTGACCATCGTTGATCTTTTCTTCAAAAATTTCATTGACTAAATTAGATATTTTTTCTTCATCGGCATCTTCATATTGAAATCTTGCTCTACATGCTGCCTCCAGAGCGTCTGCAAACATTAAAATAACCGTTTCTTTTGAACTTGGCTTTTCTCCAAGGTGTCTAAAATTATCTTTTGTGACTTCTGGGTTTGTAAGTTTTTCTTTTTCATAAAAATACCTCATCACTGAATCACCGTGGTGTTCGATTATCCCTCTGTAAACTGCTTCAGGGATTTTGAATTTTTTGGCTAATTTCACACCATCTGTCACGTGTGATCTGATAATTTCTACTGATTCATTTGAAGATAAATTATCATGTGGGTTACTTGATCCAAACTGATTTTCTACAAACATTGACGGGTTTTCAGTTTTTCCTAAATCGTGAAAGTAGGCCATAGCTCTTACTAGTTGTGAATTTGCGCCTATGAGATTTGCCGCCCTATCCGCAAGTGTTCCGACGACAAGCGAGTGATTGAATGTCCCTAAAGCTTTTTCTTCTAAATATCTAAGTCCTGGATGGTTTCTATCTGCAATTTCTGAAAGCCTAAAATTTGTAGTTAATCTAAATGCCAGTTCAATATAATTTATTAGTGAAAATGCTGCTAAATTACCAACTAACCCTCCCAGTAAGGAAGATACAAAAATTTCAACAAAGGTGAAATTTTCTCTAAGGAAAAAGAATATTCCAAAAGCGACTACTGGTTGAGATAAGGTAATGTAAATTATTCTTTGCCTCAAAGTAATTCTGTCTATATCCTCTGAGAGAAATATTGAGGGTACAACTGTAAGTACAGCTCCCATAGCAACAAGACCTATATTTCCTCCACCAGCAAGAGCTAACAATGAACTTGAAAGTGACAAAATAAGTGTTGCTCTTAAATTTAGTAAAACAGCCGAAACTACACCTACAAACGAAATTGGGACAGCATATTTCAAATAATTTAAATCTAAACTTTGAGAAAAATATGAAATACCTCTCAAAAATATTGATGAAATAAGTATTAGTGTTAATAACAATAAAAATTCATTGTTATTGTTCCACATAGAATCCTTAAATCTCCACAATAAGAAATAAATTAGAACAAAAACTGAAAAGATTATTGGTATTGCTGCAGTTTGTATACTCCTTGACTCCCCTGATAAATATCCAAAATTATCTAGTGCGTTGTATTGGACAGGGTTAATTTTTTCACCCTCACTAACTACTATGTCTTCTTCAAAATATTTAATAATTACAGGATCAATTGAATCTGCGACTTTTTGTTTTTGCTCATCCCATAGTTCTTGTTCAAGTTTTTGATTGACTGTTAAATTTTCTGCTATTAATTCTGCAACAGAAGATCTTAATCTACTCTCTGGGATTAATGCGAATAACTCACTTGATAGATCTAAATATGGTGGATTTGATACAAGATTCTGTCTTGTTTGGTTTAAATTATCATTGTTGATACCAACTTGGAGAATGTCACTTGCTAAGCTTTTTGCCTCAAGTTCTAACTGAGAAAGATATCCTGTTTTGTTTAATAAATCATAATTTGATATCTCAACAAGGACTTCGATATTCGCCGTTGAAATTGTTGAGAACAATAATGAACTTGCAATTTTTTCTATCTGCTGAATTTTATTTAACTCAACAACCTCAACTACTGGTTCCGTACTCTCACCAACTGTATCTTGATCACTTGATACTAGGACTTCTTCCATCCTTGCCTCAATGACTGTCAGAAACATACTTGTAATTCCATTTAAAACCGTTTGATTAAGATCTGAATTTATTGAATATATTGGATTAACTGAATCAACAGCTTTGGCGATATTTTCATCAGTTTGCTCTTCATCCACGATTTCTATATATTTTGGAGCAACAAATGTTGAAGGTGATTCCTCACCAATACTAATCTTTATTACTTGATTTTCAGGAAATATTGAGAATGAAATAAACCAAACTAAACCACCAAAAATTGCAATATATAAAAGTTTTATACCAAAAGAAAAGTAATTTCTCATTATTTCTTTGGAAATACCTCTAATATTTTTGAAACAATAGGATTTCTCACAATATCAGCATTATCAAATTCCATGACAGATATTTCATCAATATTAGATAGTGCTTTTCTTGTTCTTTTTAGACCAGAGTTATCTGTATTGTAAAGATCTATCTGTGATTCATCACCAGTAATAATTACTTTAGAATTTTCACCTAATCTAGTTAGAAACATTTTTATTTGTCCTGAGGTGGCATTCTGTGCTTCATCAAGAATAATACATGCGTTGTTTAAAGTTCTACCTCTCATATAGGCAAGTGGAACGATTTCAATATTTCTTTTTTCGATTAAATACTCTAGGTTCTCATTACCAAAAAAGTACTCTAGTGAATCAAATAATGGGACCAAATAGGGATCGATTTTTTGAGATAAGTCGCCAGGAAGAAATCCCAATTTTTCTCCAGCTTCTACTGCTGGCCTAGTAAGAACAATTTTCTTTATCTGATCTTCAGAGTACATTTTTACTGCACTAGCAACTGCTAAAAAGGTTTTTCCTGTTCCAGCGGGCCCAACTCCAAATGTGACAGTTGAATTCATAATTGTTTCTATATATTTGTATTGACTTACGTTTTTAACTTTTATGGACTTATTATTTGTAATGCTTATTGTGCTTAATTTTTTACCATTACCATTTAATGTCCCATTCATATTCATTAAAAGTTCGATATCAGGAATATCGACAGTCTGATTATTTTGATTTAAAGCAACCATTTCATCGATTAAGCTAACTAGTTTTTCTACCCTATCCTTATTTCCCTCTATATAAAGAATGTTGCCCCTCGCATTGATTTTTAATGCCGGAAAAATTTTTTTTATATATTTTAAATTATTGTCATTAATTCCAAACAAATTAATTAATTCAATATTATTAGGTATGACTTTTTCAACAACCATTAGAAAGCCTTCAATTTTTCTCCTCCAATTAAATGGAGATGTATATGATAAACAGTCTGTCCACCATCATCATTAGTGTTAAATATTAATCTATAGCCACTCTGATCTATTTCATATTTTTTTGCTAAATCTTTAGCTACTTGTATCATCTTTCCAACCAACAATGTGTCCTCATCAGATAAATTATTTATTGTATTTATTCTTTTTTTGGGAATTATTAGTAGATGAATTCTAGCAACAGGATTTATGTCTTGAATTGAAAATATATCGTCATCTTCGTAAATTATTTCTGATTCTATTTCTTTATTTAGAATCATCTCAAATACTGATTTTTCTTCCATATTATATTTTACATCAATAAGGATACACCAAGTATTGAGGCTGTCTCTGTTCTTAAGGTAAAATCACCAATATTTGATAAATATTTAAATTTATCTTTCTCGTTATTAGACCAGCCACCTTCAGGGCCAATAGCTATGTTTTTCATACTGTTGTTTTCTTTAATATGTTTACCAGTAATATCTAGACCGTGATTAAATTTTTCAAAATCCAAATTATTTGAAATAAATATATCTGGTTTAAACGCGTTTCCTGATTGTTCTACTGCTGAGATAGACCACATATTAAGCTTATCTAAATCAACTTTTATTTTTTGTGAATGATCCGTAGGGCCGAAAGTTACTGAACTTACAGATAGCTCCGTTAATTTCTCAACAATAAAACGAAGCCTATCTTTATCTTGAATGAAAGAAATAAATACATCAATATCATTTTTTCTTTCAAATTCTTGATTAGATTTTAATGACACAACATTTCCTTCTAAGTTTCCAAAATAAAGCTTTCCTTTCCCATTTGATATCTTTATTTCATCCTTATCTTTAATCCTCAAAACATTTTTTAAATGATGTAATTTTTCATCAGAAAGTTGTAACTCTTTGAAAGTATCTAATATATTTGAATCAAAAACTGTAGGGGTATGCATACTATTGTTTTAAAAACTCTTTAAAGGCCTCTTTGGGTACTTCTACCCTTCCAATACTTCTCATCTTTTTCTTACCTTCTTTTTGCTTTTCTAAAAGTTTTCTCTTTCTAGTAACATCTCCTCCATAAAGTTTTGCAGTAACATCCTTTCGAAGGGCTTTTACAGTTTCTCTAGATATAATTCTTGAACCTATCGCAGCTTGAATTGGTATATCAAATTGTTGACGAGGGATTAGATCAGCTAATTTTTTTACCCTATTTCTCCCAACATATTCTGCGCTGTCTTTTGAAAGAATCGAACTAAATGAATCTACCACCATACCATTAACAAGAATATCTAGTTTGACCAAACTTCCGTCTTCAAATCCTAAAATTTTATAGTCAATTGATGCAAAACCCTGTGAGATAGATTTAAGTGAATCATAAAATCCTGAGACTAGTTCTAGCAGAGGAAGCTTATATTTAAGCTTGACCATTGTCGTACTTAGGTAAGTTAGATCTTCCTGTATGCCTCTTTTATCATTTAAGAGCGTCAAAATTGCACCAAGATACTCTTTTGGAAATAATAAATCTACTTCACAAATTCTCTCTTGTAATTTTTTTATATCAGTATATTCATCAAGAATAGATGGGTTTCTTATAACTCTTTCTTCGTCGTTATTCCTTATAAGCTTAAACTCAACTGATGGTGGGGTCACAATCAAAGATAAGTCGAATTCTCTCTCTAATCGTTCAATAACAATCTCTAAATGCAAAAGGCCCAAAAATCCACATCTAAATCCAAATCCGAAGGCAGAAGAAGTTTCTGGTTCAAAAACAAAGCTTGCATCATTCAATACATATTTATCCAACGATTCCCTTAGTTTTGTAAAATCATCAGAGTCTGAAGGAAATATACTCGAAAAAACTGTAGGTTGAGATTCTTCATATTCTGACAATATTATTGGCTTCTCATCTTCTCCAGTGACTAAAGTGTCTCCAACTCTTATTTGAGATAAATCTTTAGCACCAGTAACGATGTATCCGACTTCGCCAAAGTTTAAACTATCAGATTTCTGTAAGTTCAAATCAAAATATCCGATATCATTTGCGTCAAATTTAAATCCTGAATTAACAAGCTTTAAATTCATATCTTTTTTAATCTCGCCACCAAATACCCTTACTGAAGCTACAACTCCTTTGTAAGAATCAAAGTATGAATCAAAAATTAGTGCATTTACCTTATCGGATTTCTCAATTGGAGCAGTTATTAAGTTTGGAATTTCTGATATGAGTTCTTGAACTCCATCTCCAGTTTTTGCAGAAATATTAAAAATTTCTTCATCCTTAGAACCAATTAGATTGTGTATTTGTTGAGATACATTTGATATATCAGCATCAACAGAATCTATTTTGTTAATGACAGGAATAATATCTAATCCGGCTTCAATAGCTGCATAGGAATGTGCAAAAGTCTGAGCTTGTACACCTTTTGTTCCATCTACAAGTAATAATGCTCCGTCACAAGCAATTAAAGCTCTGGAAACTTCATAAGAAAAATCTACGTGTCCGGGTGTATCAATTAAGTTTATAACTAAATCATCAAAGATTAATCTGATCGGTTGAGATTTAATGGTAATACCTCTTTCTCTCTCAAGATCCATGTTGTCCAGAATTTGGTCATTATGATCACCAGGAGTAATTAATCCAGATAATTCGATAAGCCTGTCAGCTAAAGTAGATTTACCATGATCAACATGTGCAATAATTGAAATATTTCTTATATTTTTATTTGTTAACATCTTTAATAAGTTATTATCTTATATACCAAGAGGTTTTAGATGGCAAATATTAAATCCCAAAAAAAGAGAATAAGACAAGACGAGAAGAAAAATCTTAGAAATAAGGACAAAAAAACAGCACTAAGATCATCTATTAAAGCTATATTGAATTCAGAAAGTGATGTTGAAAAAGAACAGAAAGATACTGTAATTAAAAATTTAGATAGAGCTTATTCCAATGGAATAATAACTAAAAATTATAGAGATAGAAATAAATCCCGAATTTCAAAACTGTAATAGATTTTTGATAGAAACCACAAAACGTTTTGCATTTTCTTGATTAAATGACGAATTAGTATTTAATTTTTCAATCTTGTAAATCATACTTAAAGAATTTTCTAAATCTATGACATTTAACTTGTCTCTTCTTTTTTGAGCAAGTTCATACTTGTAATCTACTTTTTCAGAAAGTACTTCTGCGACTTTTTTTTCATCGTATTTATAAATTAATAACAATCTTTGAAGCTCTTTGTTGAAATACGACACGAATTGTCTAAATACTGTCTCGTCATTACAGAATTTATCAATAATTTCATTTGTTAATTTTTTTTGCTTTGAAAAAATAATATTTACCAAGTCCCAGGGGTAAATCTCAGTACTTTTTTTGTTTTCTGGATAATGTGTTTCAATTAATTCAGCAACAGCTGAGAATGTTTTTAAATTATTTTTTTTAACTTGAAAAATATACTTCTCATTAAAATCATAATTCATTTTTTTTAAATCACTGTATGTTACGAAACTATCTGATACAAATTGGAAATTATCACTTTGGAATAATGCTGCAGTATTGTTAGCGGTAAATTCTTCTTGAGAAATTGATACAATACTTTCATCGATATTTATTTCAGATTTTATTTGGTTGATATCTGAAATTAAGTTTTCTGTAATTATTAATTTTGTCACTTATTGAACTATATTAATTAATTTATCTTTAATAAATATTACTTTTTTGGCATTTGAAAAATCAATATCAAAATTAGTAGTACAAATTTCTTTAACTTCATCTTCTTCAATTCCTGTGTTAACGATTAATGCGTGCCTCTTCTTTCCATTTATTTGAATCACAAGTTCATAAACAGGATTCTCTAGTTTTGTTTCATCAAAAGTTGGCCATTTCTCCTGACTTATATCACTATCAAAATAATCTTGGAATATTTCCGAAGCAATATGTGGGGACATTGGGTATAAAAGGATTAATATATTTCGTAAAATTGAATCTTTTAGATCTATCTGAATCGTATTATCTTCCTTGAGATAATCGCTTAAGTCATTGTTTAATTTCATAAGATCAGATACCGCTGTATTAAACTCAAATTTCTCAAGATGTTGAGTAATAGATTTTATTGTTTGATTAATTTTTCTCTCAATTTCTTCATCTTTTGAACTAAAAGTATCAGAGGTGTCTTTTTGATCAATAATTTTGACCATATTATCCCAGAACTTATTTAAGAATCTCTTAGTTCCTTCTATACCACCATCATTCCATTCAACCCCATCGCTAGGAGGTGCCATAAAAAGAATATATAATCTTAATGCGTCAGCCCCATGAGTTGCAAAATATGATTCTGGATCAACAATATTTCCCTTTGATTTTGACATCTTTGCCCCACCAAAGTTAATCATCCCCTGAGAGAAAAGATTATGAAATGGTTCATCAATTTTCATAAAACCAAGATCCCTCAAGGCTCTTACAAAAAACCTTGAATAAAGAAGGTGAAGAATAGCATGTTCGACACCACCTATATATTGATCAACAGGTAACCATTCATTTATAAAATCAGATTCGAAAGGTTCATTATCGTTCTTTGGGTCTAAGAATCTCATGTAATACCAGGATGAATCTACAAAAGTATCCATGGTGTCAGTTTCACGTAGAGCTTTCTTAGAACATTTTGGGCAATCAGTTTCAACAAATTCTTTGCTCTTGGACAAAGGAGATCCATCTGTATTTATATAATCTTGAATTTCTGGAAGTAATACTGGTAAATTTTCATATTTTTCTGGTAATAATCCACAGTCTTCACAATTGATTAATGGAATTGGACAGCCCCAATACCTCTGTCTACTGATTAACCAATCTCTCAATCGATATGTTGTTTTTTCATCACCAATCTTATTTTTTACTAAAAAGTCATTTATCTTTTTACTTGCTTCTTCGTGAGAGCCTAAGTCATTGAACTCTCCAGAATTGATAAGGACTCCATTACCTGTAAAGGCTTCATTGTCTACATTTATTGTTTTTTCTTTATCTATAATTACCTGTCTAATTTCAATATCATATTTTTTTGCGAATTCATAATCTCTTTCATCGTGAGCTGGAACTGCCATAATCGCACCAGTTCCATAATTCACAAGAACATAGTCAGCTATCCATAAAGGTACTTCCTCATTTGTGATTGGATTCATAACTTTCAAAGTGGTATCTACTCCAGTTTTTTCTTTTGTAATAGACATTCTCTCGAATTCTGACTTATTTACAATTGAGTCTAAATAATTTTGTATCTCATCTTTTTTATCAGATTGCTCCATAATTTCATTAATTAATTCGTGCTCTGGAGATATGACAGCAAAAGTCATCCCAAACAATGTATCAGGTCTTGTTGTGAAAACATCAAAAGTAAGGTCTGTTCCAATTATGTTTAATTCAAATTGAGAGCCTTCAGATTTTCCAATCCAGTTTCTTTGCATCGTCTTCACGTTTTCTGGCCAATCACCAATCTCATCAAGGCCTTGTAATAATTCTTCAGAATATTCGGATATCTTCAGAAACCATTGGTTTAAATTTTTTGGCTCTACAGCTGTATCACATCGCTCACAAGAGCCCTCTATAACTTGTTCATTAGCTAGAACTGTTCTGCATGAATTACACCAATTTACTGGTGCGTCCTCCTTGTAAGCCAAATCATTTTCAAACAACTTTATAAATAGATATTGAGTCCATTTGTAATAATCAACAGAGTGGGCTGCAACTTCCCTATCCCAATCATATAAAGAACCTAATCTAATAATTTGAGATTTCATATTAGCAATTCTCTCTTCCGTAAATTCTCTTGGATGAATACCAGTTTTAATTGCTGCATTTTCGGCAGGAAGGCCAAATGAGTCCCAGCCCATAGGAGATAAAACATTGAAGCCATTCATTTGTTTATATCTAGTAATAACATCACCAATCGTATAGTTCCTTATATGTCCCATATGCAGATCTCCAGAGGGATATGGGTACATACAAAGGTTGTAAAATTTTGGTTTGTCAGATTTTAAATCACACTTAACAGTTTCACTATTTTCCCAGTGATCCTGCCATTTCTTTTCTATTTTTTTATATTCAAATTGACTGTTCATATACTTTTACTAATTCTGGAAATATATTTTCCTTACTTGATTTTTCTAATTTCTTTTCAATATTAAACAATTTTTTCTGTATTAATTCAATATTGTTTTCTAAATCTTGAATAGATGAAGCTATTGAATGCGATAATCCATTCACATCATCAAATAAATAACCTGAGTCTTCGTCAATATAATTTGTCATTGGCAAAATATTTCTTGTTATGCAAATCTTTGAGAAACTCATGGCTTCGAGTAGTACCAAACCTAAACCCTCTGAAAATGATGGAAATACAAAAATGTCTATATTATTAAAAAATTCTTCCCTGTTTTCTATATATCCAAGAAAATTAACGTTTTCAATATTGTCTTTTTCAATCATATTTCTTAATTTTTCTAAATACTCATCGGTCCCACTTCCAGCAATCATTAATTTAAAATCAAGTGATTTAAGCTCGTCTGAATTAAGCGCATCAATTAAGTCTTCTATCCCTTTATTTACATTTAGTCTTCCAAGAAATCCAAGAGTTACTCTATCTTTTTTTACAATGGTTCCAGAATTTTTGATGTCTATCCAGTAAGGTATGACAACAACATTCAGTTCATGATTAAGATTTTCAATCCAACTTTTTACTTCCTCAGAAATCGCGATTATCGAAAAAGCAGATTGCCAATGTTTAGAGAGTCTCTTCATAAAGTATTTTCTTAGGTTATTACTTAAACTACCTTTTTCTAAATAGGTATCATATTTTCCATGAACACTTACAATCCATTTAATTTTTTTTGATAAATATTTTTTTGTTCTGTAAACCATATAATCGCTACGAGGTTGATGTGAATGAATAATATCAAATTTTTCATTTTTGAATTTTGAATACATAGAAAAATATGAAAATATATTAAACATTCTAGGACCATTAAGTCTTGTAATGTTAATGCCACTTTTAAGTAGTTCGCTTTCTATTGAATATGATTCAGTGCTATCTTCACCAATAACAGTTACATGGACATCCATCCCATCATTTAGCTGTGCATTGATTAGGTCCAACAAATGCGATTCAGCACCTCCCCTATTTAAAGAATTGATAACATGACAAATTTTCATAATCTTGGAGTTATCCATGTAGATTTTGGAGGAAACAGAGAGTCGTTTTCTACAATTTCAGATACTTTTATGGGGGTAAAATTTACAATTATTTCATCATTAGTTTTATTTTCATCCACCGCTGAGCTTATATACTCGTTAACGTAACAAAAATTTTTAAATTCATAAAGTTGATAAATGTCCAAAATTTCCTCATTGAAAAACTTAACATCATCTACTGAAACATAGAATTTTGAAGAGACATTGTTTGAAAAATTATAATTCTCAAGAATTTCCTCAAATTCTTTTTTTCTAATTATTAAACGTGATGGGTAAGAAAGAATTTCTACATCATCAATTGAAATAAGTACTAATTCAATTGATTTGTCAATATCATTTCTTTTCAAGTATTCATATCGATGATGTCCATCTAACAGAATCATTTTCTTTCCTTTTAAATCATTTATATTTTTGATATTTGTTATATTCATATCAATTCCAAATAAAAGTGGTTCAAAAGATTCTTCCATGTTTTCAATTGGGAAATTTATTTCTTCATGGGTCTTTATCTCGATAAAGTCAGTATTTGAAAAATTAATTTCAAGTTTTAGACCTTCAACATCGTAGTTTTCAAATTGATAAACTGTGAAGTTATTATTTTCCATTATCTGCAAAAAATCTGTCAATATATTCTGACAAGTAGTCAACCATCTCGTCTGTAATTGAATTATAAAGACTAATTCTTATTCCCCCCTGGCTTCTATGTCCATTCAGACCAAGTATTCCTTTTTCAGTTGCTTCAATAAGAAATTTCTTTTCCAAATCCTCATTTTTGAATTTAAAAATTATATTGGATCTACTTTTTGAATAGTCACTGACAGGTATTATTACAAAATCACCATAACTCTCTAATTGTTCATATATTCTTGATGATTGTCTAATTGATTTTTCTTCAAAATGGTTTATACCCCCCATTTCAATCATCCAATCGGTTACCAGCTTTAGGACGTATATCGAAAAAGTAGGAGGTGTGTTCAACAAAGAATTCTTTTCCACCAATTGTCCAAGGTTGAGGTATCTAGAATTATCTTCTGAATTTAAATATTTTTCATCACCAATACATATTGAGACTCCTGGAATGCCCATATTTTTTTGAGCTCCTGCATAAACATAAGCTAAATTGTCCCATTCAAAACTATAAGAACCAATATCTGAGGACATATCAATGAGTAATGAATCATGTTCAATTTTATTGAATTCTCTTAATTGGACACCATTTATTGTCTCGTTTGAAGTTAGGTGCAAATAATCAACACCTTCGAGGTCCCAAGGTGTTTGAATATAATTTTCAATTTCATTATCGCTTACTTCAATTATTTTCGTATCTCTAATTTTTGAGAAATCTTCAACTGAGTACCTCCCCCATGTTCCTGTGACTAGACATCCTAAAAGTTTATTTTCTTTATCAAAGTTATTAGCGATAAAGGTATTCTGATATGTTGCTCCCCCTTGCAAGAGAAGAGTGAAATAATTAGATGGAATATTAAAAATATTTATCATATTCTCTTGAAGAGCGTTTATTAATGTTTCAAAATCTTTAGATCTGTGTCCAATCTCTAGAATTGACAAACCAGTTTTTTGATAATTAGCTATTGCCTCTTGGGACTTACTGATAATAGAAGGATCTAATCTTGCTGGACCCGGTGAAAAATTATGTATTTGCATTTATATCATCTTTCATAAAAATCAAATTATACGCTGCACCAATGATTAAGCCATAGAACGCATTGACTTCTTCAACTGGACTAACAAAGAAAAATAAAATAAAACTGGAAAAGAAAAACAATTTAAGTAACTCTTTTTTTTGAACAATAATGTTCAGGAATATTAAAAACAGTATTAGAGGAAAAATAATTCCGAAAGCTTGAGTATAAAACACAAACAAATTTTGAACATTTAGATCATATTTAAGTAGTGAATAATTACCAGTACCAAAATTTTGGGTGCTATATCTTTGGAGAAGATATTTAGGTAATGTCCTATTCGTAAAATACATTTCTTCATTAACTCTTACTGAAGAATAATCTTGATAATCAGAGTTAATATTGATAATGCTTTTAGGTGTAATATCTCTCAATGAGTTAATGAAAAAATTCAATACATTTAATCTGTCATTACCCAGGCCCAATTCTTCAGTGTCTGAATTTACATCAATTTTTATTTCACCAGAAGCATTCATTTTTTGAACATCTTCTTCATGTTCAATACATTGCCTACTATCTGAATTTAAATTACATTCAAAAACCCCAAAATTAGACATTACAAGTGAAATAGCCAAGAACAATAAAAGCGATTTATTTAACTCTTTTGTTTTTAGATAGTTAAATAAGACGAACGTAAGAAAAAGTATACAAAATAACCGCAAATAATTACTTCTTGATAAACCTAATGCAACTCCAGAAATTATGGATAACAAATAATTACTACTTTTATATTTGTAAAGATACAAAACAACGAGTGGCATTAAAAAAGATATTAATAAAACTGGCTCTCTAAATGTACCCATTGCTCTGTGTGGTTCTGATAACCAAAAAGTAGATTGGTCAGAGTCTCCAAAAAGATTAGTGTTTGATCTATTTCTTATAAATTCACTTAAGTCATAGATTTGGGCGATAAATATATAGATTGTCAAAGCTGACATTACTCCAATTAAATATTTCCAAGTGTCAAAAAAGGACATTATTTTTTCATTTCTAAAGTAAGTCAATGAAAATAAAAGAACTATAACAAATGAGAATATGTTAAGTAATCGTAAAAAGAGGTATTGTATTTCTCCTTGTGAAATTTCATTGAAGAAAATATATATTATCTGTGGAATCATGACGATTGCAATCAATATTGAAACAATTACAAGATTTTTTGAGTCATAGAATAATTTGTATTTAGTTAAAGCAAACAAAAACAATAAGGTCATACCTAACCATGGAATTGGTATGCCAAAAATTTGATAAGCATCCAAAAAAACGAGCAAAACAGAAACCATTAAAAACATAATTTCGTAAGTGTTTTGGCTAGATTGTTTATTTATCTGCATCATTCTTATGTTAATGTTGAGATTTATTCAATTTGATTTTATTTTTATCAAATATATGGTGTATTCAAATAATTTTTGTAAAACCATTGCAGAGCTTAAAGCAATAGCGACTCCTAGAGAGGAAAAAGAATCAGATAATAAGACTGCTAAAACGAGAAATACAAAAGAGTAAACAATTCGTCCATAAGCATGAAACTGGATTAAATCAGCAAATAATAGATACTGTCTTATCCAGAAACTTAACAAATAAGTAGTGAATCCTATTAACAACACCATCATTGGCTCAAATGAATTAATAAATTCCTCGTTACCAATAAATAAAATAAGATTTCGTCCAAAAATGAAATATATTCCAAATAACAATATTGAAATTGGTAACAAAATTCGCTTTAAGAAAGAAGTTATATTGAAATCTTTGTCCTCAGACTTTAATTTGTTTTGTAGCCAAGGATTAAATGTAACAACAAGATAATTTATAGGTTCAACTAATCTTTTTGCAAATTGATAGATTCCAACAGTCTGTATATCAACGACTATAGCTAGTAGAATTACATCAAAATGTTGTGGTATAAGACCAATAATTTGGTCATATCTAATTTTTCCATAAGAAGATCTGATGGATTTTGAATATGCTTTGAAATGTTGAATCTTGAAATCTGAGGAATCACGATATTTATTTGAGAGATATAAACCAAAAAGCCCAAAGGTAATTCCATAGATTGATTGTGCAATTAGATAGTTTTCTACACTTGGATCATTTAAAAGTAAAAATACTAATGCAATAAACCTAACTACTACACTGCTAATTTCAAGTATTGAGTATCTTCTTAAATCATTATGAAAAATCAGTATAGATTTACTTGTTTCTGAAAAAGTCTGAATAATTCTTGTAAGTAAATAAATTAATAGAACATTTGATAATGTTTCAATGCCAAAATAATCACCCAAAGATGAATTAATAATTATTGGATTTGTAAAAATTACAATACAAAGTAAAAAACTACCAATTCCGGTTATAAAGTTGAAAAAGATAGATTCAAAATAAAAGTTTTTTCCATCCTTAAGAACAAGAAGATTTACATCACTATTTCTTGCATGTGTAGCACGAAAGATAAGGCTTGGTACTGCAATTAAAAGTACTACTGCACCATATTTGGCAGGTCCGAGTTGGTTAACTACAAACGAGACTTGGATTACAGAGATTATTGCAATGGCAGATTGTGAACCAATCAAATCTTTTGTTTGATTAAATATTTCTCTTATATATTTTAAGTTCATATTTGTTTGTGGAGCTGAGGGGATTTGAACCCCTGACCCCGTGCATGCCATGCACGTGCTCTGCCAACTGAGCTACAGCCCCAATACAATTAAGGTTACCCGTATTGAAGCATTAGATTACTATCAAAAAATAAATCCTCTAGATTGTAATATTCTCTTGCTTCCTCTGTGAAAAAGTGTATTCCGACACCTTCGAACTCAACTAATGCCCAAGACGAATCAATACCCTCAGAGAAAAAGTTTTTATTTTTTGATTTCACAAGATTTTTTAATTTTTTAACAGACGATACCATTTGAGTATTTGATGTAACATTACACATTATCACCACATCAAAAAAACTATTTTTTTCTACCTTAAATGCTTTTATGTTTGTACATTTTTGAGTGAGTAAAATATCTATGACGTTATCAAAGAAAAAATTGTTCGTAAATTCTGTTTTTCTTTCAGTCACTTATAAATATGTTACCATGTAAAAAATAAAGACACTATTCTTAATAGTGAGGAGAGAGTTGACAAGAATTAGAAACCTTTTTGGCTTATTAGAGACACTTTTTAACAGCAGGCGATTGAGAACCATACTTGCTGCATTAATATTTTTTATTTTCCTATTTGGCTATCTTTTTTATGTTTCAGAACCTGGTGTAAGAAACTTAGGTGATGGTATATGGTGGGCTCTAGTAACTATTACAACTGTTGGCTATGGAGATATCACACCAGTAACAACTTTAGGAAGAGTTGTCGCAAGTTCTCTTATGTTGCTTGGATTAGGATTAATTGCTACGATAACAGCAATTGTTTCAGCCAAATTTATTCAAAATTTTGTTGATCATCACACGAATGATGATGTTCTGGAAAAACTTGATGAAATGCAACTTGAATTGGATGATATTAAGAAAAAACTTCAATAAAGATTGTTATCTTTAATATAATTTAAAATCTCTTTTGATAAATCGTCATCATTAAACTCATTTCTTTTAAGCTTATTTCTTATCGTGCTTGAACTTAAGTCAACTTTTTCGCCATCAATAAGTGAGTATTCAAATGGAAAGTACTCTTCTAAAGTCTTATTACTGTCTTCCCTTCTAAGTGCAATTAAAAAGTTAGTAAGCTCAGGTAATTTACTGTGGTTTTTCCAAGTTTTTATATTCATTGCCGTGTCAGAACCTAAGATAAAATACAAATCTTCCTTTGGATGGTCTAGTCGAAGTAGTGTTTCGTATGTATAAGAAGGATTTTCCTCAGATTTTTCTATATCGCTAATTTCAAAAAATTCAGATTCATTGATTAATATTTTTGTCATTTCAAACCTATGAAGAAATGATGTAGAATCTTTTTTTTGCCATGGATTTCCTGAAGGAATAAAAATTACCTTGTTCAGACCAAATTGAGATATTGACCTTCTGGCTATTTCTAAATGGGCACCATGAGGAGGGTCAAAGGTTCCCCCAAGTACACCAATCTTATTCACTTTAGATCTCTTTTAAAATCAATTGAGTTAACAAAGACTTTCATTTGGTTATAGTTTCTAACTTCTGATGTATTGTTGGTAACTCTATCAAATTTTCTAATTAAACTATCACCCGTGTTCCAGTACTTAAGTCTTTCAGGATTCAACCAATAAATATTTTTGAAAGATTTACCAACCTCATTTACAAGTTCTTCGTCTATATCACGATAATTATTTCTGGCATCTCCAATGACTATCAGACATTTATAGTTAGCATTACTTTTCTTTACCTCATCAACTAGCTCTTCAAAAGTTCTTGAATAGTCAGAATGACCATCTTGTTTTACAAAGTTATTCCAATTCTTTAAGAATGATTCTATCTCGGTTTTTTTTAGCTTTTTGATATCTTTTGTTACTTCAGTAATTCCATCAATGAAAACAAAAGACTTTATTGAATTGAATCTGCTTACCATTCCATAGAGTAATGTAAGTCCAAAAAGTGAATATAGTGCCATTGAACCGCTGATATCACATAAAATTACAAGCTTTGGTTTTTTCTTATTCTTGGGTTTATAAATAATATTTTGGAGGACCCCACCAGACTGGATCGACTTTCTTATGGTTTTTCTTAAGTTAAGATTTCCTTTGTTTGAGAATTTTATCTGCTTTTTAAATTTTATAGCTAGTTTGTTTCCAAGTGCATATGTTTGTTCAAGTAGTTTTTTTCTTTCTTCACTATTTGTATAAAGATAATCTAACTCATTTAATTGATCTTTATTATCTAATTCAGAAGGTTGATAGGCATCTCTTGTTTTATTTCTCTCTTCTTTTAATAGCTCTAACAACTTTAAATCGAGAAAGTTTGAGAAGTTTTCTCTATTTAAATTATTAATTATATTCTTAAAAGAATCCTCAAATTGAACATCAAAAAGACTCAATATATCTTCATAGGCTTTCGTTTTCTTTAACTGATTTAGCCAATAAGCATTAGAAACGGGTCTAGAAAAGTCTAGATTTTCAAAATCTTGTATTATTTCTATTGCAATTTTAGAAAAGTCAATGTCTCTGCTCTCGTTATTGATGAGAACATCTTGAAAATTTTCATTGAGATCATATTCATCAAAAAAATTAAATTCGAAGGATGTACTTTCCTCAAATTTAAAATTGAAATATTCTGAGATTAAATGTTTAAGTTTGTCTTTTTCATCTTTGTCTTTTGGAATTAAGAAAAAGAGATACCTAATCTTTTCTTCAAAGGATTGGATTTTTTTTGATTCTATGTATCCAAAATAAGTTTGGAGTTTATCAATAGATATAAAAAATTGTTGTTCTTTACAAAACTGTGAAAAAGAAACTATTTCATTCTTGAATGAGCTCATTTGCATTTTCAATTTGTTCTTTGTACTTCTCTTGATCAGACTTATCCTTTAAAAGTACACCTAAGTTATCTATTGTGGACTTGTTTTTATTTAAAAAGTTATATTTTACCCACTCTACAGACTCGATTAATGATGGGATTTTGTTTAAGTTGAGTTTCCTTACAAAAGATATAAAAGAAGCATAGCTTTTTGCTTGAGCCTCTGATATTTCTTCGATACTGTTCATTAAAACTTTAGATTCAATATCAATTGAAGGGAAATCAAGATAGAAATAAATACATCTTCTCTTCAGGGCATCTGATAACTCTCTTGTTCCATTTGATGTGAGGATGGTAATTCTATTATCATTTCCGTTAATTGTTCCAAACTCAGGTATAGTGACTTGATTTTCTGCAAGAATCTCAAGTAACAATGCTTCGAATTCTTCATCTGACCTATCTATTTCATCAATAAGAAATAGACTATCTTTTTCAGCTGTTAATGCATTGAGAATAGGTCGCTTGATAAGATATTTTTCATCAAAAAGATTTTCTGCATTTTTATCTTGTTGAATACTTAAAAGTTGCTTTTTATAATTCCATTCATAAACTGCCTTATCTTCGTCAATTCCTTCATGACACTGAAGTCTTATCAACTCTAGATTGAAAAGTGATGAAATTGCTTTTGCCAAAAATGTTTTACCAGTTCCAGCAGGACCTTCAATCAATAATGGCTTTTTAAGAAATATTGCTGCGTTAACGACATCTACAAGATCTTCATTAGAAAAGTAACTTACACTTTCCAAATCTTTAATGCTTACCTCTTTGTTCATCCTCTGACAGTTCCTTTTCCATTAATTACGTATCTTTCTGTTGTCAATGCTTCTAAGCCCATAGGTCCTCTTACATGTAATTTTTGAGTACTTATTCCTATCTCAGCTCCAAAACCAAACATTTCTCCATCTGTAAATCTTGTCGAGGCATTTATAAATATCACAGATGAATCAATTGAGCTAGAGAATTTTTCGGCTATTTGTTCAGATTCAGTAAGAACACCCTCTGTATGGCCAGAAGAAAATTTATTGACATGCTTTATTGCCTCATCTTCATTTTCAACTATTTTTATTGCTATTTTGAGATCCAAAAATTCGGTAGAATAATGCTCATCATTAGCAATTTCTAAATCTGGAAAATCATTGCTGGCTTTTTCATCGATAAAAACTTCAACCGAATTTTCTTTAAGGGCATTTATAATCACTTCACCATTTTTGTTATAAACATCCTTATGCAATATTAAAGTTTCTAAAGCATTACAAACTCCTGGTCTTTGGACCTTTGAATTGATAACTATAGGAACCATATACTCTTCTTTTGCATCTTCATGTATATAAAGGTGTACGTTTCCATCACCATCTAAAATAAATGGAACTTTTGAGTTATTTACCAATGTATCAATTAATCCTCTACCGCCTCGTGGAACAATCAAATCAATATACTCAGTCATATTCATAAATTCGATTGTATCTTCTCTGTCTTTGCTCTCTATAAGCTGTATGCAATTCTTGGACAAATTATTTTTTTCTAAAGCTTTTTGTAACGTATTTAATATTTTTAGATTTGAATCCAAACAATAACTTGAGCCACGAAGGATAGATGCATTTCCTGATTTTAAACATAGACCTGAGACATCACTTGTAACATTTGGTCTTGCTTCATAAATAATCCCTATTACTCCAAAAGGTGACCTTACTTTATTTATGTTCAATCCATCATCGGATGTCCAAGATTCTGTTATCTTACCAACTGGATCTTCGAGAGGTATTATCTTTTTTAAGCCATCTGACATACCTTGAATTCTCTCTTTATTTAGAGTTAATCTATCGGTTAAAGCAGCGGTTAACTCTAATTGTTTTGCATTTTCTAAATCAATTTTGTTTGCCTCAATAATTTCGTCAGCATCATTGACTAGTTCTGACGCCATGTCATTTAATACTTTATTTTTAGTATCTGTATCGATTGTTTTTAGCTCTTCGGCTGCCAGAAGAGCTTTTTTACCTATTTCTTTAAGCACATTACAAGAATAATTTGATTTGATGGAAAGTAAAATTTTTTAAAGAATTAATAGATTGTCTTTATGAATTACTACAGTGTTTTCAGTCTCTTTTAAATCTTGAATTTCTTTACTTGAAAAATTGACCACTCCCCTCGCAATTAATTCATTTTCTGAACTTTTCACTTCAACACCAGAGTTTTCGTCAAAACTTTTATTTACATTTATTACACCTTTTGAAAGAAGTGATGCATCAGCTTTAAGTGCTTCAATAGCACCATCATCTATTACAATCTCGCCATCAATTGTCATACCAAAGGCAATCCAAAGTTTTTTTAATTTAATATTTTTCTTTGATGGCTTAATGATTGTGCCAATTTTTGAATCTTTTACAACCTCATTTATACAATTCGGAGACCATGAAATAATCTGTGTTTCGATTCCAGAAAAACCTGCCATCTGTGCTGCCATAATTTTTGTTGAAAAACCCCCCATACCTTTTCCAGATGACGATTTAGGAATAAGATCATTTAATTCCTCAGAGTTATATTCAATATTTTCTATTTTTTTTGCTTCCTCAATCTTTTCAGGATCAGAATCAAATAAGCCTTCTTTATCTGTAATTACCACCAATTTGTCAGCTTTAAGTAAAATTGAGACAATTGCTGAAAGCCTATCGTTATCTCCAAATTTTAACTCTTCCGTTGCAACTACATCATTTTCATTAATCACTGGAATAATATTCTTTGATATGAGACCATTCAAAGCCTCTGTAGTGTTAATGAACTGGTTTCTGTCTTCCAGAACATTTTTTGAGATGAGAACCTGAGCAATATTTAATTGATGAGAATTAAATATCTCCTTGTATTTGTTAATAAGACTGACTTGACCAACTGCAGATGCTACCTGTAACTCCTTTAGGTTTTTTGGTCGTTCTGATAGATTTAACTCATTTGCGCCAGATTGTACTGCACCTGATGTGACAATAGCAAAATTGATACCTTCTTTTCTCAATTCATTTACTGAAACAGCTAGTGAATCAATAACATCATCTCGAAGAACGTCTTCTTTAAACAAGGTGTTTGTGCCAATTTTTATTACTATAGTTTTGTTACTCATAAGAAAATTCGTGTCCGTTTAAATCTACTATATCCCCTTTCTTAATTCCTTGATTTATTAATTCTTGAGATATGGAAGACTTTTCAAATCGGTATGATATCTCATTTAATATTTCATGAGAATTTCCTTTAAGATTAGTAATTTTTTCTGCTTTTCTTCCTCTAATTTTCCAAATATTTTCATCCGCTTCAATGTTGAATTCATCAGCTTCAACAAAAATCTTCTCATAGCTTTTGTTCACCCTATTAAGTTCTCTAAATGAGATTTCATCAAGTTGCTTAAGCAATTCACTTATTCCTTCTTGAGTAACAGTAGAAATGTTTAAATAGTTTTTTTCAGTCTTATCTAAATCTGATTTATTAACTACTTTTAAATTTTTAATATTTCTAAATTCTGGATTATATGTCTCAATTTCATTTTCTAATAGCTTAATTTGTTCTTCAATGTTGTATTCGGAATTATCTGGATCTAGAAGAAAAATAATGAATTTTGTATTTTTTAAATGTCTAAGTACTGATTTACCTAAACCTGTTCCCTCAGCTGCTCCCTCAATGAGACCAGGTAGGTCACAGATTGTAACTATTTCTTTATTATTCTCATATACTCCAAGACTTGGACTGACTGTTGTGAATGGATAGCTGTCGATTTTGGAATTTGAATTTGTTATTGTCTGGATTAAAGAACTCTTACCAGCATTTGGTAGTCCAATTAAAGCTACATCAGTTAAAAGACTTAACTCGAGATCTAAAGTAATTTTTCTTCTTTTTTCACCAGATTCACATATTTCTGGGTTTGGATTTCTTTTTGATATTAAATCTTTATTGCCTCTACCGCCCATTCCACCTTGACATATCTTGTATTCAACTTTTTCATCAATTATTTCAGCTAACAATTCTCCATCCGAAATAATAGATGTCCCAATAGGTATTTTTAAATACATATCTTTTCCATTGGGACCATTTTGTAAATTTTTTGACGCATCTCCGCCGTTTTCTGCTTTAAATGATCCTTTTGACTTCAAGTTTGAGTAATCAAATACTCCAGAATCAGAAACAAAAATAATTGATCCACCGTTACCGCCATTTGCACCATTTGGAGAGGTTTTACTACTCTTAGAACTAAAACTTACAGAGCCTGAACCGCCACTACCTGATAACAGATTAATTTGAATTGTGTCAACAAACATGACATTACGGGATTATATTTACTAGTTTTCTTCCGTTTCGGGTTGAATATTTTACGGTTCCATTTACTTTGGCATAAAGAGTATCATCTCCACCTTTTTGCACATTGTTTCCTGGATGAATTTTTGTTCCTCTTTGCCTAACAACGATAGAACCAGCAGAGATTTTTTGGCCATCAAAAACTTTTGTACCAAGTCGTTTAGACTCTGAATCTCTTCCGTTCCTAGTTGAACCACCTGCTTTTGTTTTTGACATTTATTCTTCTTCCTCACCTTTACCGGTTGAGATTGATTTTACTTTTACAATTTTTATATCTTCACGATATCCTAATTTTCTTCTTATTCCAGATTTGTTTTTATAGGTAAAGATATTTAGTTTCTTAGACTTTTTTTCATCCAAAAGTTCAAAATTAACAGAATACTTTGAAAGCTTTTTTTCGTCTGTTATCAATGAGCCTTTTCTAGCACTCATTAGTATTGGTGTTTTAGATTCTATTTTAAAGTTAGCTGGCACAGTTAAAACATCACCAACACTTACCTTCTCTTGAGAAGATCCTATTTTTACAACTGCATATTTACTCATGACTCAATTACTCTACTACGGCTTCAGATTCAAGTAAATCAGTATCAACTGAATTATTGGAAAATATGTCACCAATGATTAGCCCTCTACCATTACATTCTTCACATTCATCAGAAAAGCTTTCAATAAGTCCTGCTGAAACATTTTTTCTAGTCATTTCAACTAACCCTAATCTAGATATATCAAATACTTGTGTTCTAGTTTTATCCTTCGCTAATTCCTGTTTGAATTTGCTGAGCAGTTCTTGTTGTCTCTTCTGTGTTTCCATATCAATAAAATCAATAACAATTATTCCACCAATGTCTCTAAGTCTTAACTGTCTTGCAATCTCTTCAGCTGCTTCAAGGTTATTTTCAAAAACAGTTTGCTCAAGACTATCTTTACCAACAAACTTTCCTGTATTCACATCAATAACTGTTAGCGCCTCTGTTCTATCAATAATTAAATGACCGCCGGATGGAAGCCATACCTTCCTATCTAGGGCTTTCTTAATTTGATCTTCGATATGATATCTTTCAAAAAGATCTAGATCATCAGAGTATTTCTCAACTATTTCATTTAGTTCAGGTGAAGTATCTGAAATATAGCTCTTTATGTCTTCAAATTTTTCATTATTTTCAATCAATAGTTTTTTAAAGTTTGAGCTCAAATGTTCTCTTATAACTTTTATTGATATATCTGGTTCTTCATGGATTAAAACTGGAGAACTACCAGAGTCTTTTGAAGAAGTCTTTTCCCATTCACTTATTAATTTATCTATATCATTCTTAAGTGATTCTTCACTTACTCCCTCAGCTGCAGTCCTAACAATTACACCAAATCCTTCTGGCTTAATTTTTCGTATTATTTTATCTAATCTATTGCGTTCCTCATCCGGCAATCTTCTTGATATACCTTTTGTGTTTGAATTAGGAATTAGCACTAAATATCTACCAGGAAATGAAATTTGTCCCGTTAATCTTGCACCTTTTTCACCCATTGCATCTTTTACAACTTGAACTAAAATCTCTTGTTCTTGCTTTAAGAGATTCTCTATTTTTGAATTACGCTTTGCATTAGATACATCTGCGACATATAACACACCATTTTTCTCTTCACCTATAGATACAAATGCAGCTTCCATCCCAGGAAGTATATTCTTAACCTTTCCGAGATAAATATTTCCCACAAGGGATTTTGATTTAGCTTCAGCTGTATAATATTCAACTAATGTTGCTCCTTCCAAAATTGCAATCTTGGAGGAACCGCCTTTGAAACTTATAAGCATTTGTTTTTTATCGACAAAAGGGACTGGTAAAGGAGTCTCTCTAAACCAAGTTTGACGATTAGATTTTCTGTAATCTTCTCTTTTATTTCTGGACTTTGAAGTACCAGATTTAATTTTTACTTTTTGTCCGTTATACCATTTCGTTTCGGTATTACTAAACTTATCTTCGCTCTTTCGTACTACCTTCGATTTTTTGAAAATACCAAACATTAAAACCTCCATATTTATGATGTGAGAATATATTTAAAAACTTCATAGTCAGAGAATAATACGCTTTAAATATTAAATTGTGATGTTATTTTCTATAAATATTCTGTTTGTAATCCCAAAAATTACAGCTATTGAGACCATAGATGATCCTCCTAAGCTTAACAAAGGAAAGGGTAAGCCGGTAACAGGGATTAAGCCAACGACAGTTGATATATTTATAATTATTTGAAAAGATAGTAGTGCAATAAAACCAGCAATTACAAACTTATCAAAATCTGAGTCAGAGACTGTAAGGATTCTTCTGAGCCTACTGAACAATAATCCCCAGAGAGCAAGTAAGAATAAAATTCCAAAAAAACCAAAATTGTACGCGTATGCTGCAAAGATAAAATCTGTTGTCTCAACTGGCACAAATATTTTTTCAATATTTTCGGTTGCAAAATATTGTCCAAATAGTCCACCACTAGAAATTAGTAAACGACTTTGAGATTGAGAGAAGTCAAGATCAGCTGAAAAAAACTCATTCAACCGGCTGATTTGGTATTGAGTGACAATGTTTATATTGTCAACTCTTGATCCAATTTCTAAAAATATAAAAAATAGAGATACTCCTGTTAATAAGAGGAGTGACATATATCGTAACTTTATATTTGATAGAAGTAACATTGATAAAAAGACAAAAGAAATAATTAAAGCAGTTCCTAAATCTGGTTGAAAGTTAATAAGCAGTACTGTTCCAAATATTAAAGCTATCAAAATTCCTTTATTTAAGTTTCTTGAAAGGTAGTTAGCAACAAAAACAACAATGATTACTTTTGCAAATTCAGATGGCTGTATGTCAATTGGGCCAAGATCGAACCATCTACGTACTCCTAATCTAGGTTGTGTGAAATATAAAGAACCTAATAAACCTACAACTATAAAAAATAAAATATTGGAATAATTTTGTAGATTATCAATTGATAAATATGTAAGGAGAAAAAATACAATAATTGAGGCTACTGAAAAAACTACTTGCCTAGTCAAAATATTATCTACATCAAATTCAAGACCTTCAAAATCTGTAAGTGTATAAAGAGTAAACCATGATATAAAAATAAAAAAAAGGAATATCAATAAAATAAATATATTTGTTCCCTGAGGTCCTAAAAGAGTAATTTTTCTGGTATTCATTCGGTAATCTCTCCATATCTTACAGGAGTTAGTTCACTGCCAATTAAATGTTGAATTATTCTTCTGCTAATTGGTGCTGCGATTGCACTTCCTGAACCTCCCTCTTCTACTACGGTGACAACAACATGCTGAGGATTGCTAACAGAGTCAATACCAACAAACCATGAAGTATTATTTTTTTCTCCTGGATTTTGAGCAGTACCTGTCTTTCCACCAACATCATTTGCTTTTCTGCCCATTACTTCAAATGCTGCATATGCCGTTCCATTTTTGTTAGTTACCAAATTTAAATCATTTTTTAAAAAATCAATAAATTCGTCAGATACATTGTATTTTCTTAACTTAAAGTTATCAGAAGCTTCAAGATTTAGATAAGGACTAGATGAAGTTGAGGTAAGTAATGTTTTATATGCATTTGCTACTTGAATAGGTGTCACAGTTATTGCACCCTGACCAATAATTAAGTTCATAAGGTCACCACCCAGCCACCCTTCTGGTCTAACTAAATCAGGACGTGAGACTGTCCATTCTTCAAAAACTTCTCTATCAGGTATTATTCCATTTCTCTCAAAAGGAAGATCTATATTTGTGAGTTCACCAAAACCTAAATCTTTTGCGTAATTTTGTAAGATGGATTCATTTTGTGTACCTTCATAGGTTCTCCAGATATTTAGCGCTATGTCCCAAAAGTATACATTGCATGATTGTTGCATCGCTGAACTTAAATTTACTCTTCCATGACCATCTTCTTTCCAGTCTTTATACACTTGTTGAGAACCATCATCAAATCCAAATGATAAACTTCCCTTGCAATCGACTCTCCCTCTTCTTGAATTTAAGCCTTCTGGAAAAAGTCCTTCATTTTCTGCTAGCCAGTAAGATACAACTTTAAATACCGAACCAGGTGGATAGAGGCCCTGAATAGCAAAATTGTTAAATGCTTGTACACGATTAAGTTGTTCGAAATCTTGATTTGAAATTCCATCAATGAACTGATTTGGATTGAAATCTGGCAGAGAAACCATAGAAACTATTGCACCTGTATTTACATCAATAACAATTGATGCACTTCTAATTACTTTATCCTTTGTATCTTCATTTTCATTTGCAAGTTCTATTCCTTGTAAAAGAGATTCTTTTACGACCTCTTGGGTTTCAATATTTAGTGATATGGATATATCATTTCCTTTTTGTGGAGGTATGAACTCTAATATTTCACTTCCCTTAAAAATAATTTCTCCTGGAATACCGGTTAGTGTATTTTCATAATATTTTTCAAGACCGTTTTTACCAACTTGTAATGTATTTTTGGTATGTGGAAATTCTTCAAAATCATCAGAGGTAGGCTTTCCAACATATCCGATGACGTGAGATGTTAAATTGTCATAATTATATTTCCTGATTGGAAAATCAAAGATTTCAAATGCATCCAACTCTAAAAGTTTCTGTCGCTCAAGTGCAGAAAAGGTAGATATATTTCCAACAATTTCAAGATTATTCCTATTTATAAATAGTTTGTTAAAGTCATCTTGATCTAAATCAGGAAAATTATATTGTATAAACTGTTCATAAATCTCAATATTATTGTCATCAATTTTCCTTAAATTTAGAAAAAGATGAGGCTCCATAGAAGAAGTCGCTAATCTTTCATTTTGGTCATCAAAAATATCTCCTCTTGGTGCTGTTATATAAAATGTATCAGTAGTTTGGTTGTCTATTGCACTTAATGCCGTATCCCTTGATAAAACTTGTAAATCAAAAAGAAAAGAAACTATGTATATAAAGAAGCCAATTAAAAATAATGCAAAGAGGTTATATCTTTTGTTTAAGAACATTTTTACCTATGGTAATGTTCAAAATTCTAAATAAAAAGTAATTGACCAAAGATGAAATCAATATTTGATATAAAAACTCAGGATTTAGATATTCCAATGAATATGTAAATTTATAAATAAAGATTCCTACTGTAAATGTAGCAAGGTCCAGATATGTATTATTTTGTTGGTTTGCAACTATGAAGTTCATCAAAATCATTGTTATTAAAAATTTAGCACTTGAAAATCCTAGAATATTTGAAGAATATAGTGCGTCGTAATAAATACCAGCAACCAAAAATACAGATATGTAAAAATTAGAAAATCTTCGAGTTGAAATTATAAACATTCCAATGAAAAATGGCATTATTAAAAAATAATCAAAATTTAAAATTGTATTAATTATTAACTCAATAAACAACAAGAAAACAAAAGCAATAATTGATAGTAGATTTCTAAGGTAAATCATTGGTCTTAACTATATAAATATCAGTAAAGGAAAAACTTATTTCTTCTATATCTATATTTGAAGATATTTTATTGTCATCAACTGTGACTTTTGCATCAGATAGAGATACAATGGGGAATCTTCCTGGCTGATCAAATATAGAAGCCGTAAATATAAAGTCAATATTTGCGGTTAATTCATTTACTGATGTTGTGTATACCGACAATTGGCTTCCATTGTTTTGTATTAAATATTCATTTCCAAACCTATCTAAACCTGGCATTGAAAAATCGACATCGTCTAAAAAAATAATTTCAGAGTGGTTTTGAAAAATTTTATCAACGAATCCGACTACAAAGCCCTCTTCATTGATAACAATATCATTCTTTTCAAAGTTTTTATCATAACCTCCTGATACGAGATATTTATTTTCATTATTTTTAATGAATGCTGTAGTTTTTATATAAAAATAATTTGTGGAATCAACAGATTCGATAAGATTTTTGTTAGCATCTAGTTCCTCTTTTAAGAGATCATTTTCTATTTTAAGTTTTCTTAACTCTAAAACTTCATTCTTGAGACGTATGTTTTCATTTATCAAATTATTTCTTGTTTGGAACAATTCAGTATCAAAAAATTCCAAATAATCTGGAAAATTTACGCTTGAAGGAATCAGAAAATTCATTCTTTTTGAAATAGTTGAGGATATTTCTTGGTTAGAAAAAAAGTCCAAAACCATTATAGAAAAGGAAAACAATATAAAAATAACGAAAATAATGTAATTTCTTACTCTTAGATTGCCATCTTTCATATTTAGTTTGGTTTTGGAGATGATTTGAGTACGGAATTGTAATCATCAAATCTCTCTAAACATATACCTGAACCAACAACAACTGTACTTAATGGATCTTCTGTCATATTAATTGGAATACCAAGTTCTTCTGCTATCTTCCTGTCCAATTGCTTTAAGAGAGATCCTCCCCCAGTTAACCATGCACCATATTTATCTATATCTGAAACTAACGCAGGTGGAGTTTGGGAAAGAGACATTCTTACTGCCTCAATAATATCTTGAACCACTGGACTTAGTGCATTTCTAACATCTGAGGCCTCTAGTAGAACTTGTTTTGGGACACCTTTTACAATATCTCGACCCGTTACTGTAACTTGTGGCTCTTTGTCGTATTGATAAGCAGATCCGATTGCATGCTTTAGAGATTCTGCAATTCCCTCATCCACCAACATAGAATGTTCTGTTCTTAACCATTCAATGAGTCTATCGGTCATATCCTCTCCACCAACTCTTACAGAGTTAGCGTTTACTATGTCTCCCATTGAAATAACAGCAATTTCTGTTGTTCCTCCACCAATGTCGATTACCATATTTCCAAAAGGTTCATAAATTTGTAGACCTGCACCTATTGCAGCTGCCATTGGCTCTTCAACGGTATAAACTTCAGATGCACCTGTAGCGTGAGCAGCAGTTTCTATGGATCTTTGCTCAACACTGGTAACACCATTTGGAACACACATAACAATTCTTGGTCTTGAATAGGACCTTCCTATTGCTCTTGTTAGTAAGGTTTTTACAAGTTCTTCGGCCATTTCGATTTCTGAAATCACTCCATCTCTTAAAGGTTTAATTAATTTTATTGAATCGGGGACTCGACCCACTAAGTTTTTTGCCTCTTCCCCAACAGTAAGGATTGAGCCATCCTCTTTATTTACAGCAATCAACGTAGGTTCATCAACCATCACTCCAACGCCTTTGACGTATATCAAAGTGTTGGCAGTTCCTAAATCAATAGCGATATCGTTGCCACCAAAAAGCGATCTTCTTAAATTAATTCCAGCCATGTATATCTAGATTAATAGACTGAATAATCAAATTAAATAGAAATTTAATTGTTAAAAAAAAGGCCTAATTCTCTCTCAGCACTCTCTTCTGAATCAGAACCGTGCACTACATTTTCTTCTAGTTTGGTTGCAAAATCTGCTCTTATTGTGCCTGGGTCTGCATCAGCTGGATTTGTTGCGCCCATTATTCTACGAACTTCGCTTACAGCATTTTCTCCTTCAACTTCCATGGCTACAACTGGGCCACTTGTTATGAAGGAAACTAAATCTTGGAAGAATGGTTTATCTTTGTGTTCACCATAGTGCTGCTCAGCAAGATCTGTAGTTATAGTCATCATTTTCATTTTTGTTATTTTAAATCCCTCTTGCTCAACGCGGTCAATTACTTGTCCAACAATATTTCTTTTTACACCATCTGGTTTTACCATAAAGAAAGTTTTCATGAATATTCCTTTTTGTATTTACCAACTAAATATAAACTTCCTGTCAATATAGATGGATTCTTTGATGTATAAAAATCATCAACGTTTGCTAGCTTATAGGTAAGTCCATTTTCATTAAAGTAATTCTCAAAATCTGATGTTTTAGTTTGCTCAAAGAATGAATCATTTTCAATAAGATAAATTTGATTAAAATTCTTTGCGAAAATTTTATTCATAAATTCATTAGTATTTTTTCCTTTTTTCATTCCAATGTATATATCAAAATCACCTATTTTATGGTTCTCCTCTATAAAACTAACTAATGTCTCAAAGCTTGAAGCATTATGGGCTCCATCAATAATTTTTATAGGATTTTTTGAGACTTCTTCAAACCTCCCTGGAGCTTTGGGATAGCTTTCTTCATTACTCGTTTTGTCTTCGTCAAAATTTGCAATGATTGATTCAAATATTTTTAATGCTGTTCCAAAATTTAGACTCATCTTGTTTTGGCTTTCTAAATCATTCAAATATATATCTTTATCAGTTAAATCAAACATATCATGCACATAAGTTTTATGAACTTTATAAAGATTAGGATCACCAAAAATAATACGTTTTGGATTGTCTGATATTTGGATTTTTTGATGGAAAATCTCTTCTAACGATTCACCTAACAAATCCATATGATCGTAATTAACGTTAGTAATACAGACTGTATCTACATTTAGTATCGAAGTAGTGTCATATAATCCACCAATACCTGCCTCTACAATAAAATAATCTGCTTCACTTTCTAAAAATAATTTACAACTTGTAAGAAAAAGTGTCTCGAAATATGCAAGTTCAATGTTATTTTCAGATTCAAATTGTTTTAAATCATCCATGTACAATGAAATCTTTTTATCTGAAATAATTTCATTGTTTATCTTTATTCGTTCATTTACGTTAACCAAATGAGGAGAGGTAAATAACACAGATGAGATATCATTCTTTGTGAAAATTTCATTTAAATAAAATGCCGAGGATGTTTTGCCATTAGTACCAACAATAGAGATTGACTTTTCCTTTAAAATTTGAAGTTCGTTACTTTCGAAAAAAGAAGCTAGGACTTCTAAATTTTTATTTCTTTTTCCTATTTTTGAATTTAGATATATCTTGAATTCATCAGACACTGAATTGATCCCGTGTCTGTTTTAGTAGCTCTATCTCGTTTTCAACTTCAATAACATTTTGTTTTTCTTTTTCAATTAATTCTTCTTTTGCATTTTTGATAAATTTTTCATTTTCTAATCTCGATTTAGAGACTGCTAGTGTTTTAGAGAGATCTTCAATTTTCTTGTCTAGCTTTTTAATTTCTACATCAATATCTATATAGTCTTCGGCTAGAAGATAAAATTCATAGTTTCCTGATTGAAAAACTACTTGTTTTTTATTTTTATCCTCTGAAGAATTGAGATTTAATTCTATATTTCCAATGTTTTCTAGCTGTTTTGTAAACCAAGGGCTAACATCTTTACTTAAATTAAGTTTTAATATTTCTTTATTTTTTAATTGATATGTAGCTTTGAAATTTCTTATTTGAGAAATAACTTCTTTCAAATTTTCAACGTCGTTAGCGTCGGGGTTCAACTCTTTGCCTTCAACTTCGGGCCAAGTGTTATTTATCAAAAGATCATCCTCAAAGGTTGACCAAATTTCTTCAGTTATGTGCGGCATTGCAGGATTCAATATTTTTATACTTTTTAAGAATGTTGTTCTAAGTACAAACATAGTCTCAGCTTTTGTTTTCTCATCATCAATTAAGTTTTTGGAAAACTCAAAATACCAATCAAACAAATCTGACCAGACAAAATTGTAAATTAACTTATACGCATCTGATATTTTATATTTTTCAAATAATTCATTAAATTCAGCTAAGACTTCATCAAATCTAGAAGTAATCCATACGTTTTCGGGAAAAGTTATTTCTTTAATATCATCAGTTCTTTTATCTTCTGGGGAGTATAAGTGTACAAACTTTGCAGCATTCCATAGCTTGTTTCCAAATTTCTTTGCGGCAATTGTCCACTCTTCATCAAAAGGAACATCTTGTCCTGGAGCTGCTTTCTCTATTAATGAGAAGCGCAATGCATCTGCACCATGTTTTTCAGATAGCTCCAATGGATCAATTGTATTTTTTAAACTCTTTGACATTTTTCTACCTTTAGAGTCTCTTACCAGCCCATGAATCAATATATCCTTGAACGGGACATCGTCATTAAAATTCAGACCCATCATTATCATCCTGGCAACCCAGAAAAAGATTATGTCAAAACCTGTTACTAATAATGAGGTTGGATAGTATTTCTCTAAATCCGTGCTTTCCTCAGGCCAACCTAGAGTGGAGAATGGCCATAATGCTGATGAAAACCAAGTGTCCAAAACATCTTTATCTTGCGATAATTTCAAATCATCTGAGAGTTTATATTTTGCTCTAACCTCTGATTCAGTCGTAGCTACATAGATGTTTCCATCCTCGTCATACCATGCCGGAATCTGATGACCCCACCAAATTTGTCTAGAAATACACCAATCTTGTATGTTGTACATCCACTCAAAATAAGTTTTCTCCCAATTTTTTGGAATAAACTTCATATTTTCATTCTCAACTTCAGCGATACCTCTATCAGCCAACTCTTTTGTCTTTACAAACCATTGGTCGGTGATCATTGGTTCAAGTATGCTTTTTGATCTATCCCCTTTTGGTAATTGGATTACGTGATCATCAGCGGAGACAAGGAAGCCTAATTCAGATAACTCATTCACTATCTGGTCTCTTGCTTCAAATCTATCTAAATTTTTATAATTTTCTGGCATAAAATCATCGTCAGACATTGTTCCATCTAACTTCATGCAAGATATGACTTCTAGATCATGTTTCAAGCCGATCTCATAATCATTAAAATCATGTGCAGGTGTTATCTTTACACATCCAGAACCAAATTCTTTATCTACATACTCATCGGCGATAATCGGAACCTCTCTATTTACGATTGGGATAATTGCTGTTTTTCCTATAAAGTTCTTATATCTTTCATCATCAGGGTTAACTGCAACGGCTGTATCAGCAAGAATAGTCTCTGGTCTAGTAGTAGCGATTGTGATAAATTCATCACCACATTTATATTTAACACTCCAGAGTTTGCCTGTTTGTTCCTCAAGATTGACCTCAAGGTCTGAGACTGCAGACATTAGTTTTGTATCCCAATTAACCATTCTTGAACCTTTATAAATAAACCCAGAGTCATAGAGGGTTACAAAAACTTGTCTAACAGCTGCTGACAACCCTTCATCCATTGTGAATCTCTCCCTTGACCAATCACAACTCATACCTAGTTTCTTCATTTGTCCTGATATGTTTTCACCTGATTTTTCTTTCCACTCCCATACTTTTGAAATGAAATTCTCACGACCAACATCTTCTTTTGAAAGACCTTTTTCAGATAATTCATTTTCGACAAGTAGTTGTGTAATAATTCCTGCATGATCAGTTCCTGGAACCCACAATGTTTCAAATCCCTGAAGTCTTTTTATACGCACAATTACATCAATTATTGAATGTTCTAACGCATGACCCATGTGTAATGAGCCAGTTACATTTGGAGGTGGTATTACAATCGAAAATTGTTTATCAGATTCAACTGGTTTGAATTGATTTTTTAATTCCCACTCTGATTGCCATTTTTGTTCAATACTTAATGGCTCATATGAATCTTCAAGCATAGACTCAGGCTGGTTTAGAGTCTTTTTTGTCTTTGCTTTGTTTTAGAACCATCTTTGGTTGAATGTCATCTATAACATTTTCTTTATCAATAATGATTTTTTCAATATCTTTTCTTGATGGTGCTTCAAACATTTCATCAAGTAGTAATTTTTCAATTATTGATCTCAGCCCTCTAGCTCCAGTTTTTCTTTCAAGAGCAAGTTCGGCCATTGCCTCAAGAGCACCATCTGTAAACGTAAGCTCTACATCGTCCAACTCAAAGATTTTTTTGAATTGTTTGGTAATTGCATTTTTTGGTTCTACAAGTATTTTGATTAATGCTTCTTTATCTAATTCATTAACACTTGTTACAACTGGAAGTCTTCCAATAAACTCTGGTATCAAACCAAATCTTCTTAGATCTTTTGGCTCAACATTATCGAAAATTGTACTTTCATTGACCTTATCTTTATTGTTCAAGTTTGTGTTAAACCCTATAGAGTTGTCTCCAAGCCTTTTTCCAATTATCTGATCAAGACCATCAAATGCTCCACCGACAATGAATAAGATGTTTGTTGTATCAATTTGTAAATATTCTTGTTGAGGATGTTTTCTACCCCCTTGAGGAGGTACTTGTGCAGTGGTGCCTTCTAGAATTTTAAGTAAAGCTTGTTGTACGCCTTCTCCAGACACATCTCTTGTAATTGAAGGATTATCTGATTTTCTGGTGATTTTGTCTATTTCATCAATGTAGATTATCCCTTTTTCCGCCTTTTTAATATCAAAGTCTGCGGCTTGAATCAAAGTTAATAAGATATTTTCAACGTCTTCACCAACATAACCAGCTTCAGTCAACGTGGTAGCATCTGCGATTGCAAAAGGTACTTGAAGTATCTTTGCCAAAGTTTGAGCTAAAAGTGTCTTACCGCTTCCGGTAGGGCCAAGTATGAGTACATTAGATTTTTGAATTTCAAGATCATCATTCTTTTCATCATCTTTATAAATTCTCTTGTAGTGGTTATAGACTGCAACAGATAAAGTTTTTTTAGCTTCAGATTGACCAATAACAAATTCATTTAGAGCATGGTTGATTTCTTTTGGTAGAGGTAAATGTGTCTCACTTGTAGCTTCAAGGGTTTCAACTTTTTCTTCTTCAATGATTTCGACACAAAGCTCAATACACTCGTCACAAATGTAGACGCCTGGACCGGCGATGAGTTTAATTACTTGTTTTTGTGATTTACCACAAAAACTACATTTTAACGGATCAGTTGATGATTCTTTACTAGCCATAACCTTACCCTGTTGTTATTTTTTGTCTGCTAACTCCCTTTGAGTTAGTACTTCATCTACTATACCGTATTCCAACGCTTCTTGCGCAGTCATCCAGAAATCTCTATCGGTATCAACAGCGATTTGTTCTATGTCTTTTTTGGTAAAATCTGCCAAAAGTCCATTTATTTGGTTTCTCATGTCTGTTATCAACTTTGCTTGGATTTCAATATCTTTTGAGGTGCCTTCTGCCCCACCAGCTGGTTGATGTAACATAATTCTTGCATGTGGAAGTGAGTATCTTTTACCTGGGGTTCCACCAGCTAAAATCACAGCACCTGCTGAAGCAGCAAGTCCCATACAAACAGTTGCAACATCTGGCTTGATGTATTTCATTGTGTCATAGATTGCAAACAATGATGTAATCGATCCTCCTGGAGAGTTGATATATACGTAGATATCTTTCTCTGGATCTTCTGACTCTAAATGTAAAAGCTGTGCCATTATTAGATTTGCTACTCCATCATCAATAGGAGTGCCAAGAAATATAATTCTATCTTTTAAAAGCCTTGAATAAATATCGAAAGCTCTCTCGCCTCTATTTGTATTCTCAATAACTGTAGGTACAACATAATTTGAAGGCTCTTTTTTCATGTTATTCTTCCTCTCTTGTATCTGTATCTTGATTGTACACATCTTGAAGATATACTTTTTCACCATTTTTGTCTATTGACGATCCTGACTTCAAAACATGAATCATTGCCTTATTTCTAAGGGATTCTGCCTCAAGATTAAGTCTGTGGGTGGTGTTTTCAACGTCGTCTTCGTTATCATGTGATTTCATATGTTCATCAATTACTGCGTTATCTTCATCTTCAAGCTTGATGTCTAAATCCTCAATAACCTTATCTAGTATGACGACCATAGTTAAGTTTCTTGTAGCTTGTTTATTTAGATCTTCACGTAAAGTTTCCTCAGTAAGTCCAGTGACCTGAAAATAATCTTCTAACTTTATATTATTTTGTGCCAACTCGTTTATGAAGTTTTGAAGAATGCTATCCATTTCAGCAATCACTAACTGTTCTGGTAAGTCAATTTTTGCTTCTTCAATGAGCTTGTTTGTTAATTCTGCTTGATACTGAGAAGCTACCTGTCTTTTCTTAATCATCTCAATATTTTTCTCTAGCTCTTCTTTTAGATTTTTAATATCATCGAACTCAGTAGTTTCTGAAACCCATTCATCTGTTAAGTCTGGAAGTATTTTTTCTCTTACTTCTTTTACGAGAACTGTAACCTCAACATTCTCCTCCCCTAGTTGTGGAAGATTTTCATTAAATTTTACGATTGCACCAGGAGATACTGCCTCTAATTTTGAATCAAGTTGAGCGGTCAAAGTGTTGGATCCAACTTCGTAAAGATAGTCTTGAAAGTTAAAATCTTTCAAATCATTATTATTCTTTTTTGCAGAGATATTCACTAGAGCATAATCGCCTGATTGAACTGGTCTTTCAACTTTTGAAACTTCCGCAAACTGGGTTCTTACCCTGTCTATCTGATCGTCAAGTTCTTCTTCTGTTGGTTTTATAGACTCCACTTCAACTTCTTGTTCTAGTTTTGGAAGTTTAGATAATTTAGGCCAGAGAGTAATCAGAACATCAATTTCAAAGTTTTTTTCTTTCTTTTCAATTTTCTTAATTACTGGTCTTGTTGCTGGATTTATTTCTTCATCTTTTAGGATTGAAAACAATTTTTCTGGTAAGAATAGTTCTATTGCTTCTTCATTTATGGCATCTTCACCAACTTCTCTCGTGACGATATTTGGTGGTATTTTTCCGGGTCTAAAACCTTTTATTTTTAAATTCTTAGAAATTCTCTTTATTGCCTCGTCTTTGTATTCTTCGAGGTCTTTATTGTCTACTTTCAGATCAAGTTCTTTCTCGAAATCACTCGTATTTTTTATTTTATATTTCAATTGTTCTCCTAAATAAGGTGGGTGACCGACGGGATTCGAACCCGCGACCTCCTGGACCACAACCAGGCGCTCTAACCAAACTGAGCTACGATCACCTCGGCGCTCTCGATAGGACTCGAACCTATAACCTACAGATTAGAAGTCTGTTGCTCTATCCATTTGAGCTACGAGAGCCTCTTGAGCGGGTGAAGGGAATCGAACCCTCATAGCCAGCTTGGAAGGCTGGAGCTTTGCCATTAAGCTACACCCGCGCTAGTCGGGCTGGTGAGATTCGAACTCACGACCTCCTGCTCCCAAAGCAGGCGCTCTAGCCAAGCTGAGCCACAGCCCGCACGTCTAATTATTGTTCCATGATAACGCTTTTATGGAAACAATAAATCAAAAAATTTATAGTTAAGTAATATGAGTTAAGTTAATCTGTAAAAAGGGTCGCTAGCTCAATTGGCAGAGCAACGGACTCTTAATCCGCAGGTTCGGGGTTCAAGTCCCCGGCGACCCACGCGACATTTAGCGGATGTGGCGGAACTGGTAGACGCGCTAGATTTAGGATCTAGTGAGCTTTGCTCGTGGAGGTTCGAGTCCTCTCATCCGCACAAATAATTAGAAAATCTGAACAACGAGTTCAGTGGATGAAGCTGTAGCTAAAAGTTTTCCGTTCATATCTCTAAGTTCTCCCGTTACGAAAATAACTTTTCTACCTAATTTATCTATTCTTCCGGTTGCTACAATCTCACCAGTGTCGACACTTATCTGACTTAGGTAATTAACTTTTATATCTGTTGTTAAAGCAATGAATCCTTTATCCAAATTACATTGTGCTGAAATACTATTACATGAGTCAAGAAGTGTGGCTGCGAGACCTCCGTGGACACTTCCAATTGGGTTATAGTGATATTCAGCTGGTTTACAGTAGAAAGAGGTGTGGCCATCATCATCTATTTCAATTTTTGAAAATCCCATTAATGACCCTATACCCGTTGAGCCTGGTGGTAGTTCTCTTAGATACTCTCTTCGTCCTTCTTTATCTAGATTTAGTAGAGTTTCTGCAACATCTTTAGGTGGATCCCAGGAATGAGTTCTCTCACTCATCACTTGACTCGGATGATCTAGTTTGGAGCTCTGAAACTATATCTGCATTCGCTAATGTTGTGACATCACCAAGTTTTCTTTCCTCAGATATATCTTTTAATAATCTTCGCATAATTTTTCCACTTCTTGTTTTAGGAAGATCATTTGTTATAACTATGCTTTTTGGTTTTGCAATTGGTCCAATTTTATCGCTTACATGTTGTCTTAATGTTGAAATTAGCTCTTCGTTTCCCTCGTAATCACCAATTAAAGTAACAAAAGCAGCAATAGCCTCACCAGAAATCTCATCAGCTCTTCCAATTACAGCTGCTTCAGCAACTGATTCATGTGCTACAAGTGCACTCTCTACCTCAGCTGTAGAAATTCTATGGCCAGAGATATTCATAACATCATCAACTCTTCCTAGAAGCCAGAAGTATCCATCATCATCATATTTTGCGCCATCTCCTGCAAAATACATCCCGTCATACTTTGACCAATAAGTATCGATATATCTTTTCTCATCACCAAATACTGTTCTAAGCATTGATGGCCAAGGTGTTTTGATTGCTAAATATCCCCCTTCACCTTTTGAGACTTCATTTCCATTTTCATCAACGACAACTGCATCTATGCCTGGCATTGGACCACACGCTGACCCCGGTTTTGTACTCGTAATGCCTGGCAGAGGTGTAATCATTATTGAACCAGTCTCCGTCTGCCACCATGTATCTACAATTGCACATGATTCATTTCCTATGTTTTCGTGGTACCACATCCAGGCTTCTGGATTAATTGGCTCCCCAACAGTACCTAACAATCTGAGTGATGTTAAGTCATGTGCTTGCGGATGCTCAACTCCCCACTTCATGAAAGCTCTAATTGCAGTCGGGGCAGTGTAAAAAATATTTACTTTATATTTTTCAACTATGCTCCAAAGTCTTTTCTCGTCTGGTGCGTTTGGTGCACCCTCATACATAACGCTTGTTGTTTTGTTTGCTAAAGGTCCATACACAATATAACTATGACCTGTTACCCAACCACAGTCTGCAGCACACCAATAGATGTCATCTTCCTTTACGTCAAATACTGCAGAATGTGTTGTAGTAACACCAGTAAGATATCCAGCCTGTGTGTGGACGATTCCTTTTGGCTTAGCTGTTGTTCCTGATGTATAGAGGATATATAACATGTCCTCTGCGTTCATTACTTCAGGTTCACAATCAGCTTCCTGCTTATCTACAAGTTCGCTATACCAATAGTCTCTGCCATCAACCATTGTTACTTCATTCTCAGTTCTCTTTACAACTATTACGCTCTCTATATGATCAGTAAGCTTTAGGGAGTCATCCACATTCTGTTTTAGAGGAACTATGTCTCCCCTTCTCCAAGCACCATCTGCTGTAATTACAACTTTTGCTTCGGCATCATTAATTCTGTCAGCTAGAGCTTCTGCAGAAAAACCTCCGAATACAACAGAATGTACAGCACCTATTCTTGCGCATGCGAGCATGGAGATAACAATTTCAGGCGTCATACCAAGGTAAATTGCGATTCTATCACCCTTCTGAACGCCTAACTCTTTGAGACCGTTTGAAAGCTTACAGACCCTCTCATAAAGATCTTGATAGGTTATTTCTTGAGAGTCTCCTGGTTCTCCCTCCCAGTAAAAAGCAACTCTGTCTCCATCAGTCTCTAAATGACGGTCAAGACAATTGTATGCGAGGTTGAGTTCTCCATCCTTAAACCATTTATAGAAAGGTGCATCTGAATCGTCCAAAATCTCTTTGGGTTCTTTGTACCAGGTAATTCTTTCTAAAGCTTGTTTTTGCCAGTAAGCAAGTCTGTCTTGATTGGCTAGGTCAAACCATTCTTGTGTAGCGTTTGCATTCTCTACAATGCTCGATGGAGGGTCAAAAGTTCTATCTTCTCCAAGTAAATTTTCAATTTTTTCAGACATTATTTAATTACCTAAAGTAATTATAAAAATTTTATGATGAACTTTCCATAAAATAATAATTAAAGCCATCACATAAAGCATTCCAAGATGCATTAATTATATTTTCGTGAACACCAATAGTGCTCCAATTTATCTCGCCATCTGTAAATTCAACAAGAACTCTTGTTTTTGCCTCAGTCCCATCTGAAGAGTCAATGATTCTCACTTTATAGTCAGTTAATTTAATCTTATCTACATCCGGATAGTTCTTATTCAACGCAGATTTCAAAGCTTTATTTAAAGCATCGACAGGACCAACTCCCTCTCCTGTTGTTACGAATCTTTCTTCATCTACAGAAATTTTACAAACAGCTTCTGAAACAACGTTTTCAGAGTTTCTTCTTTCCGAATACACTCTGAAGCTTTCAAAATCAAAAAAAGATGGCTCTTCTCCTTTAATCTTTTTCATTAATAAATATAGAGAACCATCAGCAGCCTCAAACTGAAACCCTTGATATTCAAGATCTTGTACTTGCTCAATAAGATTTTTTGCATCATCGTTTGTAAGTTCTATTCCAAATTCTCTTGCTTTAGTAATTACACTTGCTCTTCCAGCTAACTCAGAGACAGTAGTTCTTGTGTAGTTTCCTACCTGACTAGCATTTATGTGCTCATAGAGAGTATTGTCTTTTGACATACCAGAAGCATGAAGTCCTGCCTTATGTGTGAAGGCAGATGAACCAACATAAGGATGTCTTGAGTCAATAGCGATATTTACTAATTCCGCAATGTGATTTGCTATAGGAGTTAGTTTTTCAAGTGACTCTTCAGGCACTGTCTCAAAGTCCATTTTTAAAGAGAGGTTAGGAATAAGAGTACAAAGATCTGCATTACCAGTACGCTCGCCATAACCATTCATAGTCCCTTGAACATGTTCCACACCAAGGTTTACTGCAGCCAGAGAGTTTGTAACTGCACATCCATTGTCATTTTGAAAGTGAACGCCAAATGATTGATCGGGGTACTTTTCTACAATTGGTGTTAAAAGATCCGTGACCTCATGTGGAAGTGTTCCTCCATTGGTGTCACAAAATATAAAACAATCAACGCCCTCTTTTACTACTGCATCTAAAATTTTCAAAGTAGTATCTGAATCCTCTTTCAAACCATCAAAGAAATGTTCTGCATCAAAAAATACTTTTCGTCCATTATCTTTTAGATATTTAACGGTGTCTGTAGCCATTAGAATCGCACTGTCTACATCAGTCTCCAAAGCTTTTGTAATGTGGAGATTGGATGATTTACCTACAATGCAGACATACTCTGTTTCGGAATCAATAAGTGCCTGTACTTGTGGATCGTCTTCAACTTTTACATTTAATTTTCTTGTAGAACCAAAACTAACTAATTTTGCATTCTCAAGCTTTAAATCTTTTTTTGCTTTATCAAAAAACTCTTTTTCCTTAGGTGATGCTCCAGGCCATCCACCTTCAATATAATTAACACCCAACTCGTCAATTAACTTAGCAATAGCTAATTTATCCTTTACTGATGGGGAGATTCCCTCCTGTTGAAATCCATCTCTAAGTGTCGTATCAAATATGTCTATCTTCATTCGTCTTCTTCCAAAAAAAAACCCCTGCAACGCAAGGGTAACAACGATAAGTTCGTTGTTCTTAAATAATAATTATGAAATTAATCATGAATTCATAATAGTTTCGATAATTTGCTTGTCTACAAAAAATATATTTATTCTTTAAATGTCTCACTCAATAACGTGAACATTTTCTCTGTTGCGATTTTCCTGTGACTGATCTTTGTCTTCTCCTCAAAACTTAGCTCAGCAAGAGTTTTACCATTTACTTCAAAAACTGGATCGTAGCCAAATCCATTATCTCCTCTTGGTGATGTCGTAATGGTACCTGGTAGAATTCCCTCAGTATCTAGACGATTGCTCCCATCAAAAAAATACAACACTGTTTGAAAAAAGGCATTTCTATTATCTTCATTTTCCAAATTATTAAGCAGTTTTTGAATATTGTCTTCGGCTGTTGCAGTTTCACCTGCATATCTTGCTGTTTTTACTCCAGGCTCATTATTTAGAGCCTCTACAAATAATCCCGAGTCATCTGAGATAACAGGGACATTATGTTTTTCAAAAATCTCTTCTGATTTTTTCTGAGCATTACCAATGATCGTATCTCTATCCTCGACAACATCTTCCAAACTATCATCGAAAATAATTTCAAAATCTGAATCTGAAAAGATTTCTTTAATTTCTTCGAATTTGTTTTTATTTTTACTGGCAAATAAAATTTTCATACATTTTTCTGTACGTCGAAAACTTTATTTACCTCATCTTTAGTCATCTCAAAAAGCTTGTCTAAGTCTTCCTTTGAGAATGGTTTCTGTTCAGCAGTTCCTTGAATTTCTAGAATTTCGAAATTGTCATTGAGAACAAGGTTTAAATCCACTTCAGCACTTGAGTCTTTTTCATAATCCAGATCTGCGATAAATTCTCCATCGACAATCCCTACTGACAAAGCTGCAATCTGGTTTGTTAGTGGATTCTGCACTAATTTCTTTTGTTCAACGAGATTGTTGAATGTTTCATTAAGAGCGATCCAAGCACCATTAATTGAGGCCGTTCTTGTACCTCCATCAGCATCTAGCACATCACAATCAACGGTTACTAAAAAACCATTGAGTATTGCTAGGTCACAAACTGATCTGAGTGACCTACCTATTAATCTTGAGATTTCTTTTGATCTGCCACCTTCGAATGATTTCCTTGATATTCTCTGATCTGAAGATCCAGGCAACATATTGTATTCTGCTGTTAACCAACCCTTATCAGAGTTTTCAAGCCATCTTGGGACCTTATCAGCAATGGAAACAGTAATCAAAACTTTCGTGTTTCCAGACTCATAGAGCACTGAAGTGTTTTCTGAATTAATAAAATCTTTGGTTACTTTTATATCTCGCATAAATCTATTTCTTAAGGTGATAGTCTAGTTATTTCCCATGAATTATCATTTTTAACATAAATAAAGCGATCATGGGTTCTGCTTCTTCTACCCTGCCAAAACTCCCAGAAACTAATATCAATTGCATAGCCACCCCAGTTGTCTGGTCTTGGAATATCTTTTCCTTCAAATTCTATTTCCAACTCTTTAATCCTGTTTTCAACCGTTTCTCTTCCTTCAATTTCAGTACTTTGACTTGATGCAATAGCACTTAGTTGTGCTCCCCTCGGTCTTGAAGCAAAGTAGTTATCAGATACCTCATCGGATGTTTTAGAAACTACGCCCTCAAGTCGAATTTGGCGATGTAACTCAGGCCAAAAGAATAATCCCGAAATATTTGGATTGTTTTCCATTTCCCGACCCTTGCTACTTCCATAATCTGAGTAGAAAACAAGTTTGTTGTCGACAATATCCTTAAATAGTACGTACCTTGATCTTGGTGTTCCCTCTTCGCTGATAGTAGATATCGCCATTGCATTTGCTTCATTAACCTCTGCGTCAATAGCAATTTGAAACCATACATTAAATTGCTCTAAAGGATTGGTATCTAGATCTTCGATATTTAGTGGTTTGTCTTCGTACTCAACCCTAATTTTTTTAACTTTGTCAGATATACTGTCCATTTATTTTGACTTGATATAGTTCAATGCAGAACCAGCAAAAAACCAAGCAATCTGATCCTCAGATAGAGAATGATTTGCTTTGATTGTCTCTGTTTCACCATTTTCTTTTTCGAGGATAATCTCAACGGGTGTGTCAACTGCAATGTCTTTCAGACTACCGATAGTCATTTTGTCGAACTGTTCAATCTTTTCATAATCGTTTTTGTCTTCAAAGACTAGAGGTAAAATACCTTGCTTCTTTAAGTTTGCTTCATGTATTCGTGCAAAACTTTTTACCAACACGACCTTACAGCCTCTAAATCTCGGCTCCATTGCTGCGTGCTCTCTTGATGAGCCCTCACCATAGTTTTCATCCCCAACAGCTACCCAGCTAACATTCTCCTCACTGTAATTCTTTGCTATGTTTGGCAATGTATCGACTTCCTTTGTGAGTATGTTTACACCGTCACCTGCTTTTTCAGCAAATGCATTATTGACTCCATTGAACAAGTTTTGTGAAATATTTTCAAGATGACCTCGGAACTGTAACCATTTACCAGCAGGAGAAATATGGTCAGTTGTACATTTTCCTTCTGCCTTCATTAAGACGCTCATTGAAACATAGTCTTCTTCATTAGGTGGAAGAAATGGGGTAAGTTTTTGAAGTCTATTTGATTCTGGATCAATTATTACTTCAACATCATCACCTGGTGTTGGTTGAATAAATCCCTCCAGTGTTTCTTCAAAACCTTTATCAGGTAATTCATCTGCAACAGGTGGGTTGAGTAAAATTTCTTCCCCATCTTGAGTAGTAAGAGTGTCGCTTAAGAAGTTGAAATCTAATGTTCCCCCAAGTGCTAAACCTATAACTGATTCAGGTGAACCAATAAATGATAATGTCTCTGCATTTCCATCATTTCTAGCAGGAAAGTTTCTATTAAATGATGAGACGATTGAGTTACTCTCCCCTTCTTTGATGTCATCTCTTTTCCATTGACCGATACAAGGACCACATGCATTCGCAAGTACAGTAGCTCCAATAGATTCTAAATCCTTTAAGTATCCATCCCGTTCTATTGTTGCTCTGGTTTGTTCTGATCCAGGAGTAACCATCAAAGGCACTTTTGCCTTCAGACCGTGCTTTGCAGCTTCTCTAGCAATGAAGGCGGCTCTACCAATGTCCTCATATGATGAATTCGTACAAGATCCAATCAATGCACTTGAGATTTTTACAGGATACTCATTGTCGTTTGCATCTTTTTTTAATCCAGAAATTGGTCTAGCTAAATCTGGTGTGTGTGGTCCAACAATATGAGGCTCTAGTTCATCTAAATTAATCTCTATAACTTGATTGAAAAATTCTTCTGGGTTTTCTAATACTTCATCATCAGCAGTGAGTAAATCCATTCTCGAGTCTGCTAATTCAGCTATTTCATCTCTGCCGGTAGCCTTAAGATAAGCACTTCCTTTTTCATCATATGGAAATATTGAGCAAGTTGCACCAATCTCTGCACCCATATTTGTTATAGTTGCTTTTCCAGTGGTTGAAATGGTTTTCGTACCCTCTCCAAAGTATTCAACTATTGCATTCGTTGCACCTTTAACCGTCAAGATTTCTGCAACTTTTAAAATAATGTCTTTAGGAGATGACCAGCCGCTCAAAGAACCAGTTAGCTTCACTCCAATCAAGCTAGGTATTTTTGTGTTGAAAGGCATACCAGCCATTACATCAACTGCATCTGCACCTCCAACACCAATTGCAATCATGGATAGACCTCCTGCGTTTGGAGTATGACTATCCGTACCGATCATCATTCCTCCTGGAAATGCATATTGTTCTAAAACTACTTGATGGATGATTCCAGCCCCTGGTCCCCAAAAGCCTATTTCATATTTTTCCGAAGCAGTTCTAAGGAAGTCAAAAACCTCTTTATGAGTTTTATTTGCAACTTGGAGATCACTAGCTGCTCCTTCATAAGCTTGAATTAAATGATCACAGTGGACAGTTGTTGGAACTGCTGTTTCTGGAAGGTCTGCTTGCATAAATTGCAGTAGAGCCATCTGTGCTGTTGCGTCTTGCATTGCAACTCTATCGGGTGCAAAGTCACCGTAGTCCTCCCCTTTATTTAGAGAAACAGAGTTGATATCTGTTGCATGTCCAAAGAGAAGTTTTTCAGCCAGAGTTAGAGGAGCATTTTTTCTCTCTCTTAATTTCTTAATATTCTCAGTTAGATTTTCATAAACTGAAGAAACTAAACTTGCTGGTGTTACTGATAAATCCATCGTTCTAATTATATTCTCATATAGTTCTTACTAAAACCTTATCTGTACTCCGGACAAGTGGTTTGATAATCACAATTTGAGCACCAATCACCAACATTAAATGAGGGTGATAGTGAATCATTAGGATTCCAATTAGCAATTCTCTGGGCTTTATCCTCGAATTTGTTGATGATTGAATCAAACTCACTTTCTCCAAATTTTCTTTTCTTAAGTTTTCCACCATCTTTATTTGTATATATATGAAAAACGTAGACCTCATCCTCTTTAAGTAACAATTTTGCACCCAGTGCATATAATTCAGCCTCTGTAAGGTCATCACTGCTTTCTTGTCCCGTTTTGAGTTCAATAACAAGACCTTTTCCTTTGTACCTTCCAACAAGATCAGCCTGGCCCATAAATGTTACTGCGACTTTATCCTCTCTTAACTCCATTTTTGAATTTGAGACTATTCCATCTTTTAAAATGGAAAATCCAAGACCATACTCTGATAATTTTATTTCTAATTCGTTTTGATCTTCGACTTCATCATCCAAGGCTTGGATGAGTTCCTCATATTTTTTGAGTATCTGAGATGCAAATTTTTCCTCTTCATCTACAAGTAGCTTTTTCAATCTCTCAATTTCTTTATCTCCAAAGATATCTTTATTTTTTTCAAGCATCTTTTGTGAATATGAGTGAAATTTTTGTCCAAGCTCTGCTTCAAATGATTCATTTTCAATATCTTTTGGTATGGCATATTGTGCTCTCCAAGACGTCCATCGCTCGCAAGTCTCAAGATTGAGCAAGTTTGACTTACTTATTAATATTCCCCTATTGTTCGACTTTGCTTCTTTTCCATCTACTACAGGATATTGACCACACCTTGATGGTCTAGAACACATATAGCAATGTAGTCCCGGGGTCGCTTGTTTTCTGTTTGTTTCAAATTCTTGAATAATATTGAAATAGTCATCAATTATTTCTTTTGAATTTTCTGGTTCCTTTATCTCATCAAAGTCATCGTGAATAAGTTGAGCTGTTAAAAATGTTTCACCCTCTAGCTTGGTTTCTGCGACAATAGCTCTATCTATATCCTCAATATCAGATACTCCTGCCTTAAGCTTTATGTATTCAGTGTTGTCTTCATCTTCAAGTTGATATTGAAATGACGTATACATACCTTTCTCTTCACCATCAATCTCTCTTATGATTTCTTGTCTATAAAAATCGATATTGACCTGAGGTAATGGTTTGGGAACCAAACTTCTAAATCGCTCAAAAAGTTCAGACATTATTTTTCTTTGTAATGGATCGTAAAATTGAAAATTCTCCTCGGCAACCATTATTGAAACTTCATCATTTGCTTCGTTTAGCAACCAATCAGAAATAGCATTGTGAACGCCGCTCCATCGATCTAAACGAGAATTTGGTGTAAGTGTTTTTGGACCAATAGATTGATGACATTCAGATATTTTTTTAATATCGTATGTTTTATAGAACTTAATGCCCTGATTCATACTCTAAAGATAATTCAAATTTACATAAGTACATGTATTTCAAATTATATTTAAATCATACCTTGAATAAATTATCAAATTTGAAAAGACAATGTTAACAAATGTTTCTTTGCTTTCGTCATTTAAATTCCCTTCATCATTGATACATTTAAATATATTATCTAGCATTGCAATTACTCTTGGATTATCCAATTCCCACATTTCAGACTGTCTACAAAGTTCTTTAACAATCTCTATGGGGATTTGACTATTATTAATTTTTATCAATAATTTACGTTTAAATAGCTCTTGTATTAACTCATCAGTGTCGGCTTGCCATAATAGGGTTTGTTTCATATTGTTCCTTTGTTACATATTCAGATTTACGTAAGCCCGGACTCAATATTTCATACAAGGTATTTTCAAATTATGATGATTGAGTTATAAAAGACAAAAGTGTCTTTTTGGTCTTAATACTTAGACTTCAAAAACAATCAAAAGTTACGAAGGATATATTTAAAGATATCTAGTTAAAAAATTTTTACTTATTTGTTAAGATGTTGTCACCTAAAGAGATTCTTTTGACAAAATATGTCATAAAGGCGAAATAATGTTGTTTCTCACTCTTATCGTAATAATCATCATTGTAATATTCGAATCCCCACCATTGATTGTCCTGAAAGAAGATAGGACCAAAGAGTAAAAACCCTCTATCAGTATTTTCTAATAAACAGTTGTAATCAACATTTAATAAATAATTTTTATCAGAACCAAACCTTTGTGTCCAACCTCTTATTACCAGATCATCATCAAATTTTTCTTGATAAAGACCAAGAGGATGAAATTCATTAGAGTACGCTGAAATTACTGTCCCGGTTGTTTTCTTTTTACAAGTGTATGCTTCATTTTCAAGTTTGATCCTTATGTCGTCAAAATAGAATTCTTGTGAGAATTTAATCGTAGCTGTATATTCCTCGTCAGTTAACAATGGAAATGTTATTAATTTATCCTCCCATCCTTGGTCATATCTTTCATATGCATGACGTAAATCAATATCTTTTTCAGCATCATCCATATTTTCATGGCATGTATATTGTTTACTCTGATAAAAGATACAAAACTTACCATCGTTTCTATAAAGCTGATGCTCGTATTCAATTGGTTCTAAAGAATTTAGTTTTTCAAGAAACTTTTTATCAAGATACTCAAAATATTTTACAGCATTTAAACCTTTCTCAATTGAACTGTGACACTCAACTGCTCTAAAATCAGGATATTCTCTGTCGCCAAAGGAATTATAAAAAACACAATAGGGATAAGAGCCATTTTTTTTATCTTCAACCAAAGCGAGTCCACTTTTTCGAAAAAGTTCATACCTTTGGATTGTTGTTGCAGGTGAAAAGTTCTGATCTTTTGATTGAACCTCGACTATTGGGACAGAATTACTTTCAGTATTACAAAAAATTAATAAACATAACAGAACTAAGTACTTTCTCATTTTTGCATATCTATATACTTTTCCCATCCATCCTGAACTACGTTACAAGCTAAATAAGGATCATCTTTATATGATTTGATTAACTCTTCATCCAGATTGAAATAATCGACTGCCCAGCTTTCAAAACTTTTACCCTGATATTTATCAGCATCAGGATGATATAGGAGTCGTAATTGCATTAAATCAAGACCATTAAAATACGTTGTTTCATCTGCAAAGTCTGAATAAGACATTACTGAATCAATGCATAAATTATGATTTAGTCCAAGGGCATGTCCAAGTTCATGGATAATTACATGAGAGCGCCAGTCTTTATTTCTTATTGATGCGTCAACCCAAATATAGTCATGAAAACCATGATATAAACCAGCTGCATATCCCTTGCATCCATTAAATCTTTCAGAAACGAGATCATTACAAGGTGCTATGTGTATTGGTAATGTAACATCATTGCCATCATCAGAAATTGTTATCTTTAAATTAGGTGCAACGATCTGTAATGTTTCTAACACGTTAGATACAGTTAAAAAATCATGTTTTGTCACATCACCAAATAAACCTATAACAATCTCTTTTTTTAATTCTGGATAATAGGTTGGATAATATATCCAAATATCTTTATCATCTTGATCTGAATATCGAGTTGATTTATTTAAGAGGACTAATGCTGCTTCTTGCACCTTAGGAAGATCCTCATTTAAAAATCTTTTTTTGTTATTTATTACATAGTTTTTGATGTATTCATCTTCTCCAATATCAAATACGTTTGGATTTTCCTGAAAATATGGTTCTAAAATATCATCGATATACATTGGTATATTTTCCATGTACTCATCGAAATTATCTTCATTGATGCTTAACAACAGTTCAGTAAAACATATTTCACTTTCGCTATAGTCAATTCCATTACCTTGAAGAATGAAATCAATATAATATTTATTGCCGTCTACTCTTTCATAAATATTCAAAGGAATTTCGTGATATAAATCATTAGATAATTTAAAAGTACGATAGTTATGTATTTTAAAACCTTTATCTGGATAAAAATCATCGCCACTTGGGATAACTTTAAGAGTTAAATCATTGATTCCATAAAAGGTTGGGTCATCTTTATAGGAAAGATAGAGCGTATTGTTTTCAATATTTGTATCAATTGTATGTATGAAGTTTTGATCACATAACTCTGGATTTTTAGGATTAAATATTTCTTCAGTCTCTTCAGTTATCATAATTTTGTCACCACTACGATTCTCAACAATTACAAATCCTTCTGGTGGCCAATTTGATGGGTTATTAAGAGATTGTATAGTTATAGGTATTTGGTAAATTGCAACAATCGTCCACCCAATAATCCAAATTAATAAAGAAGGTTTTATAAAATTAGAATATCTCAGCATTTAAGCTCCATAGTGATGTTGAGGATTACAAGTTGAAAACCCGCATGTAAGACAAGGTAATTTACTATCTATCTCACTTAAATTGGTTGCTGTTTTAATCTTTTGTTCCTTTAATTTATATTGTTCGAGTTGTGTTACATCATTCTTTAAATCTGGTGTCGTAATTTATTCTTCAACAAAACTCCGTTTTATCTTTTTAGATACAAAATTTTTGTTTAGTGGATCATCAAACCAGATCTCAATCAAAGTTACACCTTTAAGTTTGCATTTTTTTCTTTTCAATTCGTCATTTTTTTGTTGTCGATAAAAGTTTTCAATTTTATTTTTATGTAAAAAAGGAATATATTTTCTATGTTGTTCACCGTGAAATTCAAATGCAAGGTTTTTATCGGGTAGAAAAACATCCAGTTCAAGGTTATTTCCAAGATCATTACTTAACCAGTTAGGCCTTTCATTTCTAAGTATTGTTGCCTTCGGATATTTTTCTTTAACAATTTCATACATCCTTTCCTCCCCATGGCTTCTTCTAGGTTCGTGTGAATAATGTGTAGATCTTCTTTTTTTTGTGTATTGTTTAGAGTTTGTAGATTGTGTACCTTGTCTTCTTTTTGAAGTCTTTTTATTTCCAAATATCAACTTAATAAAATAAATGACTACACCTAAACAAATAAAAAAGAGAGGTGCTGCAAAAAATATATTCAATAGGTAGATAAAAAAGATGAACCCACCAACTCCATAGTTAGAGCTACTTCTTCTTTTGTTATAATAATATCTACTCATTTATTATATATTTTATAATAATAAATCATTACTGTCAAGTATTTGTTATTTAATTTATAATAAATAAAGATCTAAAAATTTTATTTAATAGATTTAGAGAAATTTAAATTTTGTATTAGCTTTTTAAGAATAGGATTTTAATTTAAAAACCTAGTGAACTATTTCTTAATGACCTAAATAATGGTGCTCCAAGAAAAAATGTTATGCCACCAAGAAAGTACTGATCCCCTACTGCAAATAATATAGCCAAAGGTAGTGTTGCCATGAATAAAAGATGAAACAAACCAGGGAGAAAACCAAACTTAAAGAATTCAAACATATTACTTTAAATATAATTGTTATTAATAATTTTGTCTTTTAAATTTAGAAATATGAATAGTTTTACTGACCTCCCTGTTGCGTCATCCTTACATGAATGTAACCCTTTAAGTTTGCGTATATTTAGAAAAACGTATGATGAGGATATTATTGATGGTGGTACTGTTATTTGCGAAAAATTTAATAGGAAACTTAAGATAAAAAATAAAAAAGAAGCTAATTGGTTATTAACAAAAAATTCTTTATTTTATATTCACTCTCAATCTTTAACTATTGAGAAATTTTCTTTTAATAATTGGGCACTTGCTAGTGCTTTAGGATTAATGCATAAAAAAAAGAAAAATTTTAGTTGCATCAGAATTTTTAAAATTGAAGATCCTTTAAATGATAGATTTTTATTACACGATACTTTTAAAAAAAATAACTATGTTGATTATTATGACTTTTATGTTTCAACTGGTAGTGAATTAAATATATCTCTTGTAAATTCATTATTTTTAGATAATTTGGAGTTATAAAAATGGAATACAACCTTCCCGCAGGTCCAGGGCTTTTAATAGTTTCTGATAGATCTATAGCTATAGTGAATGAAAAATATAACCAAGTTCCTATTGATGGTGGGGCGGGGAAAATTAGAAAGCTTGACGAGATTATACTTGATCGAATGTTAGGTATAGGTCAAAGGCCAAAAATCACCGAAATGGAAGCTGATTGGATTGCCACTGATAGATCTATATTCTATATAAATCCAAATTTGGGCCTCATGGGAGGAGTGTTCGAATTTCCCTTTGCAGAATGGATTGTAAATGTGGGTAAAAATAGAGCTTATGGATTATTTAAAATGTTTTCTTCTATGAAATTAATAAGCCGTGAAGATAGAAGTATTAGTTATGACTTTAAGACAGGGACCTCGGCACAATTAAATATCGTATATATATTTAATAAATTTCAATCTACTACCTAAACCAACCTTTTTTCTTAACATATCCCGCATTATCTAAGTATCTAGCAATATGAGAATTGATAATGTCAAGATCATTATTACTTTCAAGGTCTATTGAGCTAGATTTAGAAGGATATATTTGGATACCCGATAAAAACTCAATTTCTTGCCAGTCGCATTTTTCAATTTGAATAGGAATAATATCATAGATTAAAGCTGTATTCTCTTTGTTTTCTATCCATGGAAGTTCTGTATTTCTAATGAACTCAGAATTTAAAAAATTTTCTGAAAGTAAGAAAATACATGCAATAGAGTTGTCGATTTTTTGTTTAATTAACTGTTTATACTCTTCCCCTATCCCAATCTTTTCTTGGTACCAAAATTTACAATGTTTTCTGTCTAATTTACTTAATAACTGTTCACATTTATCTAAATCTTTTGTTGAAAAACTTATGAATATTTCTGGGTTATCTTTTTCCATACCCTAAAAATAATATATTTAAAAAGCATAAACAATTGAATTATTTTTTATAATATTTATAATATATGTTAAAATATTTTTATGAATAAAAACTTAAAAACAAAAAATTTAAATAATCCTTTAGCTTACTTTAGACCATCTGTTGCAACAGATGGTGTTGTCTTTAAGGTTCAAAATAATGAACTATATATTTTGCTAATAAAAAGAGGAATTTCTGAAACTGGAAAAACTAAAGAGTTTCGACCATATATGGACTACTGGGCTTTGCCTGGAGGTTTCATTAGAGGAAAGGAAAGTGCTGAGGAAGCTGTTATCAGAGAGTTGAAAGAAGAAACAAATCTAAACTTAAAAATAAATAAAAATAAAACATCAATTTATCAAACTGGTTTTTATTCAACTCCAGATAGGGACACATGGTCATTTGACGGAACTAAAAAAGGAACATGGAGACAAACAATGTCTATAGCATTTGCAATTATTACTCAAACCAGTCATACCCCCATTGCTTCAACTGATTCAAAAGAAGCTAAGTATATAAAAGTATCTGATGTTTTAAACAAAAATATTGAAAAAAAAGTCTTGGCATTTGATCACAATAAAATTTTAGAAGATGCATTAGATTACATGGTAGATCAAATGGCACTTAGACCTCTTGCTTTTGATTTCTGTGACGAAAAATTTACGATTGGTGATGTAAGAGCAGTTTATGAAAGTTTCTGGAAACTTACTCATAATATTGAATCAATTGAACTTGGTAATTTTCAAAATAAAATCTTAAAACAAGTTGATCAAAAAGGTAACAGGCTTATCAATCCAATGCCTAATAAACCAGAAAATAAAAGGGCGCAAGAAGGAAGAGGAGCTCCTGCATTACTTTATACAAGAAATAAAGAAGCAGACTATCTATCTTATATAATGCTTCCAACTCAAAAAAGGTTATAAATAAGTTTTAAACGTTTGGTTTCCTTAAAGAGGTGAGATTTTTAATCTGTCTTTTATTACATCAAAATCCTCTGGAATAACTAATAAACTTTCTTTTTCATCAGTTTTCTCATTATTCTCTTCTGCTATTTTTTTATTTTTTTCATTAATGTTGTTTACTATAAAATCTTGTACTAGGTACGGATCCCATGCTTCTTCATCGTTTTCATCAGAATTTTTATCTGGTTTATGAAAAATAAAATTGCTCCAGTTTTCAAGTGTTGAAATAAAATATTTATCATCTAATAAACCCATCAACATTTCAGGACTTCCATCAGCTAGATACTGAACAGTGTTTATAGTTAAGTGATCGTTGTAAACACTTGCTACGTCTCTATATTCATTACCCAAATTAAAACTTCCCTTTTGTTTAATAATTTTTTCTAAATTTTTCTTTTGTTTTCGACTACCGACCGGAGCAAATCTTGTAATTCCTAACATGCTTAAATCAGGAAGATAAAACTTTCCATATTTTGCTGAAGCATATCCAGTTAAAGACGCTTTTAAGCCGTACTTTAATTCCCATATAAACCATTTGCAGCTTTCCAAATCCCAGTTGCTTCTTGCATGCAAGCTAGAAGCACTATTTTCAGTAAATCTACTCGTTACATTTTCAATTAGGTTATCCAGCTGTTGTTCTGTTAACATTATGATGTATTTTCTCCTTGTTCTTTTACTTGCTGAATCATAATTTTTATTGCTTCATTCACCTCATATGGATGCCAAAAAAATGCAGCAAGAATCATAAACTTTGAACCGAATGGTGTTCTCTCATAATCCTGATAGTCTTTATATATCTTACGACCTTGTCTGTTGCCAAAAAAAGAATCTCCAAAAAAAACTAACGAAGTATCGATCTTTGCTGATACTAATTCCCTGTCTATTTCACCTTCAGAATTTACAGAAGCCTCAGGTACTTCGTCAATCCACATGTCAATATACATTGCTGAAAGCTTAATGACCCATAGGGTGGAGAATATCAAAACTGAATATAAATTTGGAGCAGGTAGCTTTTCGACTTTTATCCTACTGCTGTATGGGTTGCTTAAAAGGACTTTTCCGTAAGTTTTAAGTTTATTTTTATTTGTAGCTTCGAGAGCACCACTTATTGCTTCTTTATGTAAATCATCTAGAGCAGTTATAGTCTTTTCATCAATATCTTTGTAAGAGCTTAAATTATTAAATATATCTAAAGTTTTTTCTATATACGGATTTAGAAAATTAAGATGGTCTTCAGTTATTTTACTTTTATCAAAAATCATTTTTCTTCTTCATCATTCTGTACTTAGTTTTTAAAAATATCAAATTGGAAGTTAAAACCTCGCAGTCGAAAGGTAAACTGCGAGGTTTTAGAGGTAACCAAGGAGGTCTGGCTAATTAAACCTGGTTATCTTCTTCTGCATCTCTCCTTTCTTCTTCTGTAAATTCAATATCAATGGCTTTTGTACCTCTGTAATAATCTCTTGATGTTCTCTGAACTGATCTAAATACACTATCTGACTTGCCTTTGCTATATCGAATAGATCTCTCTGGACCAATTCCCATTATTTTTGTCTGTTTGTAGATATCATGATCTGAACCAAGATAGACTATTAACCAGCCTGCCTTTTCTTTTTCTTCCACAAGTTTTTTAATTGCTTGACCTGTGTATTCTCTCGAAGCATTCTCTAAACCATCAGTTACGATTACTAATACTTTTTTGTCATCTTTGGTAGCGTCGTAATTACTGTGTTCATAAAGGGCTGCACCTATAGCATCATATAGTGGTGTGCTTGCTCTGGGAGTTAAGAAAGAGTAATCAAGTGGCGATAGGTCTTTAATCTGAACTTTATCAACACCAATATCGATTGACTGTGAATCAAAAAGGCTTACTGTAACTACACCCTCTGTGTTTTCTTTCTGCATTCCGATTAAATAACCATTTAATGCATCTATTGTCTGGTGCACACAGTGAGACATTGATCCTGATCTATCTAAAACAACTCTTATGTTTAAGAAGTTGTTTTTTTCTTTTTCTTTATTTGTCATAATTCTCCTATTTATTATATATTTTATAATAATTATATCATCAAATATTTGTATGTCAACTATTTATTATATTTTTTATAATATTAATTTGTTTTGTAATTTAAGCTTTGATAGATTTATAGAAACAAATAAAGGAGGTGAACAATACCATCAGTAAGAGCTCGGTTTAAATCATACTGTTTTGGATGCCATAAACCTGTCTTCAAAGGACAAGTAGTATGGATGACATTTACAGATAATGATAAAACCAACTACTCAGGAGTAGTCTGGCGACACCCCGAATGTGTTGAAGCAGCCTAAAAAGGAGGAACAATAGAGAGCCTAGCCTCTCTCCACTCCTGTAACACGTTGTGTCCTTTTTGTTATACGGGTGCTTATCATAATGATGGTCATTTTTATAACATTCTAGATGCCTTAGATGTTGCAGTGATCATGGCTCAAAAGTATGTAGATGGTGACAATGAAAAATACTTTGTCTACAAATGTGAAGAATGTTCTAGAGCAAGATTGACATACCACATATGTACAGAGCATATGGGTGGAGTTAGAGAGATCTACTTATAAAGAAAACCCTAGGAAAGTAAAATAAATATTAAAGCGACAAAATGATTTAAGGCTTTAAGAAAATTTCTTCCTGGGGTTTCTTTGTTACTGGGCGTAATCTTATTGCTGACCTAGTAGAAGATTAGAGACAGCGTGTAACGCTATTTTCAAAATTGTTTATATTATTTGTAAAGTGAATTAATAATAGAGTTTATTCTAGAGTTCAAGTTTTCAATCAAATCTTCATTTTGATTTAATACTTCCATATCTTTGTCTAATTCGGTAACAATTTCTTTTTGTAAATCAATCGATGGACAGGGAATATTTACTTTTTTTAGTTCTTTAAAATGTCTGCTGTAACCCAAATTTGGTAATTTTATATTCTTTAATATGTAAAAAAAATACTTTGGTAAAAATTTTTCTTTTAAAGGTTCTAAAACTTTTATCCCATCAGCACCAGGGTAGAAATCTTCTTCAACAAATTTTAGAATTCTTGTGTGATCTCCAAAAATGATAAGAGGTTTTGTAACTATAAAGCGACCTTCTTCATGATTGGTATAACCACTGATAAATTTCATTGATTGATCAATAACAGGAAACTTGCCACTAGATAGCATTTCAGTTTTTTTGATTTTCTTCATTGGTTTTAGCACTTTGCAACTTTCTTCAAAATTTATTAATTCCCAATTGCTATCTATATTGATTTTGGGAAAGTAATTTTCAACTACTTGGCTCGCTCCATCAATTACTTTTTGATACTGTTCTATCTCATCTACTATTTCTTGTTGTTTTTCTAATGGTGGGAGGGGGATCTCTATTTGATTTATTTGTTTTGCAGAAATATGTTTTACAGTTACAGCAAAGGTATTCTCATGAATGTTGCTGACTGGTTTTTGAATAGCTCGAAATAAATATTCTTTTAAAATTTTTTTATTTGGTTTGAGAATGCATACTCTTTGATTAAGAAGTGCTTTTGGACCCTTCCAAATTCCAATATGAAAGTCACCATCCATACCTACAAGCAAATCACCTTTGTTAACAAAATATTTGTCATCATATTCACCTGTAAAATATGTTTTAGTATCATTTGATAAAATGTCTCGAATCCTTATTAAAGGCATTCCTTCTGTTTTACTGAATTGTTTAGATTTGAATGCATATCCACTTGTTATTTCAATCAAATTTTCTAATTTTTCAATTTGATACCCTGTTTTTAAATTTTCAATCTTATTTAAGTTATTATTCAATATAACTTTTTCGTCTTTAAGTAAATTGGATTTGGAAATTTTATCTAATTCTTTTGTGTTGTTGAAGTTTTTTAATTTAGGTAATATATCAGGTAAATCGTTTGACGAAATCGGCGTTCTTTTTGCTCCCAAACTAAATCCATCGTTTTCAATTTTTACAAAATATATTTCTTCTGTATTAGAAGATTTATCGATAATTAAGATTGATGTCTTTACACCAGAATATGGATTGAAAACTCCAGCAGGAAGTGAAACTACACCTGTCAACCCATTCTCAACTAGTTTCTTTCTTAGTTCCACATATGCTTTACCTGACTGAAAAATAATACCTTCAGGTACAATAATTCCTGCTCTACCTTTTGGCTTTAAGTGTGTAAGGATGTAGTCAACAAACAGAACTTCAGCTCTATTTGATTTAAGTCCAAATTTATTATGTGGTCTAATACCTCCTTTTGGAGTCATAAATGGTGGATTAGCAAGAATGACATCATAGTATTCATTCCATCTATCTTCAGAAGTTAACGCATCATATTCAACTACATTTGGTTCAGGAAATCCATGAAGATACATGTTGGCAAGTCCAATTCGAACCATGTCTGGAGAAATGTCATAACCATTAATATTTTTCATAATTTTTTTTCGTTCAGCTGCAGAAAGTAAGTCTCCACTACTTTTTTCAGAGTTTGATTGAACAATATGTTTAAAAGCTGAAATTAAAAATCCTGAAGTACCAGAGGCAGGGTCTAATACAGTTTCATCTTTTTTAGGATCTACTATTTCAACAATAAAGTCAATAATGTGTCTTGGAGTTCTGAATTGTCCCGCATCACCTTGAGAGCTAAGTGAGTTTAAAATATGCTCAAAAGCATCACCAAGTTGTTCAGAGTCTTTTGAATACTCAAAATCATCAATTTGGCTTAAAAAGAGTCTTAATGTTTCAGCATCTTTGTAAGGTATATAGGAATTTTTAAATATATCTCTAAAAAGCTGTGGGATATTAGGATTTTCTTCCATTGACTCAACTGCTGTTGAATACAGGTCAACCAGTTCACTTCCAGAAACCTTTGTATCAAATAAATTGTCCCAAGAATACTTTTCAAAGTCTCCAACAAAAAATGATGCTTCTCCACCTAAATCAGTAGACTCTTTGTCCATGTCATTCATGAATTTGTAAATCAATGCAATCATGATTTGCTCTACTTGGCTTTTTGGATCTGGAACTTTTCCTACGAGAGTATCTCGAAGGTCATTAATTTTTTTCTTTGTCTCTTGGTCTAACATCTATGCAAACTTCTCAATCTCTATATTATTTTTTATATACGACAATATTGTATCTCTCATACCTTCAGGTATTGCTTTAAAGTGTTCTAATAAATTAGACGAATGTGTATTGAGATCTGCATATTTTCTACTTTCTATAATCTCTCTTACTTCTTTATCTACTAAGTAAGTCTCAAAGAAATAGCGAGCACTTCTAAAATACGCTTCTTCTGGTTGGTGTTCATTATCAAACTTATCAAACGCCTCTTCAAGTTGTTCCTGTTTTGTTTTAATTCTGTCGGTAAACCCAAAACTGTACATCAAAATATCCAATACAGATAGCTTTCTGTCAGTTTTTAATGCAATCTCAAGATTTTTAAGCGAGAAGTACTCCTCAGGTTTATCAAAAACTTTTTTGGCTAAGTACTCTTCTATTTTTGACACTTCTCCAAGCTCAACGAGTTCTCTTAATTCTGGATGATCTTGAATAGTGTCTTTAAATCTATCAAAATACACCTGATCTATTTTCATTCCCTGGGTGGTTAAAGGGATTTCTTCTAGTGATTTAAGTGGATCTAAAACATAGCTTTCAGCTGTATCTAGCTCTGGGGTATCAATATCTATTGGAGGTTCTCCAGATTTTGAAGGTTTAGCTGGTAGTTTCAGCTTTTGGTCATAATCAAACTCTTTTTCAAAATACTCATAATTGCCGAAAAAATCGAAGAGTGCAAAATCATGTTTTATAGAATCTATAGCTTCATTGACTTCGTCTTTATCTATCCAATCCTCGATAAAGTCTTTTCTTCTTGTGCCTCTTCCTTTCATCTGAATGAAATCTGATGGAGAATAAATTGGTCGCATCATGGCAATATTTAATAAATCAGTACAATCATAACCTGTTGTCATCATGCCAACTGTGACACACACTCTTGTCTTAGAAGTTCTGTAGTACTCGTTTACTGTAGAAAAACCATTTAGTGTGTTGTTTGCAAAATCTATAGTCATTTGTTGTGAACCCATCACATTAGAAGTCACTTGTACTGCAAAATCACTTTGATATTTGTTTGAGTACATCTCAAGTGCATACTCGTTTAAAATCTGAGTTACTTTTGCTGCATGCTTTTGTGAAACGCAGAATATTAAAGACTTTCCTATCTCTCCTGTATATGGATCTTTTCTTGCATTTTGTAAAAATGTCTCACAGAATTTTCTGTTTGTTTCTTCAGAGAAAAACTTCTTTTCAAAATCTTTCTTAGTAAATGTCTCTTCGACATCATTGCCGTCTTCATCAGTGTCTTCAAAAAGGTACCCTTCTTCACTGAGTAACTCTGTTGTAATATCTGTTCGTGCATCGTATACAAATGGATTTATAAGAAAGCCATCTTTAACACCATCTAAAAGAGAGTACCTAAAGGTTGGTTCGCCACTTCTACATCCAAAAGTTGTATAGGTATCTAACATCATTCTGCGCTCTAGCTCTCTTGGGTCTCTCTCAGTTAAGCCAGAGACATTGACTGACTTTAAATAATCTTTAGGTGTTGCAGTGAGTCCTAATTTAAATCCAACGAAGTATTCAAATACTCTTCTACTTTTTCTACCTAAAGATCTGTGTGCTTCGTCTGAAATAACTAAGTCAAAATCACTTGGTTTGAATATTTTCTTATATTTATTGTTTGAAATGAAAGATTGAACAGTAGAGACAACGATATGTGCATTATTCCAATTCTTCGAGTTTTCTTTCCAAATAACTGTTGTGTAATCATTTTTTAGGACATCATTGAACTCCTTTTGAGCCTGTGTCTCAAGTTCTAATCTATCAACAAGAAACAAAACTCGTTTTACACCAAAATTGCGTAAAAACATTTTGATAATTGCACTAGAGGTAAGAGTTTTACCTGTACCAGTTGCCATCTCTAAAAGAAAGCGCTCTGAACCCTCTTGAATTCCTTTTTGGATAGAAAGTAGTGCCTCTAGTTGATATTTCCTTAAAAACCTTAAACGATTGGTAAAAATGAACTCTTCTCGGGCTGATTCGTCTTTGTATTCTGGCTTATTTGCGTAATCAGGCATCTGAGACAAAGCAATATAATCATCTCCTATCTCATCAATGTTTTCTTTATCCTGATGTGGATTGAATCCCTCTTTTCTCTCTTCAAGATTCCTTTGTTGAGGAAATTCTCCTATGGTATTTGGATTGCCAGTTTCAATATCCCAAAAATAGTGTTCTCTTCCATTTGAAAGAATGATAAAACGGCAACTTAATTGATTGGCGTAATCTCTCGCTTGTTCTTTTGCAATAAGTGGATCTGTCTCAAAATTTTTTGCTTCTAAGACGCAAAGAGGAAAGCCATTTTTATCTAGTAAAACATAATCGGCTTCTCTGCCTGAAGGTGTAGGGTATTCAACTTCAACATTCCTTTTTTCGCTATCTATGTCTAGATCCCAACCTGAAAGCTCAAGCATTTTATTAATCTGAATTCTGCTTTGAGCTTCGTTTTTACTTATTGCCATATTGTGATTATAAAAGCCAGGAGCTTTGAATTCGATAAAAAATTAGTCTTCTTTTATTTATTGATATCTTTTAACTTGTTGATTTAATAAGAATACTAAATAATCAACATCGGTGTTTTTATCAAATTTTATTTCGTATTTATGGCCTGTGTCTCCATTTTTCCAGGTCCAGCTATTTTCCTTAGCCATATTCTTTGGATCGTCTAGAGTTAAAAAGTCTTTATTCTTTTTTCCATTTTTAATCGCGCCTCTAACAATATCGATACGGAATCCGTTGGATTGGGTATTACAATAACATATGCTTTTTCTAAATCCCATAGTGAAAGCTATATATCGTTTTATAATATTCATTTCCATGCCATCTATCTGCATCATTTGTTCTCTAAAATCTATCCAGTTTTCCTGGAGTTGTACACCAAAATTTTTTAGATGGAATTCTTCATCGTAAGATTTAATTTCATCAGTTACAGCTTTGAAGTTTTTGCTATTTGCTGTTGATATTGTTTTAACTGACTCTGTAGAGGTTGAGACATGTTTATTTAAAGAGATTTGGTCGTTACTGTATCTTGCAATCTCCCATAACTCAAATGGCAGGTCTTTAAAATTAACACTATCTTTTTGATAATTATTAAAAGATTGGGAAACAAATATAATTCTTGATTGACTCCAATCGATATCATTAGCCTTCACTACTTTCTCCAAGTATTCAGAATAAATTAATAAAAAATCCGACTTATTGTTTAATAAGAGCTGAAGATATGTATAGCCCTGGTCAATTACTGAGTAACTACTTCCTTTTTTGTATTCAACTATAACAAAAGAATTTGTTTCATTATCAAAACAGAGAGAGTCAATTCTATACTTATCAACTGTTATTTCACTACCAATAAATTCAAGGCCTAAAAGAGAATCCGAGTTCTTTTCTACTAATTCTTGGATATCTTTCTCTAGTTTGAAGGGTTTTTCCTCAACTAAATTAAGTTTGTCATTTTTATTATTAAATAATTGCACAAAACTAATGATAATAATTTCTATTCAGCCTGGAAAGTAAAATAACTTTTTGGCAAAAGAAGTTTAAAATTATGCATAACTGTCGCCTCAAATAGGCTTTATCACTGCCAAAACTGCCAAAAGTCAATTATGCCCTCTTCAAACAACCTGTAGAATGTATATATGGATAAAAGAATATCTAAATCATTCAGGGTAATCTTTTCGAGTTTGTACCCAAATTTCAATGAAGAAGAAACAACAAACTCTGAGAAATACTTTAACTTTATCCTCGAAAATTTTCCTGATAAATCAGAGATCGTACTTTTAAAAATCGTCTTTTTTATCTTTTCTTTTGGAATAAGAAAGGTCTTCATTAAAGACAAAAATATTCCTAAATTTGTTCAAAATCTACAAAGCTCGAACTTATCATTGCTGAGAAAACTTGGCTCAGGCATGACAGCATTATTTGGATTAAGTACTGCAAGATCCCTTGACGGCGAGGGCTCTGTATACAAACATCTTGATTATCCAATCTATAAAAATACAACAATAGAAAAAAAAGATGTATCAATTCCAAAAAGTATTGAGGTAGCAGTGATTGGAAGTGGTTCTGGTGGAGGTGTCGCAGCCAATATACTCAATGAAAAATATGAAGTAGGTCTCTTCGAAAAAGGCAGTCATGGAAATGGTGAGACAAACAACGAGACATTCGGATATCACAACTTCTATGACACTAACGGAATACAACAAACCAGAGGATATAAAGTCTTACTTTTAGCTGGAATGGGAATTGGTGGAGGTACCAGCGTGAATTGGACAACTTCTCTTCGAACACCTGACAAAATATTAAGTGAATGGGACTCACTTACAGGACAAGATAACTATTTCAACTCCAGTGAATTTAAAAGCAGTATGGATTATGTCTGTAAAGAATTAAATGTTGATGTAGAAAATAATCGAATCCCACAAAAAGAAGAGAAATTTGCAGAGGGATTAGAGCTTAATGATCTAAGTTATAAAATTATCCCAAGGAATACCAGTAATGCAGATTGCACAGAATCTGGCTTCAGTACTTTTGGTCGTTACGATGAAAGTATCAACTCCACTAACAAAGTTTGGTTTTCAGAAGATAAATTTGATCCCAAAAATGTGTTCAGTGATACAAATATCAAAAGCCTTGATATATCAAATGGAAAAGCAATACACATTAATGTTGAAAATAACGGGACATTACATAAAGTTGCCGTTGATAAGGTGATACTTGCTGCTGGTTCCCTGAATACCCCAAAAATATTGCTTGATAGTGGATATAGAAATAAACATCTTGGTCATAATTTAAAACTACATCCTGTTTCTGGTGTAGCAGGTAAATTCTCAGACGAACAAAAACCATGGGCAGGAACAATGCAGGGTATTTACTCAGATGACAATTTGTTTATGAAAGACAATTATGGATACCTTTTAGAGGGACTGCCAATGCATCCAAGTCTTTTCTTCCCGTTTTTTCCCAATAACACTGATAAATTTGATGATTTTGTTGAAAGCTACAATCATTGGTCTGGAGGGATAGTTCTGACATCAGATACTAGCTCTGGGTCGATCATCAATAAGAACCCCCAACATTTATGGGATTATAATTTAAACGATTTTGATCATAAGAACTTGATGCATGGAATTGAAAACCTTGTACGAGCAAATTATTTAGCCGGCGCAGAAGAGATTATGGTTGCAGCCTCTCCCACAATGCATTGGAAAAAATCATCAAATATAGACATCGAAGACTTCATAAATGACATCAGAGCAATAAAAAATCAGCCTTTTAGAATGCTGCTTGGTTCTGCACATCAAATGGGAACTGCAAGAATGAATCCAGATCCAAGTCAAGGAGTTACTGATATTGATGGAAAAGTACATGGATTAGATAATGTTTATGTTGTTGACTCATCGGTGTTTCCTCGATGTTCTGGAGTGAATCCAATGGTGACTATACAGTCAACGAGTCATTTTTTAACGTCAAAAATTTAATTTACGGATAGTTCTTGTCAGGTATAAAAAATGTCTGCGCCCTAGCTTGACCTAAGTTTATAAACAATCCAGAAGATTCAACATGCACTTCTTCACCAGAAAATATTATGGATTCGGTATAAACTTTTTTTCCATCAATCTCTTTAACCCAAGCACTTAACTCAAACTCTTCTTCAACTGGACATGGTGATCTATAGTTGACTTCAAGATTGGCCGTCACACACCAGAGGTTATGGGTAACGGTTGCATACCCCATCATTTCATCTAATACTGTTGAAAGTATTCCACCATGAACAAGACCAGGTCCTCCCTCAAATCTTTTCTCAAATATATATTTTGCATATATTTTTTGATCTTTAATCACGGGAACCATTTTCATGCTCTGGGGGTTTTCTACTCCACTTACAAATGAAGAGTCTGGATATATATCTTGTAAAACAGTTCCCTCAGACCATCCAGGGCTTGTAATTTCTAAATTGTCTCCAGTTATGAATTTATAGTCCATTATTTATTTTTAAGTTCTTTTCTTAATGATTCACTAACTATAGCATTTGTGAGATCTGACCTCGTTCTCTCAATGATTGCTCTGGCGGTATCAGCGTATCTTCTAAGACCACCAGTCAAAGCATCTGGGTAATCTAACTCGTTAAAGATTTCCATAGAGGCCTCCATAATTGCTAAATACTTCTCACCTTCTTCAATCTCTAGTTTTCTAAGACTATCCAAGACTTTTCTTCTCCACTCTCCAATTGCATCACCAAGTCCCTGTATGTAGTTTGAGGCAGACACATTCATTCCCTCAAATTCAAGAAGTGAATTAGTTTTCTCGAATTCGAAAACTAAAAATGCCTCAATTAACTCCCTTTCCGAGTCATTTACGTAGCCTGCAAATCGCAATTCTGGAATATCTTTCAAAGAAGAGCGTAAATCTTGATAATTTTTATTTGCCTCGTCTAAATGTTGTTTAGCATCGTCTAGATTGTTACGATGGACATTCCTTATCGACTTAGAACAAGATTTTATGATCTCTCTGGAGAGTTTTAGGGACTGTTCTCTAATATCGTTTAATTTATCAAACTCTTTAACGAGACTATTGGTAATCTGCTCAGGTGTTTTCAAGTTTTAAACAGCTTCTTTGAAGTAGCTTTCTTCCTCTACCGTATTTTCTACTTGATTGCCCATGGTTAGATTATTTTTTACCTGCATGGATCTTCTTACCTGAAAGGAGAGGAACGCATAAATACCAAATACGCAATCAAGAACAAGATGAAAAATAAATAATGGGACAGACATGGTCTGTATAGACACAAAGAAAGTTGAGACTGCAAGTAATCCTAATACTAAATACCCTCTTCTTTGCCTATTCACCATGGAGTCGTATTCAGGAGAGATAATATAGGCGTAACTGTTTTGATTTTTGGAAATCTGAATTTCGGGAAGTATCACTGCCATCGATAGTGATAAAAGTAGCCCTATTAAAATTAATGTTGAACTCATTGCCCTGCCTCAACTCTTCTTAGAAATATATTACAACAAATCTAATTTATATTCTTAAGTTTCAAAATTTATTCTCATCGCCTTTTGATAATCGTGATAGATTTTCTCGATGCTGATAGAAAATCAGTAACAGAATAAATACTTGAAACCCAACGATGTAAATTTCTGGTGATTGAAAAATGACATAAAGTGCACCAACTGAACATGTAATCAGACTTGATATTGCAGAAATTCTAAAAATGAAGAATATTCCAAAATAAAGTGCGATAAATCCAAAAATTAGGACAATTTCCCAAAATAAAAACCCTAAATCTGGTGCAAGAAAGACAATATATCCTATTACTGTCCCCAAATACGTTGCGACACCCTTTCCACCTTTAAATCCGTAAAATATTGGAAAACAATGCCCTATAACGGCGAGAGACGCATAGATTAATGTCTCTAATTCACCTCCAAAAATCAGAAATGGAGCTATTCCCTTAAATAAATCACCAACAAGTACGATTACTGCATATTTTTTTCCGAGTGCTCGCAAAACGTTTGAGGAACCTGGATTTCCACTTCCAATCTCTTGAATATTGATATTTTTGAATTTTGCAACAATATAAGCAAAATTGATCGAACCTATTAGATAGCTTGCAATAACGGGAACAATGCTCATGATTAGATTCTACTTACTTAAATTTAAATAAGTTTTTATTCCATTGATGTATTTTTTATTTATTGTAGATATTGGTAGAGATGAATATAGAGAGTTGTTCAAAAAGAAGATTTAAATCTGAAAACGAGGCAAGAAAAGAAAGAGGCTGGGCTGAGTCAGAGTACAATCAGAAATTCAATATTTATAGATGTGGTGATTGCAACGACTGGCATTTAGCTAGTATAAAATAGATGCTTGAAATTTTAACTGGTGTTTTACAGGGACTAACAGAGTTTTTACCGATATCATCAAGTGGTCACCTCGTCATTATTTCATCATTAAGTTCTGAACTCGACCTAAACACTAATGACATTGCCTTCTTGCACATTGGCACTTTATTCTCAATAGTATTTTTCTACAGAAAGAGAATTTTCGAGATATTTGAAGATTTAGATACTTTTATCTTTTATTTCAAAATAATTCTTGCTGGTATTATTCCAGCGGTTCTCATTGGTTTACTGACACCTATACAAAATATCATCGATGATAGTCCCAACCTTATTCTTATCACAGGAGCTTCATATTTAATTTTTTCATTACTTCTAATTTTTTCAGGAAAAATAAATAATAGTGAGGCATTAAGTATCAGAGATATAACCGTCAGCCAAGCATTTGTTATTGGGATCGCTCAATCTATTGCATTACTTCCAGGAGTTTCACGATCTGGTGTAACTTTATTGACAGCTATTTATCTCGGGGTAAAAAAAGCTGATGCAATTTATTATTCACTGTTGCTAGGTATCCCAACAATATTTGGAGCATGGAGCCTAACCTTTATTAATGATTCCTTTAAAGTAAACACAAATATTGTTCTCCCAACAATTGTTGCTATGTTTACTGGACTACTTGCGATACGAGTATTAATTAATTTTACAACCAGTTCAAAACTGCAATATTTTGGTTATTACTGTCTATTACTTTCCGTGTTCTGTTTTATAACTAATTAATTTTTAGATCAATTGGTTTTTTCTTAGGAGCAATGGCATTAATTGCTTTGACCATTTCCTCAACAACTTTGAAATTATTATCTGCACCAAATTCGAGAAGTTTTCCATCCTCTGAATATTTTGATACAGAATCATATAACGGTAGGCTACCAATAAATTCGACACCTAGGTTCTTTGAGAGTTCTTCTCCCCCGCCTTTACCGAACGGATATAGTTTCTCACTCCCATTCTCTAAATAAGACATATTTTCAATAACACCAATGATGCTTGAGTTCACTTTCTTCGACATAATTCCTGCTCTCTCTGCAACAGTTGTCGCATTGCTTTGAGGTGTTGTAACAATAATCGTCTCATAAAAGTTAAGAAATTGAGAAAGGGATATCGAGACATCACCTGTTCCAGGTGGCATATCGATAAGTAAGATATCTATATCCTGCCATAAAACTTCATACAGGAATTGTTCAATAGCCTTATGAAGCATTGGTCCTCTCCAAATTACTGCTTCATCTTGTTTTACGAAGTACTCCATTGAGATAACGCTGAGATCATTTATTTTTGATGGGAAAATTCTGTTATTGAATGGGATTGGAGGAAATTTTGCTCCTAACATTTTTGGTATTGAATATCCCCAGATATCAGCATCAAGAATTCCAACTTTTTTCCCTTGTTTTGCAAAAGCCATACCAAGTAAAGATGAAATAGTTGATTTTCCAACGCCACCTTTTCCAGAAGAGATACCAATAATTCTCTTACCTTTGCTAAAGTCTTTTTTTGCATCCTCTACAGATAGATCTGCTTTCACTAATTTTGATGCAGATTCAATATCTATTGTGGTCGGCTCAATAAACTCAATTTTTATCTTTTCATCAACAGTTTTTACAAGCTCTTCAACAGCTGAACGAACCCAATCTATATTGAAATAATCAATAACCTCTAATTGATTGCTTTTGTCTAATTTAAAGCACTCAAGCTCTCCGAATGTCTTATTGAATCCAGGATAAATAAGTTTTTCAAATTCCATACTTATGTATTGTATGTTCAATACTTTATTAAATTAAACTTATGTTGAAAAGAAATTTTATCCTATTGTCCTTAGTCGGACTAGTTCTTGTAATCTCAGCAACATTTGAAGAAGAAAATACTGATGTCGAAGTGCTACCAAACAATGAAAATTTAGACCTATCTATTGCTTTTGAAAATCTAGATGCGAATATTGCGCTTACAAGCGAGGAATATATTGTTGTAAACCTCTGGGCGACTTGGTGCACACCATGTATCGAAGAAGTGGGATACCTTCAAAAATTAAATGAACTGGATGAATTTGTTGTAGTTGGATTATTGGTCGATGATTCTGAGACCAATGCAATTGAATTTATAAAAGAATATAACTTAACGTATGAAAATATTTTGTCGGAAGAAAAAGTTGAATCGTTTATCAGTCAATTTTTCTGGAGTGGACTTCCAACAACTTTATTATTAAACAAAGACTTTCTTGTAATAAATACATTTAATGGTCCAGTTACATACGAAATGATTCTTGATTACGTAAGTTAATACAAAAATAGTTTCTGCGTATAATTAAATTATGGATGTAATAATTATTTGGCGAATTATTTTACTTTTAGGATTTTTTTGGCTTTCTAGGGATAATGGGATTATTCACTTTAAAAATTATTGCTGCATCTACTGGAAGAAAACGACTTATAGATTTATTTATAAGATGATTTGGTAGCGGGGGTAGGATTTGAACCTACGACCTCTGGGTTATGAGCCCAGCGAGCTACCAGACTGCTCCACCCCGCGCTGAATACCAATAGTAATTAAGAATTTATTTAACTCAAGCTTTTTTATTGTTGATTAAGAGTCTCTAAAGCTTTGTTTACAAGTTCCTCAACTTGAATAATTAGATCTTGATATTTTCCAAGATTTCCATCTGTTAACGCATTTTGAGCTTGATCAAATAAATCGCTAGCTTTATTTAATAAATCGATCGCACTTATGTCTTCGGTATCATCTATATCTAAATCGAGATCAATTTCAAGGTCACCAAATACACCCTCGAGAGCAAGGGTAAGTGATTCAGCCATTATTATTCTGTCTTGGAAAACTACAACAACAAATTTAAATTCAGGTAATGGGTTTTGCTCACCCTGAAGATATATTGGTTGATAATAAAGTACAGACTGATTGATTGGAACAACAAAAAGATTACCTTTAATAACACTTGAACCTTGTTGGTCTAACAATGTAAATATTTGAGATATATCAGGATCCTGGTTGATCCTTGTAGCAACCTGAGTTGGTCCGTCTACGAATTCACCTTTAGGTAGTTTAAAGTCGATTATTTGTCCATAATTTTCTGGATCAGCATCCGCAACAAGGAAAGACTGCATATTCGGTCTGTTTTCAGGGTTAAATGGCTGGAATATAAGATAACTCAAATCGCTTTCTCCTGGTAGTGACATCAAAAGATAGTATGGAAGCATTGGTTTGAAACCAATTTCACTGAACTCACCTCTCAAAGTTGCAAGTCTTGGTGTAGTGGATGAATCTGTAGGAATTACCCATGGATCCTCGTCAGCATAAAACACTCTTGGATCAGTCATGTGATAATCCCTGTACATGTCAGATTGAATCGTAAAGAGATCTTCTGGGTATCTTATGTGATTCAATAAATCATCAGACATGTTTGATTTATCATCAAAAAGAGATGGGAAGATTTCAGCATATGACTTAATCAATGGGTCATTCTCATCAAAGACATAGAAATTCATCGTTCCGTCATAGGCGTTAACGACTGCTTTTACAGAGTTTCGAATGTAATTAAAGTTTATAGGCAGTCCAGACCTGTCATTAATTCTTGTTGTGTCAGCTGGTTGAGCATAAGGATATCTATCACTCAAGGTATAAAGATCAATAATCCAAAATAGGTTGCCATCAATTAGTGCCAAGTAAGGATCATTGTCAGTGTATAAGAAAGGAGCAGCTTTTTTAACCCTACTGATTATGTTCCTTTCCATAATTAGTTTAGAACCATCACTCAACTGATTCGATATAAGAAGGTTTAATTCACTGTAACGCAGTGCGAATCCAAGTCTCTTAAAGAATGAACCTATGCTAACTCCACCCTCACCTGAATAATTTGTGTATGCAACAGATTGTCCTTCTGTTGATAATGGATAATCTACTTCATCTTGAAGTGAATTAACAACAACATACTCATCTGAGTCTGCTGATTCTCCAAAATATATTCTCGGTTGGTCTACCTCAAGCTCAGCAACGCTTGTATTTGCTGGAACACCCTTAACATAAAAGTCTGGTTGTCCTTGACTAGCAACATTATTTGCAGGGCTGAACACAACACCAAAACCATGGGTGTACTGTAATTTTTGATTGACCCAACCTTGAGCAGGTAAGTTTGTTTGGTCTAATTCCCTTGCAGATACCATAACCTGAGTCAATTGACCATCAATCATATATCTGTCTACGTCGACTTCATCCAGGGCATAATAAGCTCTAATTTCTTGAAGCTGACTGTAGGTCTCAGCTAATACAGTTGGATCCCATAATCTAATATTGTCGACCGTTTGAGAGTTGTCATTTATGTCATTTTGAGAAAGATTGGGTGAAGCTTCGAACTGTCTTTCTTCTATGGAGTCAAGTCCATATGCCAATCTTGTGTAATTAATATGATCTTCAACATAAGGCAATTCTTTATTCAACTCATCTGGTACAACTCTAAATCTCTGAATGGCTGCTGGAACAATTCCTCCAACTATGATGGAAACTGCCAACCATAAACCTATTGCCGTTGTAGGAAGTAGCCATCCTCTTCTTCTAATGTTTACTAGTAAAAGAATTGCTCCAAATAATGAAATTAGAATCAAGAGATTTAAAGCAGGAAGATGAGCTACAACATCTGTATAGCTAGCTCCAAAAACTTTTCCACGTGGTGAATAAAGTAGTTCCAAAGCATCAAGCCTATAAGCAACTGCTTTAAGTAAAGCTATAAATGCGAGTAAAACGGATAAATGTGCTTTTGCCCCACTACTTACCTCAGGTAAACGTCCAGGCCTTAATTGAAGAGCTCCGGTTGCAATAAAGTATAGAATTACAACAAGTGAAGTGAGGGTAACGAGTTGGAAACCCCAAGAAACAAAAAGTCTATAAAGTGGCAATCCATAAACGTAACTTGCAACATCATAGTTGAATACCGGATCACTAACACCGAATCCTTGTCGGTTAAGAAATAATAAAACTTGTTCCCATAGTGTTGAAGCGCCTGCACCTAAAAATAAAGAAAGAGCCACGGCACCAGTTAATCTAAATCTAGCAAATCGTTCACTTACAAAGCTTCTGAACCTAGCAAGAGGATCTTCAGAGTCAAATGCTTCAAAGATGTCCATTACTGGAGTTGCTCTTGTTGCCAATCTTAAGTTCGTAAATATAAATATAAATGCGATCAATGAAGTAGCACCTACAAGTGCTGTCCTTGTTAATAAGATTTTTACCCAAACACTTTCCAATCCGACAGAATCAAACCAGAGGTAATTTGTATAGAAATTAGCAATTCCCCTAGCAAGGGAGAAACCAATGATTGCAATGAAAACAATAAAAGAGAATCCTCTTCTCTCTGAATTTGTATTTAAATTGCCGATATTAACCATGTAGATTTATTTTATTTATGTTTCGTCTTTAACGTGAACTAAAGTCAGAAATTACCTCAAGAGCTTCTTCAAATGAATCGACTGCAACAATAGATGTATTTTCATCAGAGAAGACACTTGCTTCTAAATAATTCGCAGTAGGAACAAGTATCAATGAAGCATTTGCTCTTTTTGCTGCGATTACTTTTTGCTTTACGCCTCCGACAGGTCCAATTGATCCATCAATTTCAATTGTGCCAGTTCCAGCAATTTTTTTTCCATTAGTTATGTCACCTTCAGTTAGTAAATTGTAAACATTTAAAGCCATCATCATTCCTGCTGACGGACCTCCAACATTTCCAGTTTTAATATCTACTTCAAAAGGAAAGATAAATTGTTGGTTTGGCGTAGAAGCTAAAAATCCAACCATAGGTTCATTTTCGTACTCAACATGTTCTATTAGTTTTGTTTCAATGGTTAATTCTTGTTCGTTCCTTATTAACCCAATATTTACGATGTCTCCTATTTCATACGTTCTTAACATTGATATAAATTCGGAAGCTGATCTTACTAATTCATTATTTATAGAAATAATTAAATCATTTTTAATAAGTTTGTCTTTTACTGGTGAATCATCAAGCAGACCAACCACTAAAACACCGTCCCCCTCTGACTCTATTTCATAGTCTAAAGAATCAAGAGCAACAGCAATTGCCACATTTTCAGAAGTCACCATGTTTTGTATACTTATTTCTGATAGTTCTTGAGGTGTAACACCATCAGGTAAAATAACTTCTCTAGGATATAAATCAATCTGACTATTTAATCTAGCCCAAGCATATACAAAGTAATTTGCCTCATCTCTCCGTACGGTTAATTGATAAAGGTTTCCATCATATTCGTAAGTTTCAACATTCTCGATTTCAATGTTCCATTGATAAGGAGGTCCTGGAGACATAAAGTAATAATCTGATTTTGCAAATCCAAATGGAAATATCAGGAAAGTATAAGTAATTAAAGTAATTTTAAGAAGTTTATTTTTTTTGAAGAATTTATCCATACATGAATACTAATTTAGATGATTTTATATAAAAAAAGAGCCGGCTAAGCCGGCTCTTTTAATATTTAATAAATTAAATTATGAACAAGGTCCTGATTCCCAATCATATGAACCTGCTGAAGGTCCAGTATATTTTGATGCTAGAACAGTTTGTCCACTAGGAACATTTCCATCTGGGATTCCAATATAAGCTGCATTATCAGCTCTATCTTGTCCTAATGTTCGTGCTGGGAACATTCCATCAGATTCAACCGTAACATTTGCGGCTGCTCTTCTGATACCTGCTCTTGATATATCTCCACCTTTATAAGCAGCTTCAAGAACTCCTTTTAGGTGATACTGAGATGACCAACCAGCAACTAAGAATGAGTTTGCACTATCAATGATTTGACTCATTGTTGCTCTCATTATTGCATGACCAGGTGTATCTGCTTCGTATGGAGCAACACCTAAGCCCATTGCATATATTGCACCTGATTCGAACAATCCTTTAAGCGCAAATCCTTCTTGGACAAATGCACTGTTAAATGATGGTCCAGCAAGCATTGCTAATGGTGTTATGCCTTGTTGAGCAGCACCACCCGCAACTTGAGCCATTTGTGTAGCTCCAATTGCTGGGAAATATGCATCGACAGGCTGTGTGACCAATAGTCCAACAGCTTGAGCAACGTCAAATTCTGTAGATGGAGGTGCATAAGTCCATGCAACTTCCAAACCATTTGCTTCAGCAGCTTTTGTTACACCAGCTGCCCAGTCAGATCCATAATCACCTGCAAAGGCCATAATTCCAATGGTCTTAACACCAGGATTAATATTTGCTAGTAACCAATCGACACCATTCATTCCATCTGCACAATATTGGCTTCCAAACTCAATGATTAGCCCTTTGTCAGCTGATTTATAAGACCAACCTGACCACCAACTCATAGGAACACCAATCATATTATCTTTATCCATTTCATCAAGAATGAATAAAGTTTGTGGTGTACCAAGTGACATTGCTAATGCAGCAACATCATCTTTCATGGAAACGTAACCTTCAAGATGTTTTTGTGGGTTATAACCCGTATCAAAACCTTCTCTTATAGCGACGCTGTAGTCTCCAATTCCTCCTGCTGAGTTTGCCCAAAGCCAAAATGCTCTTTGTGCAACCTCAAGAGCTGGTCCAGCAGGTGCATAAGGTCCCGAATAGTCATTTAATAACCCGAGATATATACAGCCTTTACTTGGATCGGCACCTGTTGGCACTCCTCCAATTTCTGCTGGGCAAGGTTCTTCACTAACACCTTTACCAGTCGTTATATTTGTTGCAGTAGTAACAGCTGGAGAATCAAGTGATTCTTCAACCACTTCTTCAACGGTTTCTTCAACCACTTCTTCTTCAGCTCCTCCGCAAGCAACAATTACCAAGGAAAGAATTGAAAATATAATAATTCCTCGCTTTCGCAATGAATTCATTTTCTCCCCCTTATTAATTAGTACTAATATATTCAGACTACTAGAAAATCATTGAGTTAGTAGGAAAAAGGCCACGCTTTAAAATAATTTCGTAACCTAAACCAAATACCCCACATACCTCTTGGTTCAAATATCAAGAAAAAGATGATAAAAAACGCAAAAACTATTCTTTCAATCTCTGCCGGATTGAATATAAACCCAGCATCGCCAACCCCAAATGCATGCAATAAAGCTTGTATTATTCCAGGAAGCATTGTAAAAAAGAAAGCTCCAAATAATGGACCCAATACAGTACCAACTCCTCCAATAATTACTATTGCAACAAATGTAATAGAATATAAAAGGCTGAAACTTCCAGGTTCTACACCTCCCGATAAAGTAAAGAGTAACGAGCCAGCAATCCCCCCATAAAAACTTGAAATTCCGAAAGCATACATTTTATATTTAAACAAATTTATACCAAGTGCCTCAGCAGCAATATCCCGATCTCTTATTGCAGAAAAAGCTCTTCCAATTTTAGATCTAGTGATATTTTTGACTCCCAATCCTAATAAAATACAAAGAATTAAAGAAAAGAAATATATAAAATCATTTTTCTCAAGGATGAAATTACCAAATGTTATTCCTGCTTCTAGATCTATACCCATGAATGTTAGTTTTGCTGCTTTTCTTCCCAAACCAGCTCCACCTGTAATGAATTTTAAATTTGAGAAAAAATGTGATCCTATAAATACAAGTGCTAATGTCACCAATCCTAAATTTAATCCTTTAAGCCGAGCAGATACCGGTGACAAAATTATTCCAATAAGAGTTGCAGCTAACCCTGAAAGAGGCAACCAAATAATCATATCAAGTTCATAGCCTATTACGCTTGTAGTAGCTACTCCACCTAACACTGACGAAACATAAGTACCTATGCCAACAAATACCCCGTGCCCAAGATTAACTTGACCTGCATATCCAGAGACGACATTCAGACCCCAGGAGGCAATAGCAATTAATAAAGAGGTTGTAATTAGTAAAACCCAATAGCTTGAGAGAATGAATGGGGCAGCAAATGATGAGACCAGTAACAACCCAAACCAAAATTTTTGGAATGTCGTAGGAAATATTGAAGATTCATTTCTGTAATTGGTGTATAAGTCTGGCCTTTTTTTCATACTCTCTCAACTTCTTTTGTACCAAATAAACCATCTGGCTTTATTAGCAAAATAATAAACATAACTAAATAAGGAGCAATAAGTGAGAACCCACTTCCTAAAGTAAAACCAACAATTGATTCAAGAGGAAGTTGATAATATGCAATATAACCCTGAGTAAGTCCAATTATTAAGGAGCCAACTACTGCTCCTGCAATAGAATCAAGGCCACCAATCACCACCGCTGGTAAAGCACGAAGTGCAGATATGAAACTTGCTTGGGTCAAAGTGTTAAACCCTCCAGTAATAAAAAACCCAGAAAAGCCAGCCAAAATTCCAGCGATTAACCAAACTAATCCAAAAACACGACCTACGTTAATGCCTTGAGCAAGAGCTGCCTCTTGGTCGAATGACGTAGCACGCATCGCAATACCATATTTTGAACGTTTGAAAAATACTCCTAAAATACCGATTAAAACCAGTGCAGTAATTAGCGCAGCAATTTCCAAATATTTTAGAGTTACACCACTTACATCAAAAGATCCAAAATTTCCAAAACTAGGAAAAGGATCACCTAAGTACCTTGGGTCAATTCCTATCCATTTATTTAAAATTGTCCTTAGTAAAATATCGATTCCAATTGTAAGGATTGCTACAGAAAAAACTGGTTCTCCAACCATTGGCCTCAAAAAAGTTCTTTCAACTAGTAAACCTATCAGACCTGTAAAGACTATACCAATGATTAACGCTAACCAAAAAGGTACCCCTCGGTCGACAGCAAGCCCACTTATTATCCCTGCTCCGACAACTGCTAAAGCAGGTTGGGCAAAACTGAGTACGTCTGTAGCTTTGTAGATTAAAACAAAACCTATCGCAACTAATGAATAAATTGCCCCAAGTGACAAGCCTTCAAAAGTTGCTTGTAAAAAGACTGTCATTTATACATTTCCTCTATCAAATCAGAAAATTTATCTATGATTACATTCCTTTTTGCTTTTTGGGTAGCTGTTAAATCGCCATCTTCATGATCTAATTCTTTAGTTAGCATTCTAAATTTTCTTATTTGAAGGGAAGAGGTATATTCGTTAGCTTTTTGTATTTCTTCCCAAATTAGATTCTGAACCTCTTCATTTTCCGATAGGTTTCTATATGTAGTGTGAGCAATATTTTTTCTTAATGCCCAATTAGATACAATATCGTATTCTATCCCAATTAATGCTGACAAAAACTTCCTGTCGTCACCAATTACTATCGCTTCTTTAATAAATGGGGAAGTTTTAATATTGTTTTCAATTTCTGAAGGAGAAACATTTTTACCTCCGCTTGTAATAATTATGTCTTTTTTTCTATCAATAATTTTTAGAAATTCGCCATCATATTCACCAACATCTCCCGTGTATAACCATCCATCACTGTCCAAAACTTCTTTCGTAGCCTCCTCATTTTTGTAGTACCCAAGAAAAACACCTGGATGTCGAACCAATATCTCACCATCTTCGGCAAGTTTAATTTCTGTACCAGCTTGAGGAGTACCGACTGTGCCAAGTTTTACCTTATCAGGTGTATTACCAGTTGCTATGGCTGAATTCTCAGTCATTCCATATCCTTCATATATAGGAACACCAAGAGACATAAAAAATCTTAAGATCTCTGGTGAAATAGGAGCTGCACCAGATACAGCATTATCCACATTTAACAAACCTAATTTTTTTCTTAAAGATCTGAAAGCAAGAATTTGAGCGATAAAATTCGTAATTTTAGCTATTAAATCGTCAGGATTTTCGAGCCTTCTACTAGCAGTAATATTTCCAAAAAAAGATGCTGTTCTAAAAAGTAATTTTTTTAATGGAGATGCATCCTTCATTCTTACTAAAGTTCCTGCATGCATGCGCTCCAGAATTCTTGGAACTGCTGGAAAGATAGATGGCTGAATTTCTGCAAGATCTCTTTGAACCGTATCTATGGATTCAGCAAAATTTATCACACCAATTGAGTTAATGGCTATTATCTCATCAACAAGTCTTCCAAAAACATGGCACAATGGCAAATACGATAAGTATTCGGGGTTACTTATGTTTGGTGTGAATGATATTTCTGGAATTATAGATGCAGTCCATTCCATATTCCCATGAGATAACATTGAAGCTTTCGGTGGACCAGTAGTTCCAGATGTATAAATCATTAAGGCTACATCTTCACTTTTTATTTGATCGATAGATGATGTAACAAAATTTTTATCTTTTTCATATTCAGTTTTGCCAATGTCTAAAAAATCATCCCATCTCATCAGCTTGTCGCTTTCATATCTAAAAAGTCCTTTTTCCTCAAAGTAAATAATTTTTGATAAATTTGGAACATCTTTACTTACTTCAAGTGCTTTATCTACTTGTTCTTGATCTTCAGCAAAGAGAATTTTTGATTCTGAGTGACTTAATAAATACTGTACTTCAGCTGGTGGGTTTGTTGGATATAGGCCTACACTTATTGCTCCAAGTGACTGAATGCCTATATCAGCAATCAACCATTCAGGTCTGTTTTCGGAATGTATGGCGACCTTGTCATTTCTTTCAATACCAAAATAATTTAATGCAGAGCCTACATACTGGACTTGAGTCCAAAATTCTCCATAAGTAATCTCATTCCAAATACCAAATCTTTTGTCTCTAAAAGCTACTTGATCGGGAAACCTAGTAGCAATATCTCTTAATCTTCTTGAGGGTGTTAATCCCCCGCTTGATTTTATTTCATCAAATATTTCTTGGATTGTTAACATATTTAACCCACTCCTAAGTATGCATCAATTACTTTTTGATTTTTGGCAGCTTCTTGAGGATCGCCCTGAAATAATTTTTCCCCAAAATCCATAACAACAACATCTGTAGCAATGTCCATGACCATATTCATATCATGATCAATCAGTACGACGGTAATTCCTAATTCTTCATGGACATCTAATATAAATCTTGCAATATCTTCTGTTTCTTCGTTATTCATTCCTGCAGCTGGTTCATCTAAAAGTAGAACTTTTGGTTGCATAGCTAAAGCTCTAGCTAACTCTATTCGCTTTTGTATTCCATATGGAAGGGAAAGAATATATGAATATCTGTATTCTTCTATCTCTAAAAAATCAATTACATCTTCAGAGATTTTTCTAGCTTTTTCTTCTTCTTGTCTTACTTTTTTAGAAAATAAAAGACTTCTTACCGGACCATAATCTACATGCCTATGAGCCCCGATTAAAATATTGTCTAGGGCCGTCATATTTTCAAATAACTCAATGTTTTGAAAAGTTCGTGACACCCCTAAATTAGCAATATTGTCAGGATGCAAATCTTTACTATCTTGATCAAAAATATTAATAGACCCACTTGTAGGTTTATAAATTCCATTTATACAATTTAAAATTGAAGTTTTACCAGCCCCATTTGGTCCAATTATTGCAAAAAGTGAATTCTCTTCAATCTCAAATGATACATTCTTTAATGCTTGGACTCCTCCGAATCTCAAACTTACATCATTAAATGAGATGACATTACTCATGAAAGCCACCTCTTCTTTCTTTTATAATGCTTAACATCTTTGAAAGACTTCCTTTCGGTTCCTTCTGTATTAAGTCCTAAGTAGAACTCTTGAACATCTTTATCTTTCATAAGTTTCTCACTGGAGTTATCCATTACTACATTTCCTGTCTCCATGATATAACCATGAGATGAAATTTTTAGCGCCATATTCGCATTTTGTTCAACTAGTAATACTGTCACACCCTGAGTGTTTATCTCTACAATTAATTCTGATATCTGCTCCACAAGTTTAGGAGCAAGTCCTAAGCTTGGTTCATCAAGTAATAAGTATTTTGGATCTGACATTAAAGCTCTTCCAATTGCTAGCATTTGTTGTTCGCCACCAGATAAATAACCAGATATATTTTTTGACCTTGTTTTTAAAATTGGAAATAGCTCAAATACTCTTTCCATATTCTCGGTTAATGCACTGTCATTAGTAAAACCACCTAATCTTAAATTTTCACTTACACTTAGCTCTGAAAAGATTCTTCTTCCTTCAAGTACTTGGGCTATTCCTAAATTTACTATTTTTGATGGATCTGCATTTGTTATTTCTTCATCCTCGATGAAAATCTGTCCTTTTGTGATATCTCCATTTTGTGTATCAAGAAGTCCAGTGATCGCTCTCAAAGCTGTTGTTTTTCCAGATCCATTACTACCAAGCAAGGCAACAATTTCACCCTTTGGGATTTCAAAGGAAATACCTCTCAATACCAAAATGACATCTTGATAAACTACTTCTAAATTTTTAACAGATAACATTTATCTTATAACTTTAACTTATTAAGAGAAATTTTACTAAAAAAACCATAGATTGAGTATCAAAACAAGTACACCACAGAGAGATTTAATATATATATATGGAAGATGATACATTTAAACAGCAAGAGCTTTTTGAAACAGAAAAATATATTTCAGATTTAGTCGAAGAAAAAACAAAAAAAAGAGGATCTTCTTTTAATTTAGTTTTTCTATCATCTTTTTTCACGAGCATAATTGTGTTATCTTTTTTATTCTTTTTTGGCATTTTTGAAGAAGAGGAAATTATTCTTCCTGATCCAGTAACGATTACAGAGACAATTAAAGAAAAAGAGCTAGTAATGCCGAGAGTAGATTCTTCAAAGGTTGTTTCAATTGCTGAGATAGCTACAAAAACTATTGTGCAACTGCAGGTTGGAGAAAGAGATGCTGAGAATGATTTCATTTCTATAGGTGGCGGCTCAGGAGTTGTCATAAATGAAAAAGGTTTGATTATTACTAATCATCACGTAATTGATGAGGCAACAGATGTAAGAGTAATTTTTGAAGATGGAAGAATGTATGAAGCAGAAATTATTGGATCAGACAAATTAACAGATATAGGTGTTGTAAAAATTGAAAATGAAAATCTTACTCCAATTTCGATTGGTAATAGTGAAGGTGTTTTTGTAGGCGACTTAGCAGTCGCAATAGGTCATCCACTTACGTTAGGTGCTGCTCCAACAGTAACAACAGGTGTTATTTCTGCCCTTGATCGAAGATTAGATGTTGGAAGCGAAAATATGAATAATGCAGTTACTCTTTTTGGTTTAATTCAAACAGATGCACCTATCACAAGAGGTTCCAGTGGGGGCGCTTTATTAAATAACAATGGTGAGTTAATAGGAATAACAACTGCCATTGCAACTGCAGATGTTGGAGCTGAAGGACTAGGTTTTGCAGTTCCAATTAATCTTGCATTGGGTATAGTTGAAGACATTCTTGACGATGGACAAGTTTTACATGCATTTTTAGGAATTCTTGGTGCTCAGTACTTCGAAGTTGCGGATGATGGAGCAAGAATATTTTCAGGTGTATTAATTGAAGAGCTCTACGGGCCTGCAAATGATATATATGCAATTGGTAAAGCAGGTGCATTACCTGGAGATGTCATCAAGAAAATTAATGATATAGATATTTCAACACTTGACCAATTAATTACGATTTTAAGAAACAAAAGAGCTGGGGATGCGATTACAGTTGAAATATTGAGAGGTGGAAATACTATAACTTTAGATTTCACTCTTGATTTAAGACCATCTGATGTTTAATGTCTGAGGATATTTTCTCCCAATTCTTTAATCTTTTTAACAATGAAGAATCTGGCGTTAATTGGGAACTGGCAAAACAAATCAATAATCATATAACAAAGGATGAAGAAGTCTTACCTCTAGAACTATCCAATAATGACATAAATTTTGAGCAAATTTTTAGGGTAATTGAGCTTCAGTCTGAGGAGTTTTTAAGCTATAACTCTAGTCCTAAAGAAATAAGATTAATGACGCCTAAAGAATATGGACAATGGTTCATTGAATCGATAAAACATTTTGATTTTGAATCTATAGAATCTCCTGAATTATCTATGTTCGGGGGGATTGGTGGAAATAATATGAAATCATCTATCTTAGGAATGCAATTTGGCAATCTTGCTGGATTGTTGGGTAAATTTTCTTGGGGATTAAGTCAATTTGGCATCATTCTTCCAAGGTCAAAAACGCTTGCTGTAAATCATAAAACCTTTAACGCAAAAGTTAACAATTTTGAAGCAAACGAAAATGACTTAAGCCTTGCATACTTTACTGTCGAGTACATGGCTTTATGTCTAGGAGAATATACTCAGCCTTTTGAAAACATTATGAATACAATTTCAAAAAGTTCAGAGGATATGATTAATAAACTCAAAGATTTAAATCTTGATATGGGTCCAGAAGCAATCAATAATCCTCAAGAAATGTTTTCAAATATTTCAGGAGTAGAGGGATTAGACCCAAATCAAATATTCGAAAGTATCGCAGCTCCTCTTAGTTTTTATAGATCAGTTATAAAACAAAAATCAAAAGAGCTAAATCTTTTACAGGACAATAGTATTTTTGATCTATTGATGGATTTGTCATTTTCAAATTACGAAAGCCCTACAAAAGACATTGAAACAAAAATTTCCGAATTAGATTTTTACTCTGACGGTTTCTTAGATTATCTTAAAGATTCTCAAGCTACATTTACATTGGACGATATTCTTGGTTCGACAGAATTGATTCCAACTTTAGATGAATTGCATGATCCTATTTCATGGGCAGCCCGTACATCTTTACCTCCTATATAATCATTACTGTTAAAGTAAAAAGCAAAAGGAGAAAATAAAATGAGCTTAAACATAGGTGATCAAATTCCAGATTTTTCATTAGTAAATTATGACAAAGAGACTTTCAAGTCAGAAGATTTTCTTGGGAAAAAAACTATGTTTGTCTTCATGCCATTTCCTTTTAGTTCTGTATGTGATGGAGAAATATGTGAACTTAGAGACAATATGGATGCATTTAAATCTACTGATACTGATACAGTAATGATTACTGTTGCAGCAGGCCCAACAAACAGAGCTTGGGCAAACCACTACAACATAGATTTCCCAATCTTGGCAGACTTTTGGCCACATGGTGAAGTGTCAAAACAATTTGGATGTTTTCATGATGGAGTTGGAATCTCTTTAAGGTATACCTACATCACTAATGAAGAGAATGTAATAACTGAGATAATAAAAAGTGATGAAATTGGAGTTGAAAGAGACTTCGATGCTTATAAAGAAAAATTTAGTATTTCTTAACCAACGTCCCTAATGTCTGTGTCGTGAATTCTCTGACGTTTGATTCTTCTTCTTTCTCGTTCAGAAAGTCCGCCCCAGATTCCAAATTTTTCTGAGTTTTCAATAGCAAACTCTAAACAGTCTTCTTGTACGGAACAGGCTCTACAAATTGATTTAGCTTTTCTAGTTGAGGCACCTCTTTCAGGAAAAAATATATCTGCATCAGCTCCTTTACAATTTGCTTCTTCCGTCCAGGAAGGCATTCCACCTATGAGTTCCTCAATTATTGACTTTTCCACATCACCCCTTTAACTATTGAAAACTAAATCACATATGTGTAATTTATTATTGTTATATCGTTATGTCAAGGGGCTAATCTTCTAATTAATTAACAGTAATATACCTTTTGTAGGATAATTAATTAATGGCATATCAACGAATTGTTTCTACAGGTTCGATTTATAAAGGGAAGACTGGAATGTGGCTCTATATATTTCATAGAGTTACTGGTGTTGGTCTTTTTGGATATCTTCTGTTACACATAATATCAACAGCATTGATTCTTCTTGGACCAGAAATTTATGAAGGTGCTGAAGCAATTTACAAAAACTTTTACTTTAGAGTTGCCGAAATTGGACTAATGGCTGCAGTCCTTGGTCATGCTATAAATGGATTACGAATAATTGCCGTAGATTTATGGGCTAAAGGTTCTGATTATCAAAAACAACTAAATTTTGCATCATTGTTTGTATTTTTGATAATTTTTGTACCAACCACCTACAAAATGACTGCTTCATACTTTGACTTATGTCTTGAAAAAAGCTCAGAGGGAACCACCATAGTAGATTGTATGATTAGGCCGATACCAGATTGGAAGACAAAATAATGCAGACAACAAGAACTGATTGGGGAAGACGTCAACCACCTGTTGGTGGATCTAGTTTTGAGCTCCAAGCGTGGTTTTTTATGAGGGTAAGCGGACTTGTACTTGTATTTCTTGCTGTTTGGCATATGTTCATTATGCATGTCTTTAACGATACGTTGAACTTGGATTATGATTTTGTCGCGGCAAGGTGGGAAACTCCTTACTGGAGAGCATTTGATTGGCTTTTATTAACATTAAGCCTTTTACATGGAACAAATGGATTGAGGGTAGTTATTCATGACAATCTAGCTGATAAAACAATTCGAAAACTTGCACACAGCGCTCTTTACAGTACATCTTTAATTTTCTTTATAATAGGAACATATGCAATTGTTGCATTTGTAAGACAAGTATGAAAATAGTTAAACATTCATTTGATGGAGTAATCGTCGGTGCTGGTGGAGCAGGTCTTAGGGCTGCAATAGAAGCAGCACCTCACATGAAGCTTGCTGTCATAACAAAACTTTATCCTACAAGATCTCACACAGGTGCAGCTCAAGGTGGGATGAGTGCCGCTCTTGCAAATGTTGAAGAAGATAACTGGAACTGGCATGCTTTTGATACCGTCAAAGGTTCAGATTACCTTGCAGACCAACCTGCAGTAGATATTTTATGTAAAGAGGCAATTGATGCCGTAATTGAATTAGAACACTGGGGATTACCATTTAGTCGATTAGATAATGGAAAAATTGCGCAAAGGAGATTTGGTGGTCACACTGTAAAAGAAGGTGAGTCTCCTGCTTTCAGAGCTTGTTATGCAGCTGACAGAACTGGTCACATGATTCTTCAGACGCTTTATCAAAAATGTGTCTCTATGGGAGTAACTTTTTTTGATGAATTTCAAGTTCTAGATATCAAGATTGAGGATGGTATCTGTCAAGGTGTTATTGCCTATGAACTTGCAACCGGAGATATACATATTTTTGAAACCAGAGCAGTTACATTTGCAACTGGTGGATTTGGTAAAATATTTAAAGTTAGCTCTAATGCTCACTCATTAACTGGTGATGGACCAGGGATTCTCTATCAAAAAGGTATACCTTTGGAAGATATGGAGTTTTATCAATTTCATCCAACTGGAATATACAGATTAGGTATTTTGCTTTCAGAGGCAGCAAGAGGTGAGGGTGGAATTCTAAGAAATAAAGATGGAGAAAGATTTATGGAAAGATACGCTCCGTCAATTAAAGATTTAGCACCTAGGGATATGGTTTCAAGAGCTATAGCTACTGAAATAAGTGAAGGTAATGGTGCGGGTCCAGATAGCGATTACGTTTATTTAGATTTGACTCACCTTGGTGCAGAGACAATAAAGAAAAAATTACCCGATATAACTGATTTTGTTAGAACATATGTGAAAATTGAGCCGATTGAAGAACCTATACCTGTTCAACCTACAGCACACTACGCTATGGGAGGCATTCCAACAGATGTTTATTCACGTGTTCTTAGTGATGAAAAAGGAACAGTTCTACCAGGAGTTTATGCTGCTGGAGAAGCAGCATGTGTAAGTGTTCATGGTGCAAATAGATTAGGTACTAATTCACTGCTAGATATAGTTGTTTTTGGTAAAAGAGCAGGTCAAAGCATGGTTGATTACGTAACTCAAACAAAACCAAACAGCATTAGTGACAGTGCCTCTGATGATCTTTCGAAAAAGATACAAAATCTTATTGATAAAGAACATACTAATGAATTTTCTGTAGCAAATATTAGAAAAGACCTTCAAGAATCTATGGAAGAGAATGCAAAAATATTTAGAACTAAAGAGACTTTAGAAAAACAAACAGAGATATTGGAAGAATTAAGAGACAGATACGAAAATGTAACAATTTTCGATAAAAGTAAAGTTCACAATTCAGAGCTTGTCGAGGCTATTGAGTTAGATTACCTATTAGATATGTCTGAGGCTACTGTAGCAAGCGCACTTGCTCGCAATGAGTCAAGAGGGGCTCACTCAAGACAAGATTTTCCTGATCGTGATGATACAAACTTTATGAAACATTCCTTTGCGTTTAAAAAAGATAACACAGCAAATCTTAAGTACAAAGATGTAGAATTAGGAAAATATGAACCAATGGAACGTAAATACTAATGGATATTAATTTAAAAATTCTAAGGTATGATCCAGAATCAGATAGAAAAGGGCACTGGGAAAACTATATAGTAGATGCTGAACCTGAAGAAAGAATTCTGGATTTATTACACAAAATTAAATGGTTTGAAGATGGTTCGCTTTCATTTAGAAGATCTTGTGCTCACGGAGTATGTGGTTCTGATGCAATGGTTATCAACGGTGAAAATATGCTTGCTTGCCAGGTATTAGTTAAAGAAGTTGGAAATCCTATAAAAATTGAACCGATACGTGGCCTTCCTGTAGTCAAAGATTTGATTGTTGATATGGAACCATTTTTTGATAGTTATAAAAAGGTGATGCCTTATCTAATTAATGAAAAAGAACCTGGAGATAGAGAAAGATTACAGTCTCCAGAGGATAGAGATAAGTTTGAAGATACTACAAAATGTATTTTGTGTGCAGCGTGTACAACTAGCTGTCCTGTGTTTTGGACTGCAGAAACATATGTTGGGCCAGCAGCAATTGTAAATGCACACAGATTTGTTTTTGATTCTAGAGATGAAGGCACAAAGCAAAGGCTTGAAATTTTGAAAGATGTCAATGGTGCATTTAGATGTAGAACAGCATTCAACTGTACATCAGCGTGTCCAAGAGGCATACAAGTAACAAAAGCAATTGAGGACATCAAGCGAGAGACACTCCTAAATAGTTAATGACTGACCTAAATAGTGATATTGAAGAAGTTATAAAGAACTTAAAACTTTCTGAAAAAAAATCGTTAAATAATATATATCTTCAATTGATAGATGAACAAGACGAAAACACTTTTATAAATTTAGATACTGGAGAAATTACAAAAGAACTTTCTCACAATAATTATGGATTGATAATAAAAATGTCTATTCAAACATTTAACGAATTAAAAAATAATGAAAAACATCCAGAAGATTTAATGTTTGAAGAGAAAATTAAGATTTCTGGCGATCTTAAGTTATTACAGTAAAAAGAAAAGACGGCTAAGCCGTCTTTTCAAATGATTAAAATCAAGAATTAGTTCAAACTATCTTTTAATCCTTTTGCAGCTTTAAAAGCTGGTGCATTTTTTGCAGCAATCTGGATTGTTTCTCCAGTTGCTGGATTTCTACCCTGTCTAGCAGCCCTGTATCTTGACTCAAACTGTCCAAATCCAGCAATACTTACTTTATCGCCATTCTTCATACCGTTTGTTATGCCATCAAAAACTGCGTCAACAGCTGCTTTTGCGTCTGATTGTGACAATCCTACTTCTGATGCCACTACGCTTGCCAATTGGTCTTTATTCATAGCTGTTTTGCCTTTCTTTAATATTCTTAAGGCAATTATAGTTTTTTTATTAAAAATATCTCAAAAATACAATAAATATTGGGTTTTTTTTCAAAAAGACTGATTTTATTGATTTTTTATGTTATTGAGCTCTTCAACCTTAGCTTTTACAGCGTTTGAAGCATCAGTTAGTGCATTTTTTTCAGGCTCGGTGAGTTCAAATTCTACTACTTCTGTGACACCATCCTTACCTAGTTTTGCAGGTACTCCTAGATATACGTCATCAATACCGTATTGACCTTCAAGCCAAGCACAAACAGGAAATATTTCATCTGAATTGTTTACTATTGATTTAACCATTACTGCCGCTGAAGAAGCTGGAGCAAAATATGCACTCCCAGTTTTTAGCAATCCAACAATTTCAGCACCTCCATTAGAAGTTTTCTCAACCAACTCATTTATATCAGATTCACTCAAAATATCTATAAGAGGTTCTCCTTTCACCGTACAAAGTGATGGAACAGGGACCATTGTTTCTCCGTGGCTTCCTAACGTTAGTGCGTATACATCAGAGGTATCAACAGAAAGCTTTTCAGCGATAAAGTATGCGAACCTCGATGAATCTAAAATTCCTGCTTGTCCCATAACTTTATTTTTAGGCAAACCAGAAACATCTGAAGCAAGAGTAGTCATTTGATCAAGTGGATTCGTCACAACAATGATCGAAGGATTGTCAGAATACTTTAATATTTCCTCAGTCACGCCTTCAACAATTTTTGCATTTACCTCTAACAAATCCATTCGAGACATTCCTGGCTTACGTGGTAAACCAGCAGTTATAACGACTACATCACTTCCTTCTGTATCCTTATAATCATTAGTTCCTATTAGTTTTGTGTTGAATTGTTCAACAAATCGTGACTGATTGATATCTAGGGCAAGCCCTTGAGGAAGGCCTTCAACAATATCTGTCATTACGACTTCTTGTACAATATCGTACTCAGCTATTCTTAATGCTGTCATCGATCCATACTTTCCAGCTCCGACAACTGTAACCTTATTCATTTACTACTTCTCCTTTTTTGAAGTTTTCATATTACTGATTAAAGCATTTGCAAATTCTGATGAAGAAAGAATTTTTTTGACACTTCTTCCTCGAGCAAGATCATAAGTTACTTTTCCTTCGAGAATTGTTTTCTCCATTGAGTTAACAATTAGATCAGCAGCACTATTCCAACCCATATATCGAAACATCATTACTCCTGACAAAATTAATGATCCTGGATTTGTTTTATCTTGACCAGCATATTTAGGAGCAGTACCATGTGTTGCTTCAAAAACTGCTTTTCCATTTTCATAGTTTATGTTTCCTCCAGGACTGATACCAATGCCCCCTATTTGAGCTGCTAAGGCGTCAGAAGCATAATCTCCATTGAGATTCGTTGTAGCAATTACATCAAACATTTGTGGTTTAATTAAGATTTGCTGTAAAAATGCATCTGCAATTACATCTTGTACTAATATTTTATCTCCAGGATCACCACCACAATCCTCCCATGAAACTGCAACATCTGAAAACTCTGACTTTACAAGGTCGTAACCCCATTTTCTAAATGCACCTTCAGTAAACTTCATAATGTTTCCTTTATGCACTAAAGCAACATTTTTTTTATCATTTTCCACTGCATAATTGAGTGCTGCTCTTATCAGCCTTTCAGAAGCAGTCTGAGATATTGGTTTTATTCCAATCCCGCTGTCTATTCTTATATCCCATCCAAATTCCTGTTTTAAAAAATTATTAAGTTTTTCAACATCTTCTGAGGAATTTTCTAGTTCTTTTCCTGCATAGACATCTTCGGTGTTTTCTCTAAATAGAGTGATATCTACATCTTGTGGATTTTTTGTAGGAGTTTGAATGCCTTTGAAATATTTGATAGGCCTCAAGCAAACATATAAATCAAGCTCTTGTCTTATTGCTACATTGATAGATCTTATTCCTTCACCTACAGGTGTAGTTAAGGGACCTTTTATACCCACACCATATTCATTAAATGTTTCTAAAGTTTTATCAGGAAGCCACTCAGAAGTTGTATCATAAGCTTTTTGTCCTGCCAAAACTTCTATCCAATTAATCTTTCTATCATTTTTGTAAGTTTTTTCGACTGCAGCATCAAAAACTTTTTTTGCAGCTGGCCAAATATCGATACCAATTCCATCCCCCTCAATGAAAGGAACAGTAGGATTGTCAGTATCAAAAGATTTTCTTGTTTCCTCAATAGCATTAATTAGATCTGTTCTTTTTAAGTTTTCAGCCATTTATAACATCCTTCATTGCTTTTCCTATTTCAGTTGGCGTCTTAACAACTATTGCACCAGCTTCAGTTAAAGCTTGGATCTTTGCTTCTGCGGTGCCTTTGTTTCCTGAAACAATTGCTCCAGCATGGCCCATTTTTTTACCAGGGGGTGCCGTTACTCCAGCTATATATGACACAACAGGTTTTGTGACATTTTGTTTAATAAAATCTGCAGCTTCCTCTTCAGCTGTGCCACCAATCTCTCCAATCATAACGATACCTTCTGTTTCACTATCTGCTTGAAATTTCTCAATTACATCTATGAATGACATTCCAGGTACTGGATCTCCACCAATACCTATACATGTTGATTGTCCAATATTAAGATTTGTTAGCTCATGAACAGCTTGATAAGTCAAAGTTCCTGACCTTGAAACTACTCCTATATTTCCCGGCAATGTAATTTCGTGAGGCATAATTCCAACATTTGCCTTACCCGGTGATATTAAACCTGGACAATTTGGACCTAAAAGAGATGCTTTTGTTTCTTTTTTCAGAATGTCATACATTTCAGCTTCATCTTTTGCCGGTATTCCTTCAGTTATACATACTATTAATTCACATCCACCAAATGCAGCTTCTAACACTGCATCTTTTGCAAATGCAGGTGGGACAAAGGTGAGAGCAACATTAGCATTTGTTTCACTGACAGCTTTTTCAACATCATCAAATATAGGAATGCCCTCAACATTTTCCCCACCTTTTCCTGGTCTTGTTCCAGCTACAATTTTGGTTCCATAATCTCTATTTCTCAGAGCATGAAATTGGCCTTCTCTACCGGTCAGACCTTGTACTACAACTTTTGTATTTTCATCGATGAGAATTGACATTTAAAGACCTTTCTGAACTGCCAATTTTGCAGCTGAATCCATTGACTCTTCTATGAATATTTTTTCATTAGGGTTTGCTTTTAATATCTCTAGTCCTTCTAAAGAGTTTGTTCCGTCTAGCCTAATGATAATTGGCCATACAAGTTCTTTTCCTTTAGTTGCCTCGATTATTCCTTCTGCAACTAAATCACACCTTGTTATTCCACCAAATATATTTATCAATACTGACTTTACATTTTGATCAGCCTCTAAAACTTCAAGAGCAGAACTTACAGTCTCAGCTTTTGCTCCGCCACCAATATCCAGAAAGTTCGCTGCTTTACCACCATTTTCAGCAACAACATCAAGTGTAGACATTACTAAACCTGCACCGTTTCCAATAATTCCAACAGATCCATCAAGTTTTATAAAATTTAAACCTTTTTCTTTCGCATTTTTCTCGGATTCAGGAATTGGTATTTCTTGTTCAAAATCATCAAAATATGTATGTTTATATTTTGCATTCATATCCAATGATACTTTTGAATCAAGTGCCATTACTCCATTGTCTGTAATTGCAAGAGGATTGACCTCTACAAGATCACAATCTCCTTCTGTGAACATCAAATACAAGTTTTCTATTATTTCAGAAAGACTTTTTTCGTGATCTTTATTCAAATTAGCTTTGTTAATCAATTCGGAAATAGTTGATGTAGTTAATTTTTCTGATGGACTTACATGAAACTTAACTAAGTCATCTGGATTTTCCTCTGCAACTTGTTCAATGTCCATACCTCCTTTAGCACTCAACATAATTAGATATTTTTTTTCTGACCTGTCTAAAGTAAACGAGATATAGTATTCCTCCAAAATGTTTGATGCTTCCTCTAAGAGAAGAATTTCTACCTTGTGGCCTTTTATATCCATACCTAATATTTCTTCAGAATATTGTGTTAACTCGTTAATGTCTTTAGCTACCTTGATACCACCTGCTTTTCCTCTTCCCCCGACTTGTACCTGAGCTTTAACAACAACGGGAAAATTTAGATTAATTGGGTCATTTAAATCATTTAGGTCTTTAATTAGTTTTGAATTGGGATGATTTATATTAAATTTTTGATATAAAGATTTTCCTTGATATTCAAATAAGTCCATTACTCCCCCAAAAGATTATATATTACCAAGTTCAAATATTAAAGATATCATTCAAATATTATTGGGGCCCATTCAATATCTAAATGTTTGATTCCATGCTCTCCACCAAAGTTAACTGTGATCTCATTACCATTCACTTCTTCAACAATTCCCGAACCATATTTTTCATGTATCACTTTCTTTCCAAGAGAACCTAGAGAATTACTTTTGTTATCGGTTGATTCTTGATGAATTTTAATTTCTTTCAAATAAGGTTTAGCTTCATCGATGAATCTGCTTGGAAGATAATAATTTGTTCCTCCCCACATAGTTCTGGTATTTGAATATGTTAAATAAAGCTTTTTTTCAGCCCTCGTCATCCCAACATAACAAAGTCTTCTTTCTTCTTGTATTTCAAAATCAGTTTCAGATCTTTGACTAGGAAATATGTTTTCCTCCATCCCAGTCATGAATACTACCGGGAACTCCAA